>NZ_CP034184.1:0-300000 GCF_003860465.1 Deinococcus psychrotolerans
GTGAATTTGCTGCTTCCGGCCTTCACACAACCGCTCGAATGGATACCTGGCTGCCAGCACGACCGCCTGCACGGGCAGGCCAAAGGCAGGCAACTTGTCTGCGAAGCCGCCCAGATTTGGGGATGGCGCAGCAGCCTCGGCCTTCACGGTATGGATGACGAGCAGCTGGTCGCCGAGGAACCCGACGCGCTAACGTACCTCAATGCGGCCATTCTCGCCCCAGCCTTCAGCCTGAAGTGGGTCGAGGGCGGCCTGATGGTGACGGAAGTCGAGGGATGAGCACCACCACGAAAAGCGTGATCACCCTGCGGCCCGCCCCACACCGCAAGGCCATGTGCGAACGCGAAATGCCCTATGACGTGTTGCTGCACGGCCAGGTGTTCGGTGAGCTGTACTTCAACCTGCGCGGCTACCGAGGATACTTGCCCACGGCTGATGGCAAGAAGCTCGACATCGGCGAGAAAACGCTCTCAGCGTATAAGCGCAAAGTTGCGGTGCTCAACCGAGCATTCAAGGTTGGCAGTGCGGCAGATGCGTCATGCAGCCGCGAAGGTCTGATCCCGTGTTAAGTCTGCAACGCAATGGCACCTACCCGAAAAGCGCGTTGCCATACAGGACTCTATTTCTGGTGGGGTCAATACATACCATCAGCATTCACTTGCCCTCGTACACTTGTGTACAAGTGTACGAGGCTATAAATGTGCAAACGTACATGTTAAGTTGGGTACAATATGATAAGCGGACAGGGTGAGATGGTAGTGATTGCAGTGGTCGGTCTGAAGGGCGGTATTGCTAAGACAACAACGGCGATTCACGTAGCTGGGTGCTTGGCCTTAGCGGGACAGCGAGTGCTCTTGGCCGACGGAGACCGGATTCGTACCTCAACGGCCTGGGCACGTGGCGGCCACCTGCCGTACACTGTCGCTCCAGTGACGGCACTCGCCAGGGCAAGAGAATATGACGCCATTGTGCTTGATACTGAAGGCGGTCCGGACAACACTGAGCTGCTGGAATTTGCTCGCACCGCTGACCTTACCCTGTTGCCCACCACACCGGACATCAATGGTCTCGACGGTGTGGCCCAAACTGCTGAAATTCTGCGCTCAGGTGGCGTGACCAGCGGGAATTACGCTGCTCTTCTGACCATGGTGCGGCCTGGCGGCATGAAAGACATCCAGGCCCGCAAAGGGCTGGTCGAACTCGGTATTCCCGTCCTGAAAGCTGGCGTGCGGATTAGCGAGGCTTTCAGAGACGCTGCAAACGCGGCCATGCTGGTAAAGGACGTGAAGTCCGAGATCGCAATGAAGTGCTGGCATGATTATGAGCGGGTGACTCTGGAAGCTGTGGACCTCATTGGGAGGAGCCGACGATGAGTGACCTCGCGAGTGCCCTCAAAGGTTTACAGCGAACCCGGCAGGAAGAACTACCAGAGCCGAAACCAACGGCTTCTAGAGGTGTACAGGGACGCGATGAGATCAAGTCACTGGCTGGCCGCGTTCCTGTTGCCTTGCACCGCGAACTCAGCCGCGCGCTGCTGGACGTGGCAGATGAACTGAACGTGCGGCGGGTCAACATTGATGAGGCGCTTGAGGCTGCCATGCGCGCCGTCATCCGTGATCCTGCTGCTCGATCAGCCTGGATTCAGCAGTTACGAGCTGTACGCGAGGAGCGGCACTAACTCTCTGTGGTACAAAACCGGTTAGTCACGACTCAGTAGCCAGAGCGCTGGTGAGAGAGACGTATCAAGAACGTGATCTGCCCTCGCTGTGCAACGCTCACCTTCTATAGGCCAACCCTAGGGCGGCCTGGCTTGTTTTTCGTCGTTGCCCAGGTCTGAATGGCCTCTTCCATTGGGCATCTCGCCCTGCCCGCTCGTCGTACTGTAGTCAACTTGACATGTGTGTTTGTACATTTACAAATCTGTGTACAAATACACAAGTGTAGGAGCGATACGAAAAACGTGATCATTCTCCTGCTGGCAGAGATTGAGGGATGAGCATTATTGGCTTGGCAATACCGCTCTTCAGACCGGTCACTGCAATCATTGCCATCTCGCCCTGCCCGCTCGTCGTGTTGTAGTCAACTTGACATGTACGTTTGTACATTTACAAATCTGTGTACAAATACACAAGTGTAGGAGCGATACGAAAAACGTGATCATTCTCCTGCTGGCAGAGATTGAGGGATGAGCATTATTGGCTTGGCAATACCGCTCTTCAGACCGGTCACTGCAATCATTGCCATCTCGCCCTGCCCGCTCGTCGTGTTGTAGTCAACTTGACATGTACGTTTGTACATTTACAAATCTGTGTACAAATACACAAGTGTAAGAGCGATACGAAAAATGTGATCATTCTGCTGCTGGCGGAGATCGAGGGATGAGCATTATTGGCTTGGCAATACCGCTCTTCAGACCGGTCACTGCAATCATTGCCATCTCGCCCTGCCCGCTCGTCGTGTTGTAGTCAACTTGACATGTGCGTTTGTACATTTACAAATCTGTGTACAAATACACAAGTGTAGGAGCGATACAGGGTCAATAGACCTTGGCCATTTTCTGCCTCTCCCAGTTGGGAGAAGTTGCCGTCTTGGGTTCGCCACCCTCCCCAGCGAAGCTGGGAAGAGGGGAGGGTCAAGGAGGATCATTCATGACCACACTGCAAGGCCACTTATTCAGCGCTCCGCTCACCACCGAAGCCCGCCAGGTTGCCGTTCACCTGATCGTTCCACCGGACACCATGCAGGTCATTCCGAGCATTCAGCAGCTCGGTGTGATGCAGAGCGTTCTCCTGAAACCAAGTGGCAACCCGGCGGTGCCGTACCTGATCGTGGATGGTGACCGGCGCATCAGCAGCGCCCTGAAGTACGGCATCGCTGAGGTTCCGGCCCTCATCACGGACGGCACGCGTGGCCAGATCGCCGCCGCGAGCGCCATCCTGAATGCTGCCCGCAGCAGCAACCCCCTCGATGAAGCCCGCAGCTGGCAAGTCGCCCTCAATGACGGCCAATTCGTCAGCGTCACCGACCTCGCCCACCACGTCCACATCAGCGCCCAGACCATCAAACAGCGCCTCAAGCTCCTCAAACTCCCCGAAACCATCCTGATCCATGTCGGCGTCAGCATTGCCGAAGGGGTCGCGCAGCGTCTGGCCAATCTCGGCGATGATTACCTACCGCAGGCCATCCTCGCCGCTGAACGCAAACTCGATGCCGGAGAGAAATTCACCGGCGCGGACCTCAAGCTCACCCAGACGGCCCGTGTGAATGACCTGCAAGGGAGCCTGGATGACTTGTTTGCGGGCTTGCCGCTCCTCAGCATTCAGACCGACCCGTTGGGTGACCTCATCAACGAAGTGCGGCGGCTCGCTCAGCATGCAGGCATCGATCTGGACACGCTGCTCGACGCCCTGCGCCCTACCACCGCGTTCGTTCCTCAACGTCCAGTCCCGGCCCCAGTGCCTGCACCGACCACGCCCGTTCCCATGCAAGCCGCGCGGGTCAGTGTCTTTCCAACTCAGCCGGGCCGAATCAATCTCGGCCTCCGGAGCTAAACCGTGCCCCACTCAACACTGATCTTCAGGAGAGCGAACCATGACCACGTTACTTGAATTGGCCATCACGCCAGCAGCGGGCGGTGCGCGGCAGTGCGGCCCCGGACGGCAGGAAGGGCATATCTACGCCGAATGCGGCTTCTCTTCCCAGAGCGCACCCATCGAGCGTTTCCTGATTGATCACCCGCAAGCTGTCAATCCTGCCCAGCTCGGCCTGAGTGCCCAGGGGGTCAGTCTCATCGAACGTGCGGGGGTCTGGCACATCGTCGACCTGATCGGCGCAGTTCATTACCCGCACCCTGCTGACTTTATTGAAGAGGCCAGGGCTATCGGGATTAGCCGCAAGATTCCCCGGACGGCTGACTTTAATAAGCTCACCGCGCAGAGCACCCTGATCCTCATTCACCCCACCGGTAAGGTCACCAACGCTCCCGCCCTTGCTCCGCACACCCAGCACTTCACCTGTCCCTGCGGCAAGCCCCACGCCGCAGCGGAACCCTGTGCTGGATACCACTGGTGGACGGCTCCCGCCGACTTCAGCCAGACCCGCAAGCTCAAACGCACCAGCTACACCGTCCAGACCCTCGACCTGCTCGCCCCTGCACCCACCTTCACGGCGGCGTACATCATGGCCGTGCCGATCAGTAACCTCAGCGTCATCCGCAACAAGAACGGCCAAGTCAACCAGGACAGTCTCGGCAGAGCGCAACAGTCCCGCCTGCCTGTCCTCACCCCAGATACCTGAACCCCAGCAGGGGAGGGGAGAGGAGCACGGCAGCTCAGCCGACTCCTCTTTTTTTGACCCTCACGCGGCGCGTACCAACAACGGCATGAAACCCAAACGCACCCGCACCCCACTGGATCTCACCGCCACCATCGCCTCAGCTGCCCAGCACCTGAGCCTCAAAAGCGAACTGCGCCGCACCCACGGCCAGAACGCCCACAGCTTCGTCATCACCTCTACCGCACAGCTCAGCGTGTACGACGCGGCAGGCCAGGAAGTGTGGCCCGCGAGGAATGTCCCTGATGACCAGCTTCTCGCGCTCGCCCAAGACGCCGCTGCCCTCCACGGCTTCGGCCATTGGCTCCTCGACGACGCCACCGACCAGCAGCCTAACGGTGAGTGGCGCGCGATCTCCAATCCCCCACTCCTGAACCTGCCCTGGTAAGGCGGCGACCAACCGTCAACCCCCACATGATGGAAGGAGGGCTGCTCACCAATCCGCAGCATCCCATCCCACTCAACTTGGAGATGACCCATGCCCAGACTTCCCCTGACGTTCTACGAATTCGCCTATCCACCCAACGCAGCTTGGGAGCAGTGTGACCCTCCAACTCATCCGCCAAGAGGCGTTGTGCTCCGCTCGGCAGCGAGGTCAAACAGTGGTGATGCAGTTGGAGAGCGGTGCAGTGCTGCGCGTCGCCGCACCGAACCGCTTCGCCCTGACTAGGCCGCGACTCAGGCAGAAGCACACAGCATCGCTGCCGCGCTTGGCTGGCCCGACCCGGTCACAGAGCCGCTCCAGAGCTGCACGCCAGGCTGGCTCATCACGCCCAGACTCGCCGACCTGCTCAAGCGAACCGCTTTTAGGCTCGCTGGCGTGCTCGAGCGGCTCGCCTGGAGGCTCAGGAAATGACCCGCGTGATGCCCAGCGACAACGTCATCAACTCCGATCAACTCCCTGACATTGTCACGCCGGAGCTGGCCCAGTGGCAGCAGTTGGGACTTGCTGCTCCGCGTGCTACGGCGCTAGCCTGGGGCAGCGAAATGAACGCCCTCAGACTAGCTGTGCAAGGTCTGCCGGGTAACTTCGCGTTCGAGCAGGACTTTCTTCGCCTGCCAGTACTGCCCTGGCGTCAGCTCGCCATTGGCATACAGGGTGTAGAGCGCACTGAACTCATCCACGGCAGCGCCGTACTTCAGTCGGGCCAGCGCCAGGCATTGCAACGGCGAGTCCAGCGGCTCCGTCATGACCTTCGGAAGCGGATGACGCGCGCTGAAGGACTTCACCAGCGCCAAAATCCACACAAAAAGTTTCACTCTGAGAATCTAGACAACTCACCTGACGAGAATCTTTTTCCCCGGAGCGGCGCGTGAGCATCTATGCTACGAAATGAGCCTACACCCAGCCCGTCCAGCCCGCCGGCCGCAAATTCGTCCTCGTCGCGGTCGCCAACTTCGCCGACGCCGAAGGCCGCGCTTTCCCCGGCGTGGACACGCTGGCCGTGATGACTGGGCAAGATGAACGCAGCGTCCGCCGTCACCTTGGAGTTCTGGAAGCAGAAGGGTATTTGACGCGGGTGGAGCGTCACCGCCGGAACGAATCGAGAACCACTGACGAACTCTGGCTTCAGGCTCCCAGGGCGGCCCTGCAGCCCGAATCTCCCACCACCGGATAATCTACCCGGTTGCCGCGCACGACTGGTCAATCTACGCGCCTATCAGGCGGTACAACCAGACAATCTGTCCACAGCAAGCGGACAAGTTGGGAGAACTGGCCCCGCCTGCTGGCTCTCGCTCTCAGGAAAATGAAGAACCACAGCACCTGGAATCATCGGTCACCACTGGTTCCGCAATCGGTCCCGTCCCCCGCCCTGAGCAGGTTCTGTGCGCGGCGGCGGACGTCTTCCGGGACACCAAAGACCTGCTGCACCGGATCTTCGGCGCACGGATGCCCGCGGAGCTGATCGGCAGTCCCGCCGGCCTCGCCGACCGCGCCCACTGGTACGGCGTGCCGCTCAAACGGGCGCAGGAACTGCTGGGGCAGACCCAGACGGAAGCGTCATGGCTGGGCTTCAAGGTGCCGACCATGCTGCGCGACCTGTTGGACCGGGAAGTCCAAGCATCAAGCTTAACCGTCAGCATCCCAATTCACGCGGCCCCGAGTCAATTTCAGGTGGGCCAAGAGGTTCAGTGAGAACTACAAGGCTGAAGCCGTCATGGACAGCTTCATCGAGCTTTACGACGACTGCAACGGCAGCGTCAGAGTGTCCAGAAACAGCAGCGATTTTGCCTCTGTGAAGCGTGTAGACGCGTGAGCAAGCCCAAACGCCCCGCACTCCGCCTGCCCCTGTTCTCCTACGTTCTGGACAGCGCCAATATCGCCGGGAAGAGAATCGTTAGCCTCGCTTGGATCGTTTTGAAGTGAACCACAAAGGTGCGTCTGGACGTGATCGCAAGGCCACAAAACTCTAGAAAGACCCGTCTCAGCCCTTTACCCTTTCAATTTAATAGAGTCAGCAACACCGCTCTCAGGTGGGAGATCAGCTTTCTTCGGCGGGACTCATACTCATATACTGGGGTGGTGCAATTCACCGCGCCTGATGTCACCCTACAGCTCTTGGGTGTTCCATCACTCGTGGTGGATGGCCGGGTTCGGCAGTTGGAGCGCAAAGCGGCGGGAGTCTTGGCGTATGTGTGCTTGGAAAGTCAAGTAACACGCGAGCAGGTAGCGGATCTGCTGTGGCCCAATGTGCCTGACAGATCAGCGCGCACCAACCTGCGTCAGACGCTTTGGCGACTACGCACTTACGGCACAGAACTGGTAGTGGATAACGGGCTGCTAACGCTGGCCAGCCACGTCCACACGGACGTCATACAGTTCAGACTTGCCACGCTTGAGGGACGTGATCTAGAAGGGCTGACTGGAGAGGACAAGCTACTGGCCAACAAGGATTTCAGTGACTGTCCTGCGTTCGAGGAGTGGTTGCTGGCCGAAAGGGAACATCACAAAACACTACTCCACGATGCTCTGTGGAAACGGTGCCGTACCTACCAGGATGGAGGAGATCTGAGCAGCGCTATGCGGGTGGCAACGCGTCTGCTTGAACTCGACCCGCTATCCGAACCTGTGTACCGGTTGATCATGACTTTACACGTAGGTCTAGGAGACCGTGCCGCAGCGTTGGCTGCCTTTCGCACCTGTCGTGAGGTTCTCAAACAGGAATTGGGAGTATCTCCACTGCCAGAAACACTCGTGCTGGCCGACCGGATTCGGCAAGCTGGGGCGGCGGGCGAGGCGCAGAATCCGCCCCCCTGGCAGCCTCCGCTGATAGGCCGTGACGCGGAATCGGCGCGATTGAATGCGGCTCTAGACGCAGGGCAAATCGTTATGGTGAGCGGCCCACCAGGAATAGGGAAGACACGGCTGCTGCTGGAGATTTTGCGTACGCGCGGCGCGGCGCTCTGTCTGGAATCACGTCCAAATGACGAAACTGTGCCCTACTTGGCACTGGGTCGGCTGGCACGGAGACTCCTAAAAGCACACCAGGACGCTGCACTGCTCTACCCTGCTTCCACGTCCGAACCGCTCGAAGATTGGGTGCGTGCCGAGGCCGCGCACCTATTGCCAGACCTGTGGCCTGAGGAATCGAGGGCGGGACTGCTGAGCTCAGCGGCGGCGCAACGCCGCTTCCTAGAAGCGATGACCCGGCTGGTCACCGCCCTTCTACCGCTTGCGCTGAGCATGCAGGAAGGAAGCGGCACGGGCGGGGCTGGCAGTCTTTTGCTGGATGATCATCAGTGGACGGATGAGCGCAGCTGGGAAGCATGGATGTTCATCTTCTCGCAGCCTGAATGGCGAGCGCTGGGCGTGCGGGTGGGCATCACATTCCGGCAAGGCGAACTCTCGTTTTCGCGGCTGGAGACCCTCGAGCGGCTGATGGACGGCGGGGCAGCCCTGAACATCAATCTTCAACCCCTGCATGAATTGGGGGTCGGTACTCTCACCCGTGCCTTCTTGAAGCATCGTGGAGCCGAGTCAGGGTCGGTGGCGGAGTCGTCCATGATGGAAGCACTCTGGCGGCACACTGGAGGAAACCCACTGTTTGTGCTGGAGACGTTGCGCAGTCTGATGGATGCCGGTGACTTTGCAGCGTATGAGCGCAATCCACAGGCGCTGCCGTTGCCGCCGCAACTGGAACCGCTGCTGCGCCGCCGCTTGGAGCGTGTTTCGGTTCCGGCACTGCGACTGGCCCGCGTAGCCGCTGTGGCCGGCTCAGAGTTCGACGCGCAACTCGCGGCTCAGGTAATGGACCTTCACCCGCTCGATCTCGTGCAACCTTGGGCAGAACTGGAGGCCGCGCAGATCATGAGCGGCTCGAGCTTCGCGCACGACATGATCGCGCAGGCAGCTCGCCAGGGTGTGCCGCTTCCGGTACGGGCGCTCCTGCACGCCAGCATTGCCTCGCACCTACAAAACCGGAGTGGGTCTTACCCAAAGGCCACTGCACCTGAACACCTGGCACTTCACTGGGAGGCCGCCGGTCAGCCGTCCAGCGCCGCACCTCACTGGGTCAGGGCCGGTTGGGTGGCGCTGGGCCGTGGTGCCTGGGCGGACGCCGCCTTGGACTTCCGGCATGCCCTCACTACTGGAGGGCAGGGCAGCGTCGCAGACGCTCAGTACGGTCTTGGAATGGCCCTACGCGGCCATGATCCGCCAGGAGCAGAGCAGGCGATGCTCGCCGCACTACTCGCCGCCCCGAACGCCCACCGGGAAGTGGAGGTATCCGCTGCTCTAGCAGAACTCTACCGGTTGTGTGGCCGACTGGACGACGCCCTGGGTCAGATCATCCGGGCTACCGATCTGGCCAGCAGCATCCTGACGCAGCCCGAGCAGGCTGAGTTGTGGCGCGTCCGGTTCGCGGTACATCTGCGCGCTGGACAGTACGCGGCGGCGGAAGACGCGATTCTCACGGCGCAGATCCTCGCACCGGGGCGAACCGAGATTACCAATGAGCATGCGCTGCTCCTCTGGATGGCCGGACGGCTGGATGAAGCGGCCCAGTTATACGAGTCCTTCCAGCTGGTCACCCCATCAGCGGCGCGCCAACCTGACCCGGCATGGTACGCCGGAAATCTGGGCTGGACATATTGGGCGCTGGGACGGCTCGCGGAAGCCGAGGCGATCCTGGCCCTGCCGATGACCCCTCCGGGCTCGCCGTTCGATGTGGGGGTTCGGCAGATTCACCAAGCGCTGGTATCCATCAGTCAGGGCCGTTACAGCAAGGCGTTGCAAGAACTGGACGCGGCTGAGCCGGTGCTCGGCGCATACCCACCGCCCCTTGTAGATCTGTGGCACCGACGTGGTCTGCTGGCAATTTACGCCGGACAGTATAAGGAGGCGGCAGCGCTGCTGACCCAGGCCGTTGTCCTCGCTCAAGAGGTTGGTGATCCGGTGCGGCTCTCTTTGGCGCTCAGTGGCCTCACCTCGGCTCACGCGCTTTTGGGACAACGCGCTGAGGCGGAACACGGGGCTCAGCGCGTACGCGACTTGTCGGTTCACATTCAGGTGCCGCTGACGCAAATAGTAGCCAATCAGGCGCTGGTACTGGTGGCCACTCTGGGAGGCAGGGACGAGCAGGCCGCCAACCTCGCCGACGAGATGGTCCGGCAAGCCCGTACGTGCCAGATGGAGGAATTGCTGGCGCGAGGCTTACTCCTCCGGGCACCGTTACGCAGCGCAGCAGACGCCAAGTTCGACCTGCTGGAAGCCGTCCAACTCGCCCAAGCAGGCGGAATGCTGGACGTGCAGTACCACACGGCGCGGGCCCTGTCAGTCACAGATCCAGCGTGGAGCACACAAGCCAACGACCTGTACCGTCAACTTATCGCTCTGTCCCCTCCTGGCTTTCTGGACGCCCTCGCACCCCCCCCAACGGCATAACGCTCCAATAACGCAGGGGCTTTTACGATGCCCATGTGAGGATCCCACGCTTTCCTCAAAGCCCAACGCATATTTACTTGCTGATCAGCTTAAGCAGGTTACGGTAGGAGCGCCCGCTGGCTGCCTCCCCACTTCGACTTTTCGGAACCCGGCATCCGAACAGATCAAATACCCTCTACATCCCGAACAGCCAAGATGACCTTACCTACCGGACATGAACGCTCAGTGTCCCCTTTCTCTCTCATGAGTAAAAAATCGAATCAGCCAACAGTTCTAAGGAGATGAATATGAAGAAACTTCTTTTTATCAGCGCCGCCCTGATTTCACTTGCTTCCACCGCCATGGCAGGTAACGTGACCCAAGAAATCCCAGTAACGGCAACTGTGGATCCCAGCTGCGTTTTTGAGGGCGACGCCGTTCCGCTGACGTTCCATTACACTGCGGCCAACGGGGTCAGCGACCAGATGGGCGGCTCGACCGGGACGCTCCATTGCAACTTCGGAAGTATCAACGCCCAGTCGCCTACCGTCACTGTGACCAAGCCCGACGTGCTCAACCGTGTGGACGGCAGTAGTGCAGTTCTCAGTGTCGACCTTGCCGTTTCGGCAGTCGAGGCTTACGCCGGTGATCCCGGCAGCCAGTATTACGGCTCAGACAGCCGCGTCTACACTGTCAGTGCCTCGGCACGTACCGACCAGTGGACTGTCCCTAACGCTGACTATGCAGGTATCGTTACCGTCAGCGTCGACTTCTAACCTCCATCCCCTTTGAGGCGCGGCGATGACACCGCGCCTCTGTTTGCTGGCACACCGCACCGAGGTTTTGATGAATCCCTTCCGACGCGTCGGTATCTGTTTCACCCTGAGCCTCCTGTCATTCGGACATGTTCAGGCCGTGAACCTGGTCTTTACCCCCACCCTGCTGAATATCAATCCAATCCGAACCCTGAACGCTTCAACCAGCGTTCAGAACAAAGACACCGTTCCGGTCGAGTTTACAGTTGAGGTCATGCGCTGGAGCCAGCAAGACGGCAAGGACGTACTCGAACTGACGCCGGAGGTGCTGACCAACCCGCCCCGCTTCGTCTTGGAACCTGGCCGCACCCAGACCATCCGCGTCGGATTGCGCACGCGCGGCAGCTTACCCGAGGCCACCTACCGGGTGGTGCTAACTGGAACGCCAAAGTCCACTCCTCTGATCTCCACTGCTAACGCCGCCACAGTCAGCGGCAGTATCACGACGCGCTACGCCTTCAGTTTGCCCTTGTTCGTGACGGTGCCTGGCGCGGTCGCCCACCTGCGCCCGCGACTGGAACAAACCCCAGATGGCTTGGTTCTCCGCTGGACAAATGACGGCACAGCAGCCGCATCGCTCAGGAACAGCAGTGTCACACACGGAGGCGAAAAGGTTCCGGTCGGCGGGACGTATGTGCTTGCCGGTTCGACCGTGACACTGCCATTGCCACTGCATGACTACCCCCAAGACGGCCTGTCTGTCTCATATACCGATCAAGGTCAGGAGAAGCATGAGCGGCTTGGCCTCCAGACTCCTTAGCCTCACGCTAGGTCTGCTCGCAAACCTGGCAGCCGCTCAGAGCGCTGCAGCCCCTCCTACCCCTGCTCTCCCGTCCATTTCTATGTCATCCAATGGAACGCAGGTCTGCACGGCGGATGAGACCTTGCTCGAGATCCACGTCGGTGCCACCAACCGTGGCACCTTCCTCACTCACCTGGTGGGACAGGACGTCTGGCTGGATCCCAAAGCATTGCGTCCGGAAGAGAAGGCATACTTTGACGCCGAGGTTGACTGCGGTCTCGCACGGTACGTCCACCTCCTTCCTAGCTTCTCCCCAACAATCAACACCGAACGGCTCACGCTCACTTTCCAGCCCGCCCCTCGGGCACTGGCGGGCCATTCGCTCACGGTGGTAGAGCCGCTTGAGCCGTCAGCGGCGACCACACCGCTGTTCTCCGTCGATTATGCGGCGGGGATGTCGGGCAACTTGAGTACCTCCCCCAGTTTTCGTGGAGCAGTCCGCGCCCATTACGTCAATGGGCCATGGTCTGCGTCCGTAGGCACGGCAGCAGACGTCACGGCAAGCCGTATCCGGTGGGTGCCCTCCGCGCAGGTGGGGTTGAATGTCTCCGCGACGTCTTCTGTTCAGTTGGCCTACAACGTCGGCTACACGGGCGACGTTTCATACGCTGCTTCTACTGCATTCTCCAGCTTAAATGCATTCCTCTTCACCGGAGCCCGGTTACAGCTGTCGAATATGCCGCTGCAAGTCTGGCCAGCGTTAACCATTGATCTGCCGTTCCAGGCGCACCTACGTGTCCGTGTTGACGGCCTCCTGATCGCAGAATATGACGTGATGGCAGGACCAGTAACGCTACGCGATCTGCCGCTGCACAACAACCAAGGCCGGATCGAGGTGGAGATCCGGGACGAGACCGGTACCCGCACCGTCGTTCAGGATTATCTGTTCCCCGGCAAACCACCAGGCAGTTATGAGCTCTCGCTCGACGCGGGGTTCTTGAACACCACCCCTTACCTTGGCACCAGGGGACGATATAGCCTGTCTCCGCTGGTGAATGTAGAAGGCACTGGTCGGGTCATCGGAACAGCCTTCCAGGCACAGGTCAGAACGGTAATCAGTCCAAACCCTACGCGGTCGTTCAGCGTCGGGATGGCGTACGACTCCCAGCAGAATCAGCCGTTCAGCGTCGTGGGAAGCGCTTGGCTGCTCGCTGCGCCTTTCACGGTCACCGCATCGGCGGCCGTGCCAGCCAATGACGTGACCCAGACACGGTTCGCTACCTCACTTGCCTACAGGGCGCAGAACTATGACGTGCAGTGGGGCATATCTATGATCGGTGGCCCTTCCAACCTAACTTCGACATTACAAGGCAATCTCCGCGTCTTGCCTGCACTGACCTTGAGTCCTGCTTTGACAGTGCGCCGAGACGCCCTGCGCGTTGGATTATCTGTGGACTATCACCCGGACAAGGCCCTGACTCTCAGAAGCAGTGGGAGCATCAGCAGCGGCGGTGCCACTGGTTCTCTGACGGCCCAGTACCAGCTGAATCCCACGACTCAGCTCAGCGTTTCGGCCAAGACAGGCGGCGCGTCGCTCAACTTGCACTATGCCGATAAAGTGAAGGTCGACGCGTCGCTCAGTACCGACGGCTGGGGCAACGTTGCTGTGCAGGGCACCACCTACCTATTACCAAGTGGGATTCAGTTCAGCCAAGGCAACTTGTATGGGGCCTTTGTGATTCTTGAAACCGGGCTACCGACGCTGAAAGTTTTTGCAGACGGTCAGTTCAAAGGCGTGACCGATGCTTCGGGACGCTTGATCTTCAGCGTGACTTCAAGCCGAGCCGTCACTATCCGTATTGATGCGGACACTCTCCCGTTTGATGTCACTCTTAAATCTGACGCTGAGCGACTCAACTTTCCCAGCCCCGGTAGCTACCGACTGGACTGGCGCAGCAAATTCGTGCGCTCACGTTTTGTAACGTTCCGCTGGGCAGACAAGAGCTTGGCCGTCAATGCAGAGATTCGCTTCGAGAACGCTGAGATCAATTACACGGACAGTCTGGGGACCGGTTTTTTGCTGGTGTCATTATACGATCGCCAAGCAATCATGGTTTCCCAAGACGGCAAGAGAAGGTGTTCTCTGATCGTTGCAGCGAACACTGAAGTGGCCACCTGTGCGCCCAATCCCTCCTGAGCTGCGTGGGCACCGAATTTAGACTGACGAGGACTGTTGTGCTCACAGCCCGTAGCGTTCGCCCACTTCTCTTGCTTCGGCCAACCATTGCTGCCGGAGCCAGCCAGGAGAGATCACCTCTACTCTTGGCCCCCACCCACGAATCCACGCCATGACCTCCACTGGGAGGTTATGGCGATCAAGTGGGGCATTGAGACGCAGGACGTAGCAGCCATTATCTTGCCGCTCTCCTTCAAGCTGGCCCGGCCAGCGGCGGTAGTGCACGTATGGCGTGGCTTCCGGTGTGAAACGCAGACAGATCTCGCAGTGCTGCTGACCACCAATGATTCCCCATGCGCCGTCCAGTTCAGCCTGAGGATCGAAATCGAGATCAGGACTGAGCTGAGCAGTCAGTCGCCGGGCATCTTGAAAGCGGGAGAGGTGAAACGTCTTGACCTTTGTCTCACCCTGCCGCCGAGCGAACACGTACCAATCGAGGTTACTGCGGTTGATCTCCATAAAGGCGATATCGGCCACGCTCCACTTCGGCACGCTTTCTGTCGGTTTCTGATAGAGAAATTCGACGGCCTCTCCATAACACCAAGCGGCGGCCACCGTTTCTAGGATTCTGGGCGTGCTGCCTTGGGGAGACGCCAAGGTACGGCGCAAGACCGCCTGCAACCGTAGAGGTAACTGCTCGGTCAGGTGAATCAGCGCCTCGTGGTAGACCCGGCTGGGGGTGGGGGCATGGTGGTGCAGGAGCCGTAACAGAGCGTGGGTAATCACGGCACGCACGGGTTCAGGGCTGCTGATTGTCGCCCGCCACGGATGCTGGAGGCCGTAGCGGATGGGCCGCTCTTCGGTCTGCCAGATAACGTGGCCCTCGGCACGCAGCAAGCGGCGATCACGCTGCACTTCCTGCAGTTGGCAGTCCAGGTGCCTTGCCAACTCTGCGGTGGTCATCGGTCCCTCCTCGCTGAGGAGCCGGATGTGGCGCAGCAACCGCTGGCCCTGGCTGCGTTTACGGGTCACGGTCACAGTGCCGAATCGAGTGTGTACAGCCCCGCCCCGAAATGCGCCCACTTCCCTACACCGAGCTGCTCTCCGTAGCGCAACAGGGCTGTGAAGGGTGACAGGTCACCTCGGTACTCTACGGTGCCGATCAGGCCATCCATACTGGCCTTCTGATCGGGCCGGCTGCCTTTGCGCAGCTGCGAAACCTGGTGCGTGTGCTGCGCAACCGTTTCAATATCGCGGGCCATCAGCGGTAACTGAGAGAAATCACTTCCAACACTCCGGCCACCTCCGTACATTTGTTCCAGATTGCTCACGCGCCGTTGCAAAGCCCTCACCAAGACCGGGAAATGCAGGTGCTGCGCCATCTGACCATCCACTTTGAGATGAAGTGGCGAACGCAAATGCAGACAAACACTCCCGTGCGCCAAAGGTGGAAAATTGGCAAGCCCCAGCACGATAGGAGAGAGATTGACGCCCAGTTCTGCGCCTTGGAGGAGCAAGGTCTGTTCTCCGGTATAAGGCTGGACACTGCGAACCTCGGTCATCTCAAGGCGACCACGCGTCCGCCCAAGGCCGCGCTGACCCACCTCGCGCAGCGCCGCAAGCAAATACGCCAGTTGCGCTGCAGCTTGGCCGATCACCACCATGCCGAAGGTCAACGTTTCGCCGGGTTCTAGCTTCTGATCTTCGCCGTAAGCCACCCGGAAAACCACTGGACGGGGTGGTGTGGCCAGCGAGGCCACGGCCAGCGTCTGGGGTCGCCGGGGAGCATATGTCAGTCCATACGGACAGATGGTTTGGAGCGGGCAGCCTTGGCAAGTCTCGCAGTGTGGCTGTGTACAGGGCACGCCCAAAAGCCCCTTCCAGTTTTGAACCGGGGAAAGGGGGCAGGTCAACTCTCTCCAGGGCCCGTAAGGTTACGCTCAGCACGATGAAGTTCAGATCCAAGGGCATCATGGGACGAGTGTGGAGGGGTAGGGCGTCACTAGAAGCCGTCATTGGGTTCCTCCTTTGCGTCCCGCAGCCGCAGCAGGGGATGACTGTAGAGCTTGCGCCCACGCTTGACCGCCACCAGCTGTCCCCGCGTGACCCACTGACGCAAAGTGGCTTCCTGAACCCCAAAGCCTTGGGCCAGCTCACTCAGGGGCTGCAATGGAGACGCAGCGCCCACAGCCGCTGCCAGCAAAATGTCCAGTTGCGGCAACACGCCGTCTGCCAGCAGATCTTGCATAGGACCAAAGTCGCCCTCGTCCAGCGCCCGCTCCAGAGTGATGCGGTTCGGCGTGGGAAAAATGGTATGAAAGCCCCGGTCTCCAGCTTCCAATGCGGCGTAATACCGTTCTCTATCACTGGCCTCCGTCCCCTTGATGATGATCGGCGGCCACCCCAGACTGATGGCGACATAATTGAGCAAGATGCGTCCCGCACGCCCATTACCGTCCCGGAAGGGGTGAATGGCCTCGAACAACACATGCAGACGTGCCAGTGCCTCCAGCGCTGTGAACCGGGCCAAGATAATGGGAAGAAGCTCCAGCCAAGTCCGCATGTACGTCTCCGCATCATGTTCGGGCGGGCGCACCTTTGCTCCGCTGATCTGGATACCGCCGGTGCGAAACAAACCACGCCGCTCATCGAGTTCGCGGAACAGCTCGCTGTGGATGTGGCGGATCATGGCAAGACTTACGACCACTTCGCCTTCCCGGTGGTGCTGTAAAGCCAGATCGTACAACCCCTGCGCCGCTCGGAAGTAGTTCAGGATTTCCGGCCCGCTGCGCCGCCCCCCCAGCACCGCCTTGAGTTGGGCATCGGTAGCGAAGTATCCCTCAATGCTTAGCGACTGGCGGGTTTCTTCCTGAAGCATGTACAGCCACTCATCGTTGCGGACGCCCACGGGCGGCAGACCGCCCAACTCGGCCAGCTTGGCAAGCCGACGTGACGTGCTCCCGGAAAACCGAGCCATATGAGAATGGAGTATCTGGCACACTGAGGGACGACGTCCCCGGAGGTCAGCATGAAGGGAAAAAAGTTCACCGATGAACAGATCAGCTTCGCGCTCAAACAAGTAGAAACCGGTGTTACTATCGGTGAAGTCTGTCGGAAAATGGGCGTCGCTGAATCGACGTTCTTCAACTGGAAAAAGAAGTATAGCGGTCTGGGTCTGAGTGAGTTACGCCGTCTGAAGCAGCTCGAAGAGGAGAACCGCAAGCTCAAAGCGTTGGTCGCCGACCTGAGTCTGGACAAAGCCATGCTCCAAGATGTGATTGCAAAAAAGCTCTAAAGCCCGTCCAGCAGCGCGTTTTAGTCACTCATCTGCGGCGGGCGTATCGGATCAGCGAGCGGCGAGCGTGTCGGGTGCTCAAGGTGTGGCGTTCCGTCCAGCGGTATCAACCGCTGGTGGACACTCAGGAGCCAGTCATCCTGAAGCGGATGACCGAGATCTCCCAGACGCGGGTACGATATGGCTACCGGCGTATTCATGTCTTGATGGCCCGTGAAGGCTGGAAGATCAATCACAAACGAATTTACCGGCTCTACAAACAAGCTGGGCTCAATCTGCGGATGAAGCGACCTCGACGCCGGGTATGTGCCGCGCATCGCGCGACGCGAGAAGAACCTATCCAGGCCAACCAGGTCTGGGCGATGGATTTCGTCTCAGACGCACTATTTAATGGTAAACGCTTTCGATCCCTGACCTTGATCGACATTTTCACACGGGAGTGCCTGGCAATCCACGTCGATCAAAGTATCAAAGCCGAGCGGGTGGTCGAAGTGGTGACCGAGGCCGCCAGGGGCCGTGGGGCCCCTGGCAAGATCCGAGTCGACAATGGGAGTGAGTTCATCAGCAAAGCGCTAGACCTGTGGGCGTATCAGCGCCAAGTCACCCTTGATTTTTCCCGTCCAGGACGCCCTCAAGACAACGGATACATCGAATCATTTAATGGCAGTTTCCGGGACGAGTGCCTGAATACCCACTGGTTTCTGTCGTTGGATGACGCCGCTGAGAAGATTGAGAAGTGGAGGATCGACTATAATGACATCAGGCCGCACTCGGCACTGGGAAATCTCGCTCCAGGAGCATTCGCAGCGCAGTTTGCCTCAACTCGCCGCCCGCCGGAGACTCCATCCTGACCCGGATCGGTTTTTGGGAGCACCTCAAGATAAGATTTGGAGTGCAACTGGACTGGACCGACGACGGGGGGAACCTCAGTCGGCATCTCCAAAGCTAGGAGCTTGCAGCGCCGCCTGAGCGCCTGCGGCAAGACCTACCTGATCGTGCTGAACGAGCCTGAAATTGAGTCCTACTTCGTGGCCACCGTAGCGGAGGCCTGCGCCCTGACTGAGGTTGGGTATGAGGTGCTCACCAAGAGTTTCATCGGCACGCTGCCCGAGCTGCTGGCCCGCCTTGCCGAGTGGGGCGTTCAGGACATCGACCTCAGCGGGGCAGATAGGCTCTGCTTGGGGTGGCGCTACGCCGCCGAGGCTGCCGGATACGACGCCAAGCTCTTGGAACTCTCGGTTCTCAACCACCCCGATGGTGGCTACGTCCATCTTGGTCACGCCCGGCTGCCCTGAATGCGGGTGCAACTTCTGAGCTTGGCGCAGGTTTCAATTGCTGGTCTCAGGTCACCCTAGGTTCTAGGATGTTTTTTTAACCCAGATGGGTGAAGCGGCTGTTACTTCTGCCGGTCCCATCAGGTAAGGTTCTACTTCCTGTAGATATGCCAGGTAAGCAGGCGTCTGTAAGAAACTTGCTGCGGACTCAGCATTTGTATACTGCTGATAAACCACAATAACGTCCTGATTATTATCATCAAAGCAGTAAAAATAAGCTTCGTGATCACCATTTGTTGTGATATTTGGTGCCATGTGACGCTCCCATATGGAGTGAACTGTTTCTCTTTCTCCAGGCTGTGTTACGTGACGGATAAAAACAGAAGTAGACATAATGACTCCTTAAATAAATAGAATGGCTGATTAAAACTTTTCGGCTCAGTCTTCATCGGAAGGTAAATATGAGTGCCTATTGGGTCGCGTACCTTAGATATAATCTCATTTAGTTTAGACAGATGTAACCTGTTCGTGAACTTCGTAATTGAAAGGTGACTTCAAACGTCGCGGGCGCAGTAGGCCGCTCACTGGGGAGCCGGTGCCGGCCAGGTGTTGCTGTATCGACAGCGTGCTGGACGTCCAGGTCAGTGATCAAGAAGGTCAGATTGCCAATTTGCATGGGTGTCCTGTTGGGGGGCGAACGTGCGTTGGTCATCGGCTAGGACGGTGGGTAGACAGGCTCAAGATCAGTTTCATGGCTTCTCCTTGGTCTTGGTGTTCTTCAGCTTAGAACCTCAAGTAAAGTTGAGGTCAACCCCTTGGAGGTGCCTTATGTCTCTACCCGCTTCCCACTGGACTCCCGCCCAACTGGCCGAACGCAGCGGCCTGAACGTCTCCGCGCTGCACTTTTACGAGCGTAAGGGCCTGATCATCAGCACCCGCACCACAGGCAACCAACGCCGCTATCCGCGCGACACGGTGCGGCGGCTGTCCTTTATCCGCGCCGCCGTGCATGTGGGCTTACCGCTGGCCGACATTCGTCTGGCACTGGCTAGCCTGCCTGCCGGACGCACTCCGACGGCTGCAGACTGGGAACGTCTCTCGAAGAGCTGGCGTGCCGAACTTGACACCCGCATTGCTACGCTGACCCGGCTGCGCGACGATTTGGGCGGGTGCATCCGTTGCGGTTGTCTGTCGCTGGAGCGTTGTGCGCTGTTTAATCCAAGCGACGAGTACGGCGGGCAGCATCCAGGAAAAAATACGCTGATGGAGACACGGGTTCGGTGAATTGCGGGATAATGGGCGTTCAGTATTAGGTGCGGAGGAGGTCTTGATCTATCTCAGACTCCTGCGTGACCCTTCCTCGCTGCAGGCGTCTCTTTGGCGCATGTTCTGGTTCCTTGTCTCAGGTCATACGGTGTACTGGGAGAGCTGAACTCCCCAGCTTCCAGCGCCGCTCCGGGGACGTTTCGCTGTCCGATACGAACACGACGCGCACACCTTCACGCCGCACACGGAAGCTAGAACACACGTATGAACGAAACTGCCAACTCCGCCCGGCCCGCCGCAACCACCCTCGACTTCGTTGCTCTGGAACTGCCGCCCCACTGGGACGGAAAGCACACCATCCACGTGGCCGATGACGAGGGCAACGAAGCCCAGATGACCGTCGAGCCGTGTGTGGCCAATGCAGTCTGCCGCGCCGCCCTCCTGGCCCGACACGGCCTGTGCAGCCGCATTGACCTCGGCCTAGATTCCTCCGGGCTGCACATCGTCAGCGTCTACTGGGAGAGCTGACCGCCCCCCAATTCTAGTGCCCCTTCGGGGCCATTTTTACTGTCCTGGCGCAACACAAACGGCACACCAACACCCTCGGCACGCAAGCTAGAACACGAGTATGAGCGAAACCCTCCAGCCCGCCCCGACCGCCGCCGCCACCTTCACCGCCCAATTCGACGACTACATCTGCGCGCAGCTGCGGCCCTGCAACGAAAGCCGCCTGGACTTCGCCGAGTTTGTCGACAGCCTCTCCCAGCGCAACAGGCACGCTCTGGCGGTGCAGGCCTTCCACGGCCAGGTCTGCAACGGCGGCTTCTCGCAGTGGTTTGGAAATGGGTATTACGATGACGATCTGGCCACGCTGAACAGGGCGTTGGCGCGGATGGAGCAGACCGAGCTGGTGAAGGCCGTCGCCGCCCTGATCGACCGGGCCACCCAGATCATCGTGAATGACGACGGCTACGACGCCAAGCATCACGACCTCAGCGATCACGGGTACGAGGCCCTGGACGGCTTGGACAACGCCTACTACGCGGTCGCCGAGGCGTTCGATGCCCTATTCTCCGAATACTTCATGACCTGGGCCTGAGCTGCCCGGTTCGCCCTGCTGACCGCCCGTAATTGGGCGGTTTTTGCTGTCTGTGACACACGCAAGCCCTACAGCAACGACACACCAACGCCCTGCGCACCCAAGCTAGAACACGGGTATGCAAACCACCCTGTCCGACCGCCAACGCGGCCTACTCCGCGCCACCGCCCCCGCCATGATCCGCCCCTCGGCCACCCTGCTCGAGCGCAAGGGCGGCGGCTACCCTAAGCGCTTCTACCGCCAGCTCAAAGCCGAGTACACTGCCACCCACGAGATCCTCGGAGGCATCGAGTGGTAGGCAGAGTTCACACCGGCCCTGCTGATCAGCGCCGTCCGGAATTACGAACACGCCCAGCAGCGCCTGAATCAGGCCCGCCGCCTGCCCCGCACCTTCCTGTGTGCCCGCATCCGGAATGTGGCTCAGGACAACGAGTCGGTGGCGCTGGAGGTGCTCGAAACCATGTCCAACATCGCCAACCGTGCGCCCAAGCTCCACTGAATTTCCACTTCGCCAGACGCCCCTTCGGGGGCGTTTTTTGCTACCTGAGAGAGACGCGGTCTGCACAGGAACGACACACCAACCCGCCGCGCACGGAAGCTAGAACACGTGTATGAATGACACCTTGAAGACCGCCCTGGCCACCGCCGTCACCGCCGCCACCGAAGCTCTCGAAGCTGCCCAGCAAGACCGCTTCACCGAAGCGCGCGAGCTTCTCAGCATCGTGGCCGAGCAACTCGCCCTCGGTGAAGGTGGGAACGCCGCTGCCGCCGCCCGCCGCAAGAAGATCCTGCGCCTCCAGGCTGAGACGCAAGCCCTGATCGATGCCGCGCCGGTGGAGACCGAACTGGTCGAAGCTGCACCGGTCGAGCCGGAGCCGACCGAGGAAGCGCAGGTTGAGGCTCCCGTCAACCTGCCGCTCCTCACCCCGCTGCCCCCAGTGGCTGACGCCGCCGCTGAGCTGGCCGACAAAGCCCCGCGCAAAGCCGCCGCCCCGATTTACTTGACCCCGGAAGCTTGGGGCCGCGTGGCGCTCGCCCTGCGTGCCCAGGGCATCGACGCTGGTGAGCAGGATGCCGTGGCCGACGAGCACGACGCGGCGGCCGAGTACGCCAGTATCGAGCGCAACACCTACGCGGCGAAGGTCGCGCAGCGGGTGGCGCTGCTGGATCGCGTGCAGGCGGCAGCGCTACGCGGCGAGGTAGACGTAGCCAACACCGCCTGGGATCGGCTGTTCGACGTCGTGACGGCCCTGCGGATCAGCGAGCTGAACGCCCGGCGCAAGGGGGCAGATGAAGTGGAGCAGGCCGAGAAGTTGGCCAATTACACTGCTGCCCGCGAGGACAGCCTGCGTATCCGGCAGTGGGCGCGGAGCGTTCAGGCCGCCTGACCGCCCTGGCGCTGGCCCCTGCGGGGGCCTTTCCTGTGGCAGCTGGCAATAAACCGTGGACTTGCCTCGGAAAACACGATCCAGCGAACTGTGCAGATAGAGATTTTCCATAGCTGGGCGAAGCACGAAGCGCACACCGACGATGGAAGCTGGGAAACCAGCAAACAACAAGACTTGCGCCAAAGCCGCCCTAAGGCGTGCTGGCCAGAGTACAACACCCCAACTTTGCTTGATGAAATGATTCCAGTTTGTCAGATCTGGAATGAACCCCCTAGAGAGGACCAACGGCCAAGCCACTTTGCCCCGACCAGCCGTTAGGCTGATCACAGCGCGAAGGAGCATTCATGCCAGGACGCAATCACAGCCGTGAATTCAAGCTTCAGGTCGTCAACCAAATCAATTCAAGCCAGCGAACGACCGCTCAACTCAGCCGGGAACATGGTTTAGTGCCCAGCCTGATCCACCGTTGGCGCAAAGAGGTCGAGGCGCGCGGAGAAGCCGCCTTCACCGACGGCGTGGCCACAGATCGCAGCGCCGAGCTGCGGATTGCTGAGCTGGAGCGGTATTGCGGCCAACTTGCCTTAGAAAACACCATCTTGAAAAAATCGCTGGCGACGTACCGCTTGAACAAAGGCACCAAATGATCTCGGATGCGCGACACGCGCATCCCACGGTGTCGGTGCGTCGCCTGTGTGAGCTGCATGCGGTCAGTCGGTCGTGGTACCTCCGTCAACGAAACCGCGCAGTCATCGACCAAGATCAACGACTCGCTACTGACATTGAAGCAGTGGTGCTGAAGTGGAACGGCTATGGGTATCGGCGGGTCACTCGCGAACTGGCACGCAGCGGGCAGTCCATCAATCACAAACGCGTTCTGCGGGTCATGCGGGAACATCGCTTATTGTGTCGACCCAAGCGGCGTTACCAGCGCACCACCGATTCCACTCACAGCGAGAAACGCTTCCCCAATCTGCTCCCACAAGTGATTCCAACCCAACCAGATCAGGTCTGGCAAGCTGATCTGACGTATGTGAGGGTGAAGCAGGGTTTCGTCTACTTGGCATGCGTGCTGGACAGTTTCACGCGTGAGATCGTGGGCTGGTCAATGTCAAAGTTTATCGACGCCGACCTATCACTGGCCGCGCTGAATAACGCGCTTGCTGCTCGCAATCCAGCACCTGGACTCCTTCATCACTCTGATCAAGGTGTCCAATATGCCAGCCGGCTCTATATCGCCCGCCTGCGGGCGATGGGTATCACGCCAAGTATGTCCAGAAGAGGCAATCCCTACGACAACGCTCGCATGGAAAGTTTCTACAAAACTCTCAAAACAGAGGAGGTTGATCTTCAAGATTATGCTGATCTGGACGATGCACAGCGCCATGTGAACCACTTCATCGGTAAGCTTTACAACCAAGAACGCCTGCATTCCAGTCTCGGCTACGTCCCACCTGCCGAGTTCGCCGCCCGCTATCATCCAGCCTAGAAGTGACTTGCCTGCTGGTCCTGCGCTTTGGGTTCACTCCAATCAGCAGAAAAGGACGCCTTACCCCACTAAGAGAAAGCGTCCTTACTGACTCCCCTACAGCGCAAGACCGAAAGGAGCAACATGAACACTAACACCTCTCAGTACCCGACACTTTCTCCTTCAGCTTTCTGGTGCGGTGTCCAGAGTTGAAGGAGGTTCAGAAACTCGTCTGTCAAAGCACTTACTTGTCGGGAGCAGGCTCGGACGAGTGCGCGGAGCCCCAGAGTCACGACGCTCCAGGCGGGACGTCCATGTTTTTTGAGTGCTCTGTCCTGGTTGATGCCAACCAGGACGCTCCAGAGATAGGCCAGAGTCAAGAGACACAATAACCGTGCCACATGACTCCGAAGGATCATGTGCGTGTTTTCTAACTTGAAGCCTTTGCTTTTCAGCGCCCTGAAGAGGCATTCCACGTCCCAACACCAGTACAGCTGTAAAGATAGAAGCCACTAGGCCTATCATCGGGGCGGACAGCCTCGTTCGGCTCGCTCGCTTCATCCACCGCAGCAAAGCTGCGGCTCCTGTACAGGACGGTCACCTATGCCCGGACCCGATCTCCCCCCCCGTCCACCCTCTGGCTGAGTCTATCCCCAGCGCGTCAACAGCGCCTTCTACAGGTGTTGGTTCGGCTGTTGGAACGGCAGCTGCGGCCCACCGATCTGGACAAGACGCAGGAACCGCATGACCGTGCCCACTGACCTGCGGCGGCATCACAAGATTGAGGTGAACCACCTCGATCGGCTGGCCATCGTCTACGTACGCCAGTCTACGCTGGCCCAACTCCAGCACCATCAGGAATCGACCCGGCTGCAGTACGCGCTCGTCCATCACGCCGCCAACCTGGGCTGGGATCCGGAGCGCGTGCTGGTCATCGACGATGACCAGGGGAAATCTGGAACGACCGCGACGGGTCGTCCAGGCTTCACCCGTCTGGTGACCGAGGTGAGTCTCGGTCACGTCGGTCTGATCCTCGGCATCGAGATGAGCCGTCTGGCTCGCTCGAACCGCGACTGGCACCATCTGCTGGAGGTATGCGCACTGTTCCAGACGTTGATTGGGGATGCAGATGGCATCTACAGTCCCGCCGACTACAATGACCGGCTGTTGCTCGGCCTGAAAGGCACCATGAGCGAAGCGGAACTGCACATTCTCAAGAACCGCATGCATCAGGGCAAACTCAACAAGGCACGTCGAGGGGCGCTGGGTACGCCTATGCCGACTGGCTACATTCGTGACGCCTACGGGCAGATTCAGATGGATCCGGACGAGCAGGTGCAGCAGGTGATCCGACTGATCTTCCGGAAATTTGAAGAGTTGGGCACCCTGCATGCACTGCTTCAATACCTGGTTGAGGCACGGATTCAGTTGGGCGTCCGCTCGCGGACGCGCGCCGGTGGAGGTCTGTTGACATGGCGTCGGCCGAACCGGATGACCTTACAGAATCTGCTACACAACCCGATGTACGCCGGTGTATACGCGTATGGACGGCGGCAGGTCGACCCCAGGAAAAAGCTCGCTGGGCGCAGCTCGACGGGACGGGTGACCCTCCCGCCGGATCAGTGGCATGTCCTGCTGAAAGATCATGTTCCCGCCTATATCAGCTGGGATCAGTACCAAGAGCATGTCGCTCGTATGGGAGCGAATCGCAATGTCGCGTCGTTGTCCGGTGCCCCGAAACGGGGCACTGGACTCCTCAGCGGCCTGCTGATCTGTGGGCATTGCGGACACCGCATGGTGGTGTCGTACCAGACCATGCCTACGGGATCTGCACTGCGCTACAGCTGCATCCGGCAGGTCACGGATTACGCGGGCCCATCCTGCTTCAGCTGTACGGGTACAACCGTGGACAGCTGGGTCGTGACCCAGCTGCTCGACGCTTTGACGCCCGCCAGCGTGGCGCTCTCGCTGGAAGCGCAGTCCACGTTAAATCGGGACCGTGAAGCGCTGGATCAACACTGGCACGCTCGCCTGGAGCGGGCGCACTATGACGCAGACCGTGCGGCCCGTCAATATCAGGGGGTCGAGCCAGAGCATCGTCTCGTCGCGCGTTCCCTGGAACGCGCCTGGGAACAAGCCCTTGAGGCCGAGCGTACCTTGAAAGAGGAGTACGAGCGACACCTGCATCTGCAACCTCGGCAGTTGACCATGGACGAAATCCTCCAGGTACAGAGCCTATCGACAGCATTGCCCGCGTTGTGGTCAGCATCGACCACAACGCTGCAGGACCGGAAGGAGATATTACGGCTGGTGATCAAGCAGATCACTCTCTGGGGCACGGCCAACAACGAGCGGATGGAAGTGCGCATCGAGTGGCAGGGCCAGCATGTGACAGAAGGTCAGCTGATCCGGCCCGTTGCCCGGCTTGACCAAGTCAGTACCTACGCAGAGGTATGCCAACGAGTGAAGGCCGGGGTGGCACAAAAAAGAACAGCGCTGGACGTGGCCGACGAGCTGAATGCGGCCGGGCTGCGTCCACCCAAGCGTCGGACCACTTGGAATACAGCCCAGGTTCGTGATCTCGCCCAACGTCTGGGACTACAGTTTTCTCAGGGCAGAGATGGCCGGGCTGTCCGACCGAGGCGTCCCCCGCGTACGGGGGACTGGTGGACGCTGGATGGGCTGGCACAGGCACTGAAGATGCCCGTGGTGACCCTGTACACGTGGGTGCGGCGTGAAATTGTCAAGGGTGAACAGCCTAAACCCGGTCAGCCATGGCGCGTCTGGGCAGACGATGCCGAAGTCCAGCGGCTGCACGACCTTCGAGCTGAACCAGCGAGTGTTCGGGAACATCGCCGGTGGGTCAACAAGGCAACATCTATGCTGAATAAGCCGGAGGTTCAAGATGTATCACCGTAATCGCGTTGGCCCGTCTCAATCTTCCAGCGTTTGCGGTACCCCCTCAATATTCGGCTGGCCGCCATGGCATTGCTTGCCACGATCAGGGGTTCCCCCTGATCCGTTCTAGTTAGCACCACGTTCATTGGCAAGCCGTAGACCACCGCATCGTCTAGCACAATTCCTTTGGTATTGGGCTGGTGGTCGCTGAGCCAGTCGCTCGCGGGTAGGCCGTCGATACGAGTATCCATCCGCAGCCGAACAGTGATGGGCAATCCTTTGGCCGCCAGACCCTCAATCCACACCTGACCAATGAATTCTCGATCTCCATAGATGGTGGCAACTTCGCAACAGCCAAGCAGAGTCAGTGCCTGGTCTAGCAAGATCAAGCGGGTGTCGGTATCGCTGTTACCGCCGTGCGGTAACAGCTCAAAGAGCAGCGGAACCGCCACGCCCCGCCAGTTGACGGCCAGCACCAGAGCGTTGACGTCCGTCAGGCCCAACTTCCAGTTTGTGCGATCAACGATGAATTCACGGCGCTTGGAGTCGGGCAACAAGGCCAGCACCAGACGGGCAACATCTTGAGAGCATATCGGATGCCCGTCAAAGAAGCGTTCAATTCTGCGAATGACCGAGGCTGTCTGAGCGTTGCCGCAGCAACGCTCGGCCAGTGCAGCGTGGCGCACATCTTTGGCCTGAATCAGCGCCAGGACGAGCAGAGCCAGCACATCCACCTGGTTTTTGCGGTATTCGGGGAAATGAGAGACGAAGCAGACCTGTAATGACGTCAGAAGAGAGGGAGACGCATTCTGTTTTGACGTACTGGACGATGAGTTTCAAGTCCTCTCGAAAACTGTCGGGTACTGAGCTAACACCTTCACCCCGACCAACGGCACTTACGAATTCCAGAACTCTTTCAATTACGTCAACAACACCTACGTGGTGACGGGCGCGGATCTGGTCGAGGTCTACACGATCACGGTGGCGCACTACCCGAGCGAACTGCTGACCACCATCAGCAAGGCTGCTTTCGCGGTGCTGCTGGCTGCCGCTCAGAGCTGGGGCCGCATCCTGTTTGTGGCTGCGCCCGAGCCGGTGGAAGTTGCAGTCCCGATTGGGAACGCCGTCGCCTGCCAACTGCACCGCGAATTGGGCCGCCTGGGCTATCGCGCCCACGACCAGACCGCAAGCGAAGTGCTGGGCCGCGCCGTGACCAGCCTTGCTGCCCTGAGCACCGCTGAGCGCGATCTGGTACGCGAGTACGCCTACGGGCAGATGGGCCTGATGGTCGGAGACTGGGCGGCGGCGTGGTCTCCCCGTTCGCCCGTCTCCGCACCCTCTCGCAGTCCTCAGCGGGTCGTGCACAGATCCACGGCCTGCTGACCAGTCTCGCGCCCCAGCTGGCCCCAGTTGAGGCGGCGGGTTATCTGGCCCGCGTCGAGGCCCAGCCCAGAGACTGGAAGATTCACTTCGAAGCGGGAGGCGACGCATTCAAAGAACTGGCGGTAAAACAGCGAGACGCCGTGCCGGTTCTCAGCAGCAAGTTTGGATCGCCGGAGTGGTACGCCGAAGGCGAGGTGCTGAGCCGTCAGATCGACGCGGCGCTGAACGTGCTGCTGGATGAGGTGGGCCGGCTTGCCGAGTCTACGGCCTGATCCTCGCTTGTACGCCTACGCCGCCGCCCCTCACCGGGTGGTTTTCGCTTGCTTTATCCTCAGCCCATGCCCCGCGTTCAGCTCATTGACACGATCACCGGCGAGATCATTGAAGACCTTGGCTGGTTCGAGATGGCCAGCCAGGCCCGCATGGCTTGCGGCAGGCACGCCGAGTGCCTTCTGGTTTGGGCCCTCAGTCCAGACGGGTTGTGGGTTGCCGGGGAGGAAGACGAGGTGTATCAGGTCGAAGCGGATCTATCGAATTGAGGCTTTGGCGAATTCGATGTTAGCTCTCCCTCCATTTTCTGAATTTCTTTTGAGACTCTTCTCACCGTCTCCGCTGCAAGACATGTTGAGATATGAGCGGAAGATACAATTTAACCCTCAGGAGGTTTCGCCATGACAAGGATTACCGCTGCTTTTTCGACCGAACAGCAAGCTCAGAGCGCAGTCGACGATCTGCGCACGCACGGATTCACCGATGCTCACCTATCCATTTTGCGCTCTCATGGAGGACACCTCGAAGGCAAGCCGCCTGGTGACGTGACGGAAGGTACGACAAAGGGAGCGGTCGCGGGTGCGGGCGTAGGAGTCTTGGTTGGTCTGGCGGCACTGGCCATTCCTGGTGTCGGACCGCTGATTGGTGCGGGCGCTCTGGTGTCGGCTCTGGGAACCGCAGGCGCGAGTGCTGCTGTAGGGGCCGCTGCTGGCACCGCGCTGGGTGGGCTGTCTGGGGCGCTGGCTGATGCTGGCTACTCGGCAGATGATGCCCATTATTACGGCGAAGCTGTCGGACGCGGCGATATTCTGGTCGCTGTTGACGCTGACGACGCGCAGGTGACTCAGATCAGCGACGTGCTGCGCTCGCATGGTGGTCTGTTCCGCGCCTAATCTCTACCTGCAAGACCTAAGCGCTTTCAGCAAAGGGGACTTCGGTGTTGTACACCAACAGGGAGTCCCCTTTGCCGTGCAGTGTGGTACTGAATTCTCGTGGGCTTGCCGGAATGAACGGTAGACTGCCTGTTCCTCACCTGCTGGAAGGTTGAGAAATCGCCGCCCTCAAGAGTGGCTCGAACAAAGGCCGCCGCACAAGATCAAGCAGAACTTGTTCCGGGCCGCCGGATAAAACTTACTCGCCATCCCCTCTGCTGCCGAGGCATCTTGCTGCGTCCGGAGTGGGCGGCCCTGCAGTACCGTGATCGTCGCCCTAAATGCGCTGTCACTGAACCACGTGAAGTTTGTACGGGCCATCCCCGCGTCTACTCAGTCTGCGCCGTCTTAAGCCAGCATTGAGGGAACGCGCCGCTTTACAAGGGCTTAACACGCTGCCACGCACAATGGGAAGCGAGCATTCAAAGTGCATCCACTTTCCGCCCATTTCCTGGAGGTAATCTCATGACCCAGAACGCCAGTTTCGCCCTTTCCCGCATGTTGCAGACCCATCCGCAGATCAGCAAATCACCCTTTGATCTGGACGCTCTGACCGAGTGCATCGACGCCTGCTTTGAGTGCGCTCAGATTTGTACGTCCTGCGCTGACGCCTGTTTGGGTGAGACCGAACATGCCGGACACCTGATGCACTGCATTCGCCTGAATTCCGATTGCGCCGACATCTGCACCACCACCGGGCGCGTCTTGGTGCGCCAGACTCAACCCGAGATGGCTGTCATCCGCGCTCAGCTTCAGGCGTGTCTGGCCGCTTGCAAAGCGTGCGGCGACGAGTGTCAGGGCCATGCCGAGAAGATGGACATGAAGCACTGCGCGATCTGTGCCGAGTCCTGCCGCCGCTGTGAGCAGGCCTGCCAGAAAATGCTGGACGGCCTGAGCACCTGAGCTTTGTCATTTCATCTTTATGAAGTTCGCTGCCGTCTGCTGGCGCAAGTTTTCTGGCAGGCGGTTTTTTCTGTCAAGGAGTAGGCCATGAACGAACCTATGAACCGCCCACCTGCATCTCAAGACTCAAGTCACAAACCGGTGGAGAAGATGGGCGGCAGCTATGGACGCTTTGCGGCCATGATCGCCACCTCCACCGTCATCATGTACGGCCTGATGTATTTGAACACCTATGAACTGGATCACATCTATTTCAGTCAGACGCGCATGTGGATGGCGCTTTACATGGGCGCGGTGATGGCCGTGATCATGCTCGGGTACATGCTGAATATGTATAGGAGCAGCCGAACCAACCTCGGCATTCTGCTCGGTAGCATCGCCGTGTTTGCTGGGTCGCTCTGGCTGGTGCGCTCACAGGCCACGGTGGGGGATGTGGCTTGGATGAAAGCCATGATTCCGCATCACTCCATTGCCATCCTGACCAGCGAGCGGGCCAACATTACCGATCCCCGTGTGCGCAAACTCGCCGACGGCATCATCAAAGCCCAAGTACGTGAAATCGCCGAGATGAAGGCGCTTGTCAAGGACTTGGAAAGCAAGAAGTAAACCCAGGGGCTGGCGGTTTCTCAGTGAGAATGGGCCGCCAGCAGTGCCAGGGTAAAAATGCTGCCCGCCTGACTCGATCTCACCGTCAGGCTTCCGCCCATGCGGGTCGCCAGACCACGGGCGATGGTGAGTCCCACGCCGCTGCCGTCGCCACGCGTGCGGGCTGGGTCAACCCGGTAGAAGCGCTCAAAGATGCGGCTCTGGTGTTCAGGCAAAATGCCGCTTCCCGTATCTGCCACCGTGAACAGCACATCGCCGCCACGGTGTTCGGCCCCTAGCGCAACCTGGCCCCCGCTTGGCGTGTGCCGCAGGGCGTTGCCCAACAAATTGGCAAGAATCTGTGAAGCCCGCTCAAAGTCCGCCGTAACGAGCGGTAATGTTTTACCTTCAAGGCGCACCAGCGACACGCCGCGCTCCTCATACACCCCCAAAAATCGCTCGTAAGCGTCTATCAGAAGGGCGCTTGGGGCAAAGTCGCTGGGATGCAGTTCCACTGCGCCGGCTTCCACCCGCGACACCACGCTCAAATCCTGGGCCAGCCGTTCCATTGCCGCCGTTTCACGCAGGATGGCCCCCGATACTGCTTCCGGGGTCATCACGCCGTCGTTCATGGCCTCGGCATAGCCGCGCAAGGCTGAGAGGGGCGTCCTGAGTTCGTGGGCCACGTTGGAGATCAGTTCCACCCGGCCCTGTTCTACCTGCTGGAGCGCAGCGGCCATGCGGTTAAAGTGCCGCGCCACATCGGTCAACTCGTCCCGGCCTTCTTCTGGAAGCCTTCGTTCGTAATTGCCTGTCGCAATGGCGTGGCTGCCATCGCGCAGGAGTTCTACCGATTTCACCACCCGCCGCGCCGAGAGCAGCGCAGTGAGGGCTGCTACCACCAGCGCCAGCGGCAGCGAGACCAGTAGCGCCGAATTCAGGGTGCGCCGCACGCCGCGCTCCAGATCTGGGCGCAGAGACGCGCTGTCCGGGCCGATCAGCGTGACCATTTGCTCGACGTGGTGGCGGATAAACGCTGAGGCCAGCGTTTCGCTGATCAGCAGCACCGCGCCCAGCGCGATGCAGATCACCAACAAGTGAGACAGAAACAGGCGGGCATAGAGTTTCAGCCGTCCTCACCTCCCTCTTGGGCGTCCATGAAGCGGTAGCCCACCCCACGCACCGTTTCAATGAAGCGGGGAGCGTCGGCGTCGTCGCCCAGTTTGCGGCGCAGGCCGGTGACATGTACGTCCACCACCCGCGCCGTGCTGGGAAAGTCATCGCCCCAGACCCGTTCCAGCAGGCGCTCACGGGTCCAGACCAGCCCCGGATGCTGCGCGAAGGTGCTGAGCAGGTCATATTCCAGTTTGGACAGTTCCAAGCTTCGACCGCCCAGCGTGGCACGGCGGGTTCGCAGGTCCAGCTCCAGTTCGCCGCTGCGAATTTCATGACGCACACCCGCACGTCTGAGCAGGGCGCGAACGCGGGCCACCACCTCGCGTGGACTGAACGGTTTGACCACATAATCATCGACGCCCAGATCCAGGCTGCGAAGTTTGTCCTCTTCTTCCCCGCGTGCGGTCAGCATTAACAGGGGTAAATCCAGACCCGCGCTACGTGCCTCGCGGGCCAGTTCCAGCCCGCTGACCCCTGGCAGCATCCAGTCCAGCACGGCCAGGTCTGCGCGTGGCAACAACTCGCGGGCATACTGACCGTCCGCCGCCTGCAACACCTCATAGCCCTCGCCACTCAGATAAGCGTGCAAGATTTCGAGGATGGCTGGGTCATCGTCCACGATCAGAACACGGGCCATACCCCTCCCCTACACACTTTGAATTCTAGAATCCGCGCTTGATCAGCCACTGCCGGTAAGCGTACATCTCGTCGGCCTGGCTGCGAATGATGTCGTGGGCCAGACCCAGCACGCGGCTGTCACTGCTCTTTTGCAAAGCCAGACTTGCCATATCGATGGCGCTGGCGTGGTGCGGCAGCATGCCCTCCACCAATCCACGGTCGCTGTCTTTGTTGGTCTTGAGTGCAGTGACCATGTTTTTCATTTCGCCTGTCATCTCAGTCTGGACGCTCTTGTCCACGCCGCCGAGAGTTCCCAGCCAAGTGTTCATTTCGCCAATCTCTTTCTGTTGAGCACTAATGATCTCCACCGTCCAGCGTTTGACTTGGGCGTCCTTGAGGGTATTCAGGACGGTTTTGCTCATGTCCACTGCGCCCTGATGGTGAACGATCATCATCGAGAGGAAGGTACGGTCAAAGGCTTTGCCCTTCAAGGTTTCCAGGCGGCCATTCATGGTGGCTCCGTGGTTCATACCAGGCATGGTCATCTGAGCATGGGCTAGGGGCAGGAGGTTGAGGGTCAGAAGCAGTGCAAAGGGTTTCATGACTTCAGCGTGGGGCAGGGGTGTTAAGAGCGTGTAAAGCGTGAGCATGGGTTATGGTCGCGTGTAATCCAGCAGTGGGGGTACATCGTCGAACAGGCCAGCGTCAGGGTGCAGAATGGCACTTCCCCAAAACTCGCCGCCGTGCGGCAAAGCTGTAAACAGCTCTTAGACATAGCGCTGCGAGGCAAGTACTGCTCCTTACTGCTTCCCAGACTGACCCGGACGCCGTGGCACCACCAGATTGCCGTTCGCTTCATACCCGCGACGTGGCGAGCCTCGTGGTTGGTCAGTCATCCGCAGGGGCGATCAAAGCTTTGTGGAACGTCAGTGCTTGCCCGCATACCATGACGGTTAGCACCCCAGGTGGTTCGCCGGTTCCTTTGGATCTCTCGACGGTGACTGGAGGTAGGGCGAGTCTGAAGCAAAAAATGAAGTTCTTGACCAATCCGTGACCGGTAGATGCTGTTACCTTCGCCGGGAAAGTGGGACGAGATTGCGGACGAATACTTCCGTTTGAAACGCGAGTAATCAGAATCTTACCGCCGCCGGTAAAACCTCGAGGTCGACCATGTTACGGGCGGTAGTAACATGGTCGGCATCATCTTGTCAGCACTGTCAAAGCGATAAACGCGCCAAGCGGCATCCCTTTGACAGTGCGCGTTTGAAACGTGGGCTGCTGTCTACCTTGGCCTCCTCATCGTCTGAAAGACTGTCCAACTAAAGCCCAGCTCGCACAATGCTTGATATCGAGGACGTCGTGACCCTTAGCGAGTGGCAGCCCCCCTGCGCTCGCCAAGTCATCCCAAATGCGAAGACGGGTGGCCGGGCGCTGGAGCCGCACGTCGTCCCTGCTGCACGAGGTTATGGGCGGCACCCTCGATGTGAAAGTCGACGAAGCCAAAGGCTTGCTGCTGCGGGCCTGGAGAGAGGAATGAACCTCAGCATCTTGCACCCGAGTGGCCAGTGCGAAGAGGAGGCTGACCTGATGCTTAGGATCGACGCACGGAAAGTGATCTGAAGTCCGCCCATTTCATCTCCCGTTGACTTTCACATGCTTCAGCCTTAATGTTACTTAGTTCACATTTTTTGGGGAGGATTATCCCTCGATTCAACTCTTCCCACAAGGAGCATTCATGAAATGGATTATTACCGCGCTATCCGCCACGCTATTCCTCTCCTCCTGCAGCCAGTCGACTTCTCAGCCCAGTGCAGCGACACTGACCAAGCAGGATCTGAGTGGCCCATCCAAGCCATCTCTTTTGATCCCCATGTACATGTATCCGTCCGCTGCACCTTTTAACAGGGTTGCTGCTCTTCAGGCCGCCCATCCCGACCTTTTCGTGACTGCGATCCTCAACACAGATTTAAATCTGGCAACCTCACGGGCCGCCTTGAGAGCAGTCATTCCGTCCATGATTCAAGAAGGTGTCTTCTTGGTCGGCTATGTGGATACGGGCTACGGCAGTATTTCTGCGGCAGATGCCAAAGCCAAAGTCAATCAGTGGCTCCAGTACTTTCCTGAAATTCAGGGCATCTTCTTTGATCAAGCTGGCGACAATACGGCGCTGACACCGGTCAAGAACAATCTCGCGTACTTCCGGGATTTGTATAGGTACGTCCGTACCACCAAGAAGCTGGATTTGACCGTTCTGAATCCTGGAACCTGCGCTCCAGCAACGTACTTCGATGGCAAGGCAGCCGATTTCGTCGTGACGAAGGAAGGTAGCGCAAGCACACTTGACCCGAACTACTTCACGTCCACATGCAACCGGGACGGAGGAATGTCAGCCGCTATCTTTTACAACGGAGCGACCAATCCCACAACAAACGGCAGTCTGGCAAGCCTTTATACCCGTGTAGGTGCTGTCTACTTCACGGACGATACCCTGCCCAATCCCTACGATGCCCTCCCAGCGTACCTTGAGAGCGTTGCTACAGCACTCGACACCCCCTGAGCTCACTTCGCCGAATCACAGTTCAATTGGGAATAGGATTTTTATCCTGTTCCCTTTTTATACGTAAGCTGGTTGAGGGTTTGGGCTGGAGTCGGGCAGGCGTGTACGCCTGCTACCATTACGCCATGTCCAGAAATGTCCTTGTTCGTTTTGTTCCGCCTGCACCGGTCAAGATCAAGACCAGCAAAACCGAGTCCCGCACCCGCGAATGGGACGGTGAGAGGCTGGCAGCGTTCCTGCAAGAAGGTTTAGAGATCTGGGCAGGAGACAAGCATCCGGACTTTGAGATGAGGGTGGCCGTGTCGCGCCAAGCGGAGATTCGCTTCGAGAACTGGAAGCCGGACAAGCAGGAAGCGGAGGGACTGCGGGCGGAGATTGGCGAGCAGATCAGCTTGGTGCTGGAAGGCATCGAGCCAGAAGATTACCTGAGCGAGTGAAGAATCAAAAAAGGCCCCCGCCACTGGCATCAGCTAGGGCGGGGGCGTTGGTCTTGACGGTGTGATCTGTAATGCACCCTGAGCCGGTGTCCTTGAACCAGTCCTGCGCGTTCAGTTTCAGATCATCAGGTACAGTGGCGCATGAACACCCTTATGACGGTGCTGCACACGCTCCTCACTCCGCAAGATGGGTGGTCTGCTGAGTTCTTCCTGCGGGTGGCCCTGTCCGTCCTCCTCCTGTTCGCGTTGGTGATCTTCATCGCCCGCGCTTTCGGTTCGCGCACGTTCGCGTCGTTCACCTCCTTTGATTTTCTGATTAACGTCACCGCCGGTTCGCTGGTGGCCAGCGCCATTATGGGTAAGAACCTGATCGGCGGCGCACTGGCGCTGCTGTGCTTAGCCGGACTGCAATGGCTGATCTCTTTCTTCAGCGCTCGGTTTCGCCCCTGGCATGACCTGGTGGACAACCCGCCGGTGGTGCTAATCGAACACGGTCAGTACCAGCACCGCGTCATGCGCCGCGTGCGCGTTTCAATGCAGTCTCTAGAACAGCAACTCAGAAACCAAGGCGTCACTGAGGTAGAGAAAGTGCAGTTCGCCATCTTGGAATCCGGCGGCACCATCTCGGTCATTTCCGGTGATGCGTCCCAGAGATCAGTGGGCACCCTGCCGCGCCGGACAGGTTAATCATCTCGCCCTTTCGCGCAGCGCAGTTCACGGGTCAGGAACTTCAGCGTACTCCCGTTGAATTGACCTGACCGCGCTCCTCACCTGCAAGCCGGAGCAAGCGTATCCACGCTAGGAAAGCGCATGAGACTCGCCCCACCATACTGAGTTGCCACGTCATTGCTGATCATTTTGTGGGAATCCGTTCCAAAAGAGCTTCGGTCCGCCCGATTGCCCTCAGGTCACCGCTATTCGTCTTCGGTAGATTCAACGATGCTCTCGACATTCATAGAAACGGCGCTGTTATTGCCTTTGGGCGGTGGAGATCTCAGCAACAAAAAAGCGCCCCCGCTCGGCTCAGGCCGGTGCGGGGACGGCTTTTGCGGACTTATGGCTTTTAGGGCTGGGCAACATGGCGCTCCGCCAGAAGCTCAACAAGGCAGACAACTGGCGCTGGAACCCTGAAAACTCGAGGGACTTCACTATATAAAAATTGGCCTGTAGATCGTACGCCTCGGTGATGTCTTTCGGCCTTTTCGACGTGCTCAACATCCCTACCGGTAAGTGCCACAGTTCGGATGTCGTCTTAATCACCTTCAGGATCTCAAAGCCGTTCATCTCTGGCATGTTGACATCCAACAACAGCAGATCAGGGAGTTGAGCGCCAGCCTTGAAGCTCGCGAGGACAGCTGGGCCTGAGTCACTAAAGGTGAATTCACATTCCAGACCAGGGTAGTTCAACGCTTCTTCAGCCAGCAGACAATCCGCGTAGTTGTCGTCTATCAGCATCAAGCGAAATGGACGATTCATTTCTTAGAGCTCGCAGGAACCACAAGCGTCTTCATGAGAGATTTACTTTAACACAGCACCTTCGTTTGAACCAGAGACCTCAAGATAAGATTTGGAATTCAACTGGACTGGACCGACGACGGGAGGAACCTCATTCTTACCGTCAGCTAAACTATCTCATGCCGGAATACGAGCAAACGCACCGCCCTTCTCCTACGGTTGCCAAGCCTACCGAGTCCAAAGCACCGGCTAAATCCCCCTCGTTGCAGCGCCAACAAGCGCAAACACCTGAGCAGCGAACCGCCGCCATCCAGCGCCAAGCCAAGCGCACCGCTCAGCAGCAAGTCAAATTTCAACTTCAGCGCCAGATTGAAGAAGAACGCTCGCGCCATTTGGTGCCGTTCCAAGCGGAAACGATTTTCGATTCAACGACAGTGCAGCGCTTTGTGCAATCGGTATCCAGCGCTTTACCGCAACGAGCAGCCCGTTCCAAAGCAGCAGGCATTCAAGCCGTTCAGCGTAAAAGCGCTACTCAAGCTCAATTGCCGCTCCGCGAAAGCCATCAGCAAATCAAACTCGGCCAGATTCAAAGAAGTTTGGGCAATCAGCTTTCACGGCCTAGTTTGCAACGTCAACAGCAAGCCGCTTCGGTGTTGAGCGCCCTGAGTCTGCAACGTGAAGCCATGCAAGGCGTATTACAGCAGCAGGTCAGCTTGCAGCGGCAAATTAGCGACGGGCAAGCCACATTACCGAGCGGTGCTTTTGAAGCGGCTTTGCAGCGTCAAGCAGGCCCAGCGCCTTTAACCCAAAGGCCCAGCACTCCGGCGCAGTGGGTACAAGCTGCCCAACTTGAAGTGCAGCGCGTGGCCGATCCAGCCAAACCCGGTCAACCTCGCTGGATGAGTGTTCAACACCGAGACCAGCACGTTGGCGTGCTGCGATCCGTCGGCAGTCAGTTGGCACAGGGCTTCAAAGCAGACCGTGGCCCTGCTGTCCAGCGCTACGCCGACTACGGTTTGCAAATCGCCACCTTGCAGCGTCAAATCCAGACCAGTGGTATTCCCCGTGTGGTCATGAGTCAAATCCCTGCTTCGGAGCGGCCCAGCTTGCAGCGGGCAATGGATGAGGCGTTGCAAGGCCTCAAAGAGCAAGACGAACAAGATCAAACAGCCCTGAACATTCACGCACTACAACGTCAACTGACCGACCTGAATAACCAAGCCGAACAGCCGGTGATGGAACGCATTCAGGCTCGGCGCGGCAGCGGAAACCCGCTGCCGGAAACGGTACAACGCCATTTGGAAGCCGGACTCAATCATAATTTGAGCAAGGTCAGGATTCACGACGACAGCGAAGCGGACAAGTTGGCCAAAAGCGTTCAAGCGGTTGCGTTTACCACGGGTTCGGATATTTACTTTCAAAGCGGCAAGTTTAGCCCCAATACCCAAAGCGGCCTAGAGTTGATTGCCCACGAAGTCACGCACGTGAAGCAGCAAGCCAGCGGGCAAGTCGGCAAGGGCATTGATCCTGATGCGGGCTTGGAAGCGCAGGCGCAGCAAATGGGCAAACAAATGGCGCATACGTTCGGCGCTCAACCGATTCAAAGTAAAGCGCCGCAGTCCGCAAAGAAGGCCGTGCCGCAAAACAAAGCCTTGCCTACCAATCCATATGCACCGGGGGTTTACACCAAGGCGGCTGCTTTACAACGGGTGCAAGCGGGTACGGTTCAAGCTGCGCTCCATCATCCGTTTGCCAGTATGCAGCGGCAGGAAAGCGGTACGCTCCAGCGCTTTGGCCTGTCTGATCTGAACCCGGTCAACCTCGTCAAAAAAGGGGCAGAGTGGGCTGCCGACAAAGGCAAAGACCTACTCGCCAAGGGACTCACCATCATTCCCGGTTACAAGCAGCTCTGTATGACTTTTGGTAAAGACTTAGTGACGGGCAAGGCGATGGCGCAAGACCCCAACGCGTTGCTAGATACCTTGGCCAATTGGGTGCCGGGGCCGCTCAAAGACATCATTAAAGCGGTTAAGGAAAGCAAAGCTATACCCAAAGCGTGGGCGTGGTTCAAAGGCGAGTTGGGCAAACTGCGGCTCGGTGACTTGATGGGTGATATCGGTGACGCCATCAAGAGTTTGAGCATTGACAAAGCCAAAGCCGCCGTGATGGGGCGCGTCAGTACCCTCAAAGGCATCATCACTGGCAGCGCCAAACGCATTGCTGACATCGTTTTGACGGCCATCGCCGCCGGACTGGGGCCAGTCGGACAAAAAGTGGTGGCAGCCCTGCGGAGCAGCGGTGACATGATTGTGCAGGTACTGAAAAACCCAGCCAAATTTGCCAGCAATCTGTTGGCGGCACTCAAGAAAGGCTTCGGACAGTTTGGGAGCAATGCTCCCAAACACTTCCAAAACGGCGTTGGCACTTGGTTGACCGGCGCAACAGGGGTGTCACTGCCGCCCAAATTGGACTTGCCCGGCATTTTCATGACCGCTTTGACGATCATGGGCTTGACCTATCAGAACTTTCGTGGGCGTTTGGTCAAAGCGGTGGGCGAGCAGAAAGTCAAATTGGCTGAGGGTAGCGTTCAGCTCATCAAAACCTTGCAAGGGGGACTTCACAAAGACCCTGATGTGAAGGGTCAACAAGGTGGAGTGGGGAGCGAAGTCTTAGCGGGGATTAAAAGCGAAGTGCAAAATTCGCTGATCTTGGCAGGCATCAAGAAAGTGGTGGGGATGCTCATTCCGGGCGGCGGGTTTTTAACGGCAATTGTCGGGGCATTTCAAAGCGTGCAGTTCGTGATTCAGCAAGGCAGCCAGATTGCAGGCGTGATTATGGACGCCTTGAGCAGCGTGGGGGCAATTGCGGCGGGCAATATCGGCGGTGCGGCCAACTTGGTGGAACGCAGCTTATCGGGTGCTATACCGCTGGCATTGGGTTTCGTGGCGAAATTGGTGGGGATCGGCAATTTGGGCGGCAAGATCAAAAACACCTTCGCGAAAGTCAAAGCTCGCTTGGATAGAGTCGTCGATAAAGTGGTGCTTAAGGCTAAAGGACTGATTGGAAAGCTCAAAGTTGGGGTCGCTAATACTGCACAGAAGGCTAAAGCATTCATTTCTGGCATTTTTGGCAAAAAGAGTTTCAAAACCAAAAAAGAGCAGCACAGCGTTTGGGTAGACTTTAAGAGTAACACCCCAACGCTGATGTTGGCCAGCACGCCACGGGAAGCCCGCGTTCAACTCCACTATGCTCACACCGAAGCTCTTGAGCGCAATGCGAGCAAGAAAAATGAAGCTGATACCCATCTCGCTCAAGGCCAAGCGGTGGTGACTCAGGGGATTGCCGAATTGAAAAAAGCGGCGTCAGCAGCGACAGGGAAGCCCTCCAAAGCAAAAACAGACCCCAAGATTTTCCTCACCAAGCTTTCGGCACAGTACACTGCTCAGCTTGCACCCATCGCTCAAAAGCTATTTGATTTGGCCGAATCGGGCACAGCGCGTCAAGGCAGCGTCTTACCTCCACACACGGTTACATTTGAGTGCAAACCATCGTTGGATTTTGCAGAATACAAGCGACAACTCGGCATTTCGCAAGCCGTACTCAGAGGAATGTCAGCCGAAGAATTTTTCAAACGGCGAGCACAGTTTAATTTTGTAGTGCCACAGGAAAAAGTGGAACGTAAACTGAGCGTTAAGAGTCAGAACGGGCGCGATGACTATCACGAAAAGCCTGCTATGTCACAAGCCAAAGCTCAAGCCGCCAAAGAATTGCAAGATTTTCTATCTGACCCCAATGGTTCTGCGATTGTCGCTCTTAAAGTCAACAAGATTCAATCACTGATGGAAATGGTTCGCCTTTCAACTGTCGACAAGTTGAAAAATACGAAAAAGGCTGATGAAAAGGCCAAGCTCAGCAGACAACTCTTGAAAATAAGTGACGGTATGGATACACTTAGTAATGCTTCAAGTAATATGGATGCAGGAAAAACCAAATCTGCGGCAAAAAGTATCTTAGGTTGTCTAACTGTTCTTCACAGTCTTGATCAAGTCGCAAGTGGTTTGCCTTCGCAATTGGCTGGCAAGGGATTAGATGCTTACGGAGATGCTCGTGTAGATTTTTCCATTGGCGGTTCTTGGTTACAGAAAGATCGCTTATCCGGTTTAGAGGGGCATATCCGTAAGAATATAAGCACAAAGAATTATCCAATGACGAAGTTGACTCCTATCAGCCTCACTGTTATCAAAACTTAAGGAGCAGGATATGACTCTCGACTTATCGAAATTCAACTCACTTTACTTAGATAGCCGAAAATCTTACGCTCATCATAAAATAGATTTACCAGAGACTATCCATGCGGAACTTAAGCAGTTATTTGATACTTACGGATTGTCAAGCTTAGATCAAGGTTTTTTATGGGTACTCGATCCCATTGAAACGAAGGAAGATTATCAACCTTGGTTTAACTACTTAGCTAGAACGGAAGGCTATATCAAGGCAGAGACGACTTACCCATTTATGAGAACTGCCTTCGGAGATGTTTTTTACTTTGATTCTACTGACTATGGTGAAATAAGTGTTGTAACAAATGGCGGTAGTAATATAAGCTTGAATGGTTATCTCAACAGGTCTTTAGCAGAAGAAGATTACTTGAATGATTCCCACTTCCATCATCTATTCAAAATCGCACTTGAGCGCTTTGGTGAACTTAATTGCGATGAATGCTATGCATTCTTACCTCCATTAGCACTTGGTGGTGAGATTGACGAGCAGTATCTTCAGAAAGTGAAGCTCAAAGAATACTTAGCCATCTTATCTGAGTTTCTGGGTAATGAGGATACTGAAGCAGGCTGAATTCAATCGAAGCTTATACCTGAATTCGCTTGGACAATCAAACATTTGCTGGCCAGATCATATTTTGCCGTGCTAAAGGGGAAAATCAGCACTAAAATAGATTAGAAAATACCCAGCGCTCAAGACGGCAAAGCCCGCCGCACGGAGCCGAATCGTGCTTGGACACAGTGGAAGTGAGAGTGCAGCCCACCGTTTTTGAAACGAAGCGCCGATCAAGCCCTACCCCTAGACACGATTTAAGTTGTCCTTTCGCTGGCCTACCGACCTTCAAGGCTATGGCTTTCAAACCCCCTGCCATACATCCAAAGCATTGAGGCATCAGGCCGCTTCCCAGTTCGCACCTCACACCAATCCCTGCAATTCTCTCAAACTGGGTTTAACGGCGGCTGAAGTGAGTGGCACCACAATCGCTATTTGAGACTCACACCCGCTAATTGAGACTGAGATTCTTCCTCTTCATCCCTACCTACAAGCTGCCTAAACCACCACGTCACAAAACACCTGAACTTCGGGCAGACTGTGCATTAAGTGACAGTTAAATCATGGCCTGCTCTCGCGGTGCGTATTCTGACCGTACGCGCCACGTGATTCCGAGGTAATGCGCCAGTCGATTCCGGACGTCTACGCCACCCTGTTCTGCTGATCAGCAGCTTCTCCCGGCCCACGAGACTCCACCGTCATCCTGAAGGATGACCAAGAAGCGTGTTGCCATGCGAAATATCCGAGAAGTCCTTCGACTCAAGCTGGATCTGGGCTACAGCGACCAACAGGTAAGTCAGAGCGTCAGGGTGGCCCGAAATGCGGAAATACGTTCGACGTGCGCAGGATGCGGGGTTGACCTGGCCACTTCCGCCCGATCTCGATGACCTGCAACTCGAAGCGGCGTTGTTCGGTCCCGTGGACCGAACAACGCCAGGAATGCTCGAAAGACCCGACTGGGCAAAGATCGACCGCGAACTGCGCCGAAAAGGGGTGACGCGGCAGTTGTTGTGGGAGGAACATCATCGTCAGTACCCCGGCAGCGTCCAGTACTCAACTTTTGCCGAACAGTACTGCCAGTGGAAGGCGCAGGCTGGCCTCTCGATGCGACAGGTTCACCAGGCGGACGAAAAGCTGTTCGTCGATTACGCTGGCTTGACCTTAGCCCTCACCGATCCTAGGACTGGGGGGTTCACCCGGGCCAGGTCTTTGTCGCCACGTTGGGCGCGAGTGACTACACCTACGCCGAGGTCACGCGCACCCAGAACAGTGAAGACTGGTTATTGACGTCTGGCGTGCCTTTTACAACGGCATTCGGCCGCATTCTTCGTTGCAGTATCGGACGCCCGACGAGTTTGCTGCACTTCACTCGGCAACTCAACCTTCGACCACGGCACTACACTCACCATGAAACGGGACTCTAATCAGCTTTGTCCATAAAACTGAACCATACCAGCACCAGCAACAACCCAGATGGGGCGACGGTGGGTTTGGCGGGGTTTTTGGGCACGCCGCCTGGCTCAACTGACCTCACCCCTCGCCCGGTTACGACACCGGGCAGACCGTGCGGCATGACGCACACCACCGACCAGAACCGCATCATCGCCGCCCTCGACAATGGTTTCTCCCACACTAGCCCGTTCGAATTCTTCCATCCCCACCATGAACTTCCACCGCGTTGCCGCAGTGAACTGCGCCCCGATCAGGCCTCCCATCCGAACCCCAGCATCAGTAGCGCCGTCGCCCAACTGCTTCGCGGCGAAGTGCGCCTCGACCACAAGCCCGGCGTGATGCTCAGTCTCAGTAACACCAGTTCCCACCTGATGATCAGTGATCTCGCTGCCTCTGGTCACCGCATCTGGTTCTCTACCACGCTGCTCACGACCTTGCCGTCCACCGTTGCGCTGATGGCGATGACCGAAGCGCTCACCACTGACTTCCTGCCGTATACCCGCGTTGCCCTGCGTCACTTCATCAAAATCTTGACCAGCACGGGCAATCTGCATTACCCCATGACCGGCATGCCCCTGCCCAGTGCCACCCTTTCCGTGCCGGTGCGTGAAGCGCTCTGGCGGCTGTGTGACACCATCGACGCCGAAGTGCGCCTCGATCTGCAAGAGGGTCGCCTCAGATCCTGCTGCCAGGACTTCGGCACCCAGCAGCTGGAGTTGGCCCGTACCGCGCGTGAAGTCAACCTTGCCACCCTCATCCACCCTCCACGTCCACAGACCCCGCAACTCACGCCCATCAGCCGCCTGAATCGCCTCATCAAACGCGGCGGTGCAGCCCTCCTCGTCGGCACCTTCAAAACCGAAACCGCCAAACGCTGCGCCGTTGAGAACAACGTGCAGCTCGTCCTGGCCAAAGGTGCGCCCGGCGTTGAAGACCGCGACTTCCTCGGCGGCGTCTACCCCACCGCGAACGGCCCGCAATGGGTGGACGGTCCGATCAGCCGCGCCTTCGTCCTCGCCCAAACCGGAAAGACCGTGCTGCTCATCGACGAGATCCTGCGTTACCAGCCGGAAGCGCTCAACGTCCTGATCGGAGCACTCGACAGCGTCAGCCGTGATGAAGCGCTCAAGATCGGCCTGCCGGAAAGCAGCCTGGTGGGCGAGCGCTTCTACCTGCTCCCGCTGCCCAACGGCGAGCACCTGTGCTGCCCCGCCGCGAACCTCACCTGGCTGATGACCACCAACCTCGGCGAAGATCACCTCCAGACGGCGGACCGCATCGACGCGGCGCTGCTGTCCCGTATCGACATGGTCATCGAATTCCTCTACCCCGATGAGCAGGTTGCCCGCGCCCTGTACGAACGGGTGGGTGGGGACCGTGAACTGGCTGACCTGGCGTACCAGATCGAACTCATTACCCGCGAGGGAGCCGATGTAGACGGCGGGCTGCTGATCCGTCCAGCCGACGCCCGCAAGACTCTGGCGCTGATCAAGGAAACGCTGAGCATCATGGAGGAGGACGGCCTGTCTCGGTTGGTAGCGCTCGAATGTGCCTTGCCGGTGGTGATCTTCCCGCACTGCTGCCCGCGTGACATGGCCGGGCAACTCGACGAGGCCGCCGTGAACATGCTCAGAAACCGCGTCATTGAAGAGGTGCTGGCCTGCGGCGGGTAAGCCGCCCGGACAGGACCACTTTTCCCTCCCCCTGACGGGGAGGAAAGGCGACATGCTCACCCTGCCCAAGCAAGTCACCACGCCCGCCTGGCACCAACAGCCCCGGTGGCGCAAGTACGTCACCCAACTTTTCGCGCTGATCAGCCGCCGCATGAACTTCACCTGCGAATTCCGAAGCGGCGACCTCATTGCCGGCGTCATCCCTGAATCTCGTCGCCTGATCATCAACCCGGCCCTGATGCCCATTCCCGACGCCGAGGTGCGGTTTGATCCGGGCACGGATCATGCGCGGCGCGTGATGCTGCTGCGCGTTATCGTGGCGCACGAAGCGGGCCACGTGGCGTTCAGTGCCCCCAAGCCTGCTCAGCCGCGCCTCGGGTGGGTGTGGAATGCCCTGGAAGACGAGCGCATGGAGCGCCTGGTCGTCCGCAGGCACCCGGAGTTGCTGAGCGACTTTGCCTTCCTGGGTGACGCCATGATGCTCAACGGGCCAGGTGGTGAGCTTGATCTGCTCAACGCCTGCCTGGTCTGGCGCTGGGCACATGACCGTCAGGATCTGCCGTTTCTCGTCAAGCCTGAAGACGAGGAGCGCTGGATGACTTGCATTCGTCCGCTGGTCGAGGCGGCCTGGGACGCGCAAGCTGGGGAGGTTGCGGGGATCGCCCAGCAGATTCTGAATGCGCTCCTTGAAGCTGCTGCGAGCAGTGAGATGCCCAGAGCCGCGCTGAGTGCCGATGGCGCAGGCATGACCGAAACCGGGTCAACCCCCCCTGCACCACCTCGCGCAGCGCCACAAGACCATTCCGGCAATGACGCACAGCGCGAGGGTGCTCAGGATGGGCCAGAGGGTTCGTCCGATCAAAAGAGTGATCGCTCAGACGCCGGTGCAGGAGAGGAGGGTGCTCCGGACGAGCAGGGTGAGCCGAATACTCAGGGAAGGGGCGGCTCAGAGCAGGGCGATCCCGCCACGGATGAAGACGACCAGGCCGCACAAGGCGGCTCGTCCAGTGATGGGGACACGACGGCTGACGATCCTGCGGACACCGAGGCTCAAGACGCACAGCGCAGCCCCTCCAGCGACGGTGAGGACAGCGCCAACGCCCCTGCAACGGATGAAGGCGACCAGGCGGGACGAGGCGGCCCCTCCAGTGACGATCACGGCCCGACGTCTAACGATCCCGCAACAGCTGGGAGCACGCCAGACGAGCCAGGCGATCCGTCCGGTACTCAGGACACGCTGGGCACAGGGAACACGCGAGGTCAAGGCAAAGGTGAGGCAGAAACGAACCCATCAGCAGGGAAGGACTGGGCCAGTCCAGCAGGCGGGGCGGGGGACGGCCTGCCGCTGCCCAGTGCGCCGGAAGAAGACCTCTGGCCTGACAGTGCGGTGTTTGAACTCGAAGCCCACGCCCGCCGTCTGAGCAGCGTTCTCGCGCCGCAAGGCACACCCGCCCACCAACAGCGCAGCCGCTCGAAAGGCCGATTCCGCTACGACCGCTACGTGACCGGAGCCGAGCGGTACTTCCAGCGCCGCGTGGGAGAGGAAAAACCTGCCCCGTTCGTCTTGCAACTCCTCGTCGACACGTCCGGAAGCATGGACGGCCCACGGCTGGCTGCCGCGCATCAGGCCGCCCTCCTGCTGTGCCGCGCGGCGTTCCTGGCCCGCAGCGATGTGCGGGTCATTACCTTCAACTTTGATGCTCAAGAAGTGGTGCCCCTGCACACCCCTTGGACTCAAGCTCAGCAGCTCGCTCACCTCCGGGCCAGTGGTGGCACGAACCTCGCTCCGGCGCTGGAACTCGCCCGCGCCTACCGCCCACCACCGACCCACAAAGAAGTCATCGGCATCATCTGCGACGGCAACCTCAAAAGCAGAGACATTCAGCGCTGCACGGCCCTGATGGACGCCCTGCGCCGCGAACGCACCACCCCACCCACCCTCTTCCCGCTGCTCATCGGTGAAGGGCTGGGAGCCACCGAAACCTGGAAATCACTCTTCGGCACCGCCGTCCCTGTCCTGGCCCTTGATGACATCGCCTTGACGCTCAAGCGTTGCCTCACCAACGAGCGCAGAAGATCCAGCGCCTGAATCCCAACCGCGAATGAGCAAACCCCACGCCCAAACATCCGGTTCGGTTGAAAACTGTCGCCAGCGTCCACGCGTACGACGCCTGTCTTCGTGACCGCCGACCCATCCGACCATCCGAGCCAACTCGCCCTTCAACGAGCCAAGCAGGCAGCCAAGTCAGATCAACGCTGAATGTTCCTGAATCTGAACCGACCTTACTCAGCGCCCATAGCATTAAAAGCGCTTCTATAGAAAAGGGTCTGGGCGGAAAACCCACCGGCTTTAGCCCTCATCGTTACCCACAAATTAGGGTGAGGGGGCAGGGGGGCACCAGGTAAGATCAAGCAATCGCATCCAACCTCTCCACAACGTCTGCCAACCTGGTTCTCCGTCACTCTTACGTGCCAGAAACCCTCCTAAATTTGCTACAGCACGCCAAAAGACACGTAAGGTTAGGGATGTTGCAGGTTGATGAAGTCGATAGGCGACTACTCGGCAGAGTGGTTCAGGGATCAACTGGCGAGCCAGTTGATCCCCATCTTCACGTGAAGCATTCCGGAGCCACAATAAACGCACAGCGACGATGGCGAGGAAGCCCAGCAACCTGTGAAGACGCTTCCCAGAACGGAGTTGCCGGGCTTCCATTCGGCAGCCTGATTTGAGGCATTTGTGATATTCCTCGATGTTCCAGCGTAACGAATACCAGGAGAGGCGCTCCAGAGCAGCTTCCACCGTGAGGCACGGAAGCGTGCTGACCAGAAGCCACTCCACGGCATCGCCCGAAGTTGCGAGGTCAAAGGCACGAACGCACCATACCCGTTGAGCGGGGAACCCCCGCTCAGGGCCATTTCTGGGCGCACACAGTTGGCAGGTGTCAAAGGCGATACCGAGCTGAACAGGCGTGACGACGTGGGTTTTGGGGTCTCGATACTTCAGCAGTGTGGTCGTGACCGGTGGTTTTGCCCGCATCCACTCCATAAGACGCTGTGAACCTTCATTGGTTTCAACGCAGCGGTTTTGGGCCACCCGCATGACCACTTGCCACTGGAGGCTCCGTGCGATCCGTAGGTAACTGAACACGTCACTGCCACGATCCCCCACACTGATCCAAGTACAACCAGGGGGCACACCGCCGATCGCCTGTACAGTATCAGCCCAGACATCGTATTCCGTATGTCGTCCTGCACGTTCTGTACGGGTTTCATGTCCTTTGTGTCGCTCTGTCCTCGTCCAGACATGCTGCCACGCTAGGCCGAGGACGCTGGCTCCACTGGATGTCGGTGTGACTGCAAGCGCTGAATGCATCAGAAATCCGCGCCCGCGTGTGTCACCGATATGACCCAAACCAGTCGTGGCGACGTGTGGGCTGAAATCGAGCTCAGTTGTGTCCTGAATGAAGAGGACGGGCAGCGCAGACTGCGCTGCCCGTCGGGTATGTTGCCAGTGAACGGCTGATAGCAATTCATGACTCAAGCGCTCTTCGTCAAGCAGTCGATAGGCCGCTTTGACATCGCTCCAGCAACCACATTGCTGCGGCAGGGAGCCCTCTGGAAACCGTGCCAGTGCCGCCCCTAAGCTGACAGCTCGCTTTGTTCGCCGTCTATCCCCAAGGTCGAGAGAACTCCATTGCTCCTCCGCCCATTGCCGGGCATCCAACCAATTGGTGTCCATTCTTCAGTTTGCGCCACTTGTGGGTAACGATGAGGGCTTTAGCCGTGGGATGGATGGCCCAGCCACCCGCAGGGCGGGAAGCTAAAGCCGAGCGCCTGACCGAAAGTCTACTCGGTGTCTGTTGTAGCTTGCAACAGACACGCCGAACCGCTAGACTGTGTTTGTGCCTAACGCCAACCTCCACAAACAAACTTCGGTGACGCATCTGCGCTACCACTTCGTGTTCTGCCCGAAACGGCGGCGCAAGGTGTTGGTGAATGGCGTGGCTGATCGTTTGAAAGTGCTGCTGGGCGAGAAGTGCGCCGCGCTGGGTTGGGAGATTGTGGCGCTGGAAGTCATGCCAGACCACGTTCACCTGTTCATCAGCACGGGGCCGGATGTTTCGCCCAGTCAGGTCATGCACGCCCTCAAGGGGTACACCAGCCGGATTCTCAGGCAGGAATACCCAAGCTTGAACACGCTCCCGTCGCTGTGGACTCGCTCTTTCTGGGCTAGCACGGCGGGCAACGTCAGCGCAGAAGTCATTCAGAAGTACATCGCAGAACAGAAGACGAGGGATTGAATGCTTAAAGCCTTCAGATACCGTCTTTGCCCTACCAAAGCGCAAGAAACTGAGCTGTTCAATCAGTTGCGCCTTTGTCGCAACCTGTATAACGCTGGACTGGAGGAAAGAATTGGAGCGTACAAGAAAAAGAAAGAGACGCTGAACTATTACGACCAGGCCAATAAACTGGGTGAGGTCAAAGAGGCGTTGCCGGAATACAAAGGCGTCTACTCTCAGGTGCTGCAAGATGTTTTGAAGCGGCTGGACAAGGCGTATCAGGCGTTTTTCCGCAGGGTCAAAGCGGGCCAGAAAGCAGGCTTCCCACGCTTCCAGGGACGTGACCGCTACGATTCCTTTACCTACCCGCAGTCGGGCTTCACGGTGGCTCAGGATGGACGCACGGCGTACTTCTCCAAAATTGGGAACGTTCGTATCCGGTTGAGTAGACCGCTGGAAGGCAAGCTGAAAACCGCTACGTTGATTCACGATTGCGGCGAATGGTACGTCAGCTACATCTGTCAGGTTGAATCTCGGCTGACGCCCAGCACGGGGCAAAGCGTCGGGATTGACGTGGGGACAACGCATTTCTTAATCACCTCCGATGGGGAGTTTGTAGACAACCCCCGTCACTTTCAGAACGCCATGAAGAAACTGCGAGTCGCGCAACGTGCCGTTGCCCGCAAACCGAGCAATCGCAGCAACACGCGCAGAAAAGCGGTGAAGCGAGTTGCGAAGCTGCACCGCAAGGTGGCGCGTCAACGTCTGGACTTTCATCACAAAGCAGCCCGCAAACTGGTCAATGAAAATGACCTGATTGCACACGAAAACCTCAACGTCGGTGGGATGGGACGCGGGAATCTGGCCCGCAGTATCCATGATGTTGGGTGGAGTCAGTTCTTCCAGATACTCGCTTTCAAGGCAGAATGCGCCGGAAAACGAGTGATAGCGGTTGACCCGCGCTATACGTCGCAAGCGTGCAGCAAGTGTGGGCACACCGAGAAGGCCAACCGAGTGAGTCAGTCCCGTTTCGTGTGCCGGAGTTGCGGGCATACCATGAACGCTGACCATAACGCGGCTGTCAACATTTTGGGCCGGGCAGGCCCTTTGAGCGTCAACGTAGGGATTTCTAGCCCATGCGTTGCTCAAGAATCCCACTGATTCATCAGTGGGATTGTCAATTCCCCGACCTCTTTGGGGGAAAGAGCGCTGGATTCCAGATAGCGTGTTGCCATTTCAAACGCTCGTCCCATCCGACCTCTTTGGGGGGAAATAACAAATGGGCGTCTAGTACGACCTTCAGGTGTTCCGACCTCTTTGGGGCAAAGTCCCGACCCCTTTGGCGGAACAGCCATTCACGCTTCGCCCGACCCCTTTGGGGGAAGCAGCTCGGCAGCTGCGCCCAGAGCATAAAAAACTCTCCTTTTGCCTCCCCGGACTTCATTCCCCAGAATCAACGACCCCTTTGGTGGAAGACGTCCCACAAAGCCCGACCTTTTTGGGGGAAATCAGCGTCTTTCCCCGACCCCTTTGGGGGAAAGACGCTATAAAATGCTGTTCCAGACGAGGTTAAGTCCTTTGCCTTGTTGTTGTTTTCTTTTAATCTTTATAAAGATCTTTAAAAACAACACTTCAAGGTCAGCCAGGAGGAGCCGTGAGCAAGCGAATCTTTCCCGTTCAGAACTTCACTGACGAGCACTTCATTGCCAAGCTCGGCCTGGTGAGTGTGCAGTCCCGGCTGGATCCCCAGCAGTCAAGTTCCAAGCGGTGGACGAGCCAGTTCATGGTGGACGGAGTCCCTTATCACCTCGACGGCTTCGCAGCAGATTTTGGACGGCCCAGAGGTATTGACACTGACACCCAGATTGCGATTGAGACGCTGTTCCACTTGCAAGGCTGTCCGAGTGACGACACCCTGACGGTCAGTGCTTACGAGCTGCGCGAAGCGTGCCTGATGACCGATAAGGGCACCAACTACCTCAAACTGCGTGAAAGTCTAATGCGGCTGTGGCGGGTCGGTTTCATCGTTCAGAAGGCCCATTACCAGCCAGAGAGTCCCTGGGGACTGTACCTCAACGAAACCCTGAGTTTGATCGCCCGCATCCGGTTCTGGAGTGCCGGGGCAAAGAAAGCCTCCCGTGAACTGGACGAACTCGTGCCTGCCGGGAAACTGGTGATTCAACTGTCTGAGCCGTATGCACAAAGTATCCGGGCGGGCTTTACCCACACCCTGAACCGTGAACTGCTCGCCAGCTTGGAGCAACCCACCGCCCGCGCGTTGTACCGGCTTCAGCAGGCTCACCGGCATGAAGATGGGCGTCCGTTACGGGTGGCATTGACGGACTGGGCGACGGCCTGCGGCATCACGAGTACCGAAACAGACAAAATCAGGCGGGTTCTGGGAGCCGCGCATGAAGAATTGCAGGCGAACAACTACCTTGACAGCATTGAAGTTGAAGGCCGGGGCAGCGCCCAGGTACTGAACTATCATTTCCGCAGTGCTGGCAGCGCCGACCCCAGTCTGGTGCGCTTGCTGCGCGACGTTGGCGTGAGTGCCGTTCGGGCTGAGCAACTCGCCGCCGCCCACCCTAAACAAGTGGAGTTGGCCGTCCGCTACGTCCAGCAGCGCCAGAAGACCAACCAGGTTCGCAGTCCCGGCGGATTGGTAGCGGATATCCTGACCAACCCGGACAAATACGTGCTGCCTGAAGCGGCGACTGCTCCTGTGAGGGTATCCGTCAGCCCCCAGCGGCGTCCGTTCGAAGAAGAGGCCAAAGCGGAAGAAGCGTACCGGCAACGCCACCAGATGCTGCTGCAATTGGAGCCGCAAGTGCAGTGGGAAGAAAGCAAAGCCACGCTCAAACTCCTCCTCAAGTCCGCGCTCAGCGCTCAGCAATTTGAGCGGCTGGCGGAGCGGTGCCAATCCGGGCAGTTGATGGCCGCCGAACTGGCCAGTGGTCTCAGCCGCGCGACCGCTCAGAACCAAAAAGAAGACGTGTTGAAGAGCTTGCTTGAGTTGCTGAAGTAGCAGGTTCAGCGAAATTTGGCTGAGGACGCCCCGCCCGAACACCACCAGTGTGTCTCAGCCTTTTTGACCCTCACGCCGAGCGCTGCCGCGCACCGGCGTGCAGCGCGGGTATGTTAAATTCCTTTGCGCTCTTGGCAGTGACTGGCCTGCTCGCCCTCTTCGGCCTCAACGAAGCCAACCCTTTCCCCCGAGTGCGGCTGAGCAAAGTGCGCGGGCTGCCCAAGAATGCCCTGGCCCTCAACGGCAACCTCTTCGCCCAGGATGACCACGACGTCCGCTCCACCCCGACCGCTGCACCTGAAGCGGCCCACGCGCTGTACGGCGTTGAAGTCAGCGGCTCCAGCGACACCGCCCGCTTCACCGCCAACGCTGCCGCAAAGCAGACCCTTCTCGCGCCTCTCCCTGACCTTGCGCTGCTGCGGGCGTACAGCGGCGGCGGCGGGATCGGAGAGAGCGCCAACCAGTTCTACACCCCCGCCCGCCTCGGGGCCTTGCTGTGGGACGCCGTCACCCCATACCTGAAGCTGGACGACGAAAAGAAACCGATCCGCGCCCTCGAACCCAGCTGCGGCAACGGCAGCCTGCTCACCCATGCCCCCGCAGGCGTCCTCCTGACGGGCGTGGAATACGATCCCACCGCTGCCAAAGCCGCCCAACTCCTGCACCCTCACGCCGCTGTCCACAGCATGCCGTTCGAGCGGTACGCCAAACGCAGCAGCGAGGCGCTCTTCGACGTCGTCATCGCCAACCCCCCCTACGGTTCTAGAGGCGAAACCCGTGACCTGCACGAGCAGGGCGAATCCCGCAGCGAGCGCTACTTCATGCAGCAGATCCTGGCCCGCACCCAATTCCAGACCGGGCTGGTGAGCGTCCTGATCCCCATCGCCCTGCTGCACGGCGCGTCTCACCAGAGCTGGCGTGAAGCGCTGCTCAAGCAGGCCCTGCCCATCCATGCCGCCGTCATCCCTACTGGGGCCTTCAAAGACGCTGGAGCGGGCGTCACCACGGCGCTGCTGATCTTGCGCCGTCACGATCACGGCGTGGCTGAAGCCTTGAGCACCCTGAGTGCCGAGCAAGTGACCGATGTGCTGTTCGAGTACGCCAGTGACTTGTGGCACCGCCAGCTCCTGCGCCACTTCAAACAGGGCAGCAGCCTCATCGAGACCTCCAGCAGTGACGGCAACTGGACCCACAAGCTCCGCTTCACGTACAGCGCCTACTGCTTGTGCGCCAACACCAAGCTCAGTGTCGGGCGGTACGGCAACCCCCTGCTGGAAGGCCCGCTCAAGCAGGGCGGCCTCAGCCAGTTCCACGATCAAGTGGCCTGCGGTATGAAAAGCCAGCCAGTGGTCTTCAAGACCGTTATCGAAACGATCTGGGTAATGCTCCAGGAAATCCTTCCAAAAACGTCCGCCCACTTGCGAGGGTAGGGCACACTGGAGGGAAATTATGGGAAAACAGCGAAAGAAGTGGCCGACCGATACCAAAGAGCAGATCGTGCTGTCTGTGCTCGGCGGCCAGCTCAATGTGGCAGAGGCGGCCCGGCAGCATGGTGTCAATGAAAGCCTGATTCACACCTGGAAAGCTCAATTCTTGGAAGCAGGTCGTGGCCGCTTGGCTGGGGACCACACGGATGACCGTCACGGTGAACTGGAACGCGAGAATGAACGCCTGAAGGTGCTGGTGGGCGAGAAGGAATTGGCGCTGCACATCGCAAAAAAAGCACGGGGTCTTTGAGTCCGGCTGAGCTTCTCGTGATCTACGAAGAGCTGCTCAGAGACCAACCACAGCTAAGTCTGGCCCGCTTCGCGTGCGAAGCGGGTGTTCCTGCCTGGACGCTGCGGGATGCTCGCCAGCAGATTCTCCGTCAGCAGGAACGCGACATCGAGCAGCAGCGCGTCCTCGAACAGGTGCGTACAGTGGCACTCGCTCACCCGACCTACGGTTATCGGCGGGTTCATCAGGTGCTGCGCTCGGCGGCCAGCGAGCTTTCAACGTTCAGTCTGCTCGGTCAGCACACGGTGCGCTTGGCGCTGGGTGCCCTGAACCTCAATCCACCACTGCCCCGAAAAAGTCGAAAAAAAGCTGTTCCAGCCGCACACGAGACGCTGTGGCCAGCGGGCCGCCGGATCCAGATGGACGCCACACGCTTCACCCTCGCGGATGGCGTGTGTTGGGCGTATCTGGTGTTCGACGTCGACACCCGCACCGTCCTGCACATTCACGTGATTCGGAGTCTCTCCGCCCTGAGCGCGGTGACCGCACTCAGGGCGGGTATCGCAACGCTCCGTGCTCAAGGCATCCACGACGAGATCCTGATCATGACCGATGGCGGCTCGGACTTCACGTCCGGCGCTTTTCAGGATGCCTGTCAAGCCCTCGGTGGCTGGGTGCGGGCCAAGGTCTCTCAGCGGGGCGGGATGGGAATCTTAGAGCGCACCAACCGTACGCTGAAATACGAGTTCGTCTTCCGCGAGGAGTTCCGCAATATTCAGGAGTTACGGGATGGAGCCGACAGATTTTTGGGCTGGTACAACTGCATTCGACTGCACTCCGCCTTGGGCTATGCCTGTCCCTGGGCTAAGCTGCTTGAGACGGCAAAGGCTCGCAACGCCGCTTGAAGGATTTTCTGGAGCATTACCCTGCGACCAACAAGGGGACGAGGCCGCCAAACGAGCTGAGCAAGCCGCTCACGGTGCGCCCCTGCACGCCATCCGCGAAGGCACCCTCAGCGCGGACCGGCGGTACGTCTTCACCCTCGGGGAATGGGTCGTCACGGATGATTTCGCCGCCCCCAAAGTCGCCGCTGCCGTGCAAGTCGCCCAGGCACTCCAAGCGTACTTGGAAGCCAGAGCCTTAAGCCGCCCGGAAGCCAGCAAGCGCCGCACGCACACCCTGGTGCTCGATCAGCAGTACCGCGCCCTGCACGGCGGCTACGATCGCGCCCGCTTTTCGCGTCTCATTTCCCGCTACAGCCTGTTCGCCGTGCTCCTCGCCCACCTGGACGAACAGGGCGCGGTGCAGCTCAAGAAAGAAGCGCCCGCCCGGCTCCCGATCACGGCCCATGATCTGGCGGGGATTGCCGAGCAACTCAGTGACCTGCTGGCCCTCACCGAAGACACCCTGATGGACTACGCCGGGTGCAGCGAACACGAAGCTGCCGTGCATCTCGCCGCCCATTACGCCTTCAACGGCGAACTGTGGATAGAACCGGGTGCGTATTACGTCGGGCACGCCTTCGAGAAAGCGGAACAGGCCCACCGCCAGGCCGAGCAGGCAAGCGGGCACCGCCGTGTGGCCCTGCTGCACCAGGCGGACTTGTTCATCAGCAAAGTCAAGCGCGTGTCCCTGAGTGATCTGCGGCTCAGCCCCCGCGACGCCATCATTCCGGACGTGGTGCTGGAACACTGGGTCAACGATTACCTCGCCAGCCGCCAGGACGGCAAGCCCCTGTTCGCGGTACGGCGGGAGAACGGCGCGGTGCGCTTCCGGCTGCGCGGCGGGGCGGGGGAGAACGGCCTGCGGGCACGCAACCAGGTCAACGCCAACAAAGCCAGAGCGCTCGAAGCGTACCTCAACCACAAAACCGAAGTCACGCAGGTTCGCAACGCCAAGGAACTGAGCCGCGAGCAGTACAAAGCTGAGCGGGCCCTGGCGGTGAGCGAAGCGGCCAGCACCGAAGAGCAGTTCATGTCGCACTTTGGCGCGTGGCTGATGCAAAGCGAATTCGTGCAGATCATCGAGGAGGCCTACACCCATGCGCGAGGCGCGGTGCTGCGGCCCGAAGGCAGCACCCGGCCCCTGAACCTGCCGGACTGGAAAGGCAAAGCCCCCCACCCGTTTCAGGCGATGGACGTGCGGGCGATGGCCGCCGTGGACGGCATGATCAACAATTACGACGTCGGGCTCGGCAAAACATTAACGTGCTTGCTGCTCATTGCGTACTTGAAGGCGTGCAGGAAGATCAGCCGCCCGATCATCAGTGTGCCCGCCGGACTGGTCAGCAACTGGGCCACCAACGCCGCCGAAGCGCTGCCCGGCTGGCGGGTCGTGACCGTCGGAATGAGCGTCGCCAGAGACAAAGCTGGCAACATCCTGTACAAAACGAAACGGGACGGCTCACCAATGCTGGATGCCAGTGGCAAGCGCATTGAGCGGTGGGTGCAGGACAGCCCAGAAACCAAGCGTCAGAAGATCGCGTTGCTGAGCGCCGGGAACGTGGACCTGATCATCATGAGCCGCGAAAGTTACACCAGCATCCCGATGCTCAGAGAAACCCGTGACCGCCTGATCCGCACCGACCCGCAGTACCAGCGCAACCTGGAAACCCAGGACCGCATGGAAACGGGCCGCCCTGCCAGAGGCAAGCACGCCGAACTGGTCAAGCAACTCGGGGTGTACGGCGCGATGATTGCCCGCACCAAAATTGCTGCGCCGGGCGAGCTGAGTTTCGAGCTGCTCGGCTGCGATTTCGTGGCAGCCGATGAGGCGCACGGTCTAAAAAATCTTTTCGCGTCACCGACGACGTTTGGTGAGACGCCACGCTTTTTGGGTGGAGGAGGGGAGAGCCAGCGTGCCCTGGACGCACTGCACAAGGGACGCTTCATCCGCGAGCGCGGTGGGTACACCTACGGCTTCACGGCCTCCTGGGTAAAGAACAGTCCGATGGAAGCGTACAGCATGATGTCCCAGGTCACCGACGCCCTGTCCGGGTACGGGCTGCCGACACAAGAAGCGCTGATGGAGCAGTACCTGCGTATTGAGCCGCAGATCGTGACCGGCATGGACGGCAGTGTGGACGTCAAGCCGTGCGTGGTGGGCTTCCGGCGACTCAAGGAACTCAAGAGCATCATCTTCGCGCACGTCATCTCCCGCACTTACGGTGACCCACAGGTGGTCATGCGGGATGGTTCGCCGTTGCAAGTGCCCTCAGCGGTGGTGGAAGAAGTGATGATCGACATGAGCGACGAGCAGCAAGATCTCTACAAAGTGCTGCGCGAGCGTGCTCGGAACGCAGACGCCAGGGCAAAAGGGCCAAACCACCCCTTCAGTATCCTCTGGGAGATGCGGAAACTGACGGTGGACCCGATGCTCAAAAGCGTCGGAGGCCGCAACCCGAGGTTCGAGAAGATCGCCGCGCTGGCCCTGGAGAACCGTGCCCAGCGCGGCAAGGGCATCGTCTTCCTCAGCATCGGGGAGCGCGAAGGCAGCTTTGATCGCCTCAAAGCTGTTCTGGTGGCCGCCGGGTATCCCGCGCAGGAGATTGCCATCGTCAGCAGCCACACCCACAAATCCAGCGTCGAGCGCCAGGATCTGGAGGATGATTTCAACTTCGGTGACCTGACCTTGATTCTGGGGACGGACGTGCTGGGGCAGGGCTTCAACTTGCAGTACGGCACGACGCTGACCATCAACGCGGACATGCCCTGGAATTACGAAGAGATTCGCCAGCGGGTGGGTCGGGCTGCACGGCAGGGCAATACGGCCAGCAAGGTCCGCAACGTGTACCTGCTGATGCGCGGCAGCTTCGACAGCATCACGTACACGATCATGAGCGGCAAGAAGAGCTGGCTGGCGCAGCTCTGGCAGGACGTGGACGAACTCAGCAACACCGGCGCGGACTTCAACGGCGAGGAGATGGCGCTGCTGATGAGTGACGATCCGGAGCGCACTCGCAAAGAAATCCTGGAGCGCAAGCAGGAACTCGCTGAACTGACCGGCAGGGCGGGCCTGAAACGCAAACTGGACGTGCTCAGCCGCCTGTTCATGGCCCGGCAGCACGTCCACAGCATCCGGGAGCGTGCCTGCGCCCGTGAGAAAGGTTGGACGGCCAACGATCACGCGCTCTTGAGCAAAAGCAAGGAGGTGTACGAGCGCATGGTGCAGGAGGTCAAGATGCTCGGCGAGTGGGATTTCGCGCGGCTGATCCATTACCAGGGCACCATTCACTGGGTGGGGGTGCTGCCGCTGCACCGGGGCATGCGGCTGAAGCACGACGGCGAGTGGGGCAGCATTACCGACATCAAAGACCAGGTGGTGAGCCTCCTGTTTGACGATGGGTCGGGCGCGGCATTGTCGCTGTGGGATGTCACGAAAGGCAATGACTTCCAGGTGTCTCAGGACGCCACGCAGTTCGTCGAAGCGGCGGCGTTCAGCGTGCCGACCCTGAGCATGGGCGTGTCGGTTGCGGTGCATGTGCTGGATGCCCGTCGGGTCAATCCGCTGCCCAAAGACCCCCAAGCGGTCGTGACGGTCAGCGTCCAGAACGGCGACGTGCGGCTGCACCCGGAGCCGGACAAGTACCTGGTCCGGTCACTGCTGGTCACGGGCAGCGTGGTGATGCACTTCATGGTCAAGTCGGACGGCGAGCACCTGAGTGTCATTCAAGTGGCGGTGCTGAGTGACGACGCGGCCACGGTGGAGGCCAGCACCAAAGCCCAGCAGTCCGAAAAGTTCCGCGCACGGCTGCTGGACATCGCCGCCGTGGCCTTGGGCGCACAGGCCATCCGGGACCGGGCACACGCCGCCTGAACTGAGCTGACGGGTTGGGGGAGGGAGGGAGCGTTTCTTCCCTCACCCCGCCTATCGGCGGCGTGCAGCTTCCTGCATGACACAAGTCCATGAGCTGAAGTTTCCGAATCCACCGCCTATCCAGATTCCGTCTTACGTCGAAGCAGACGTGCATCTGGAGATTAACGTGCGGCCCGGCACGCTGCTGGGCGGCCCGTTCTGTACCAGCCAGCCCAAGCCCAAAGCAGGCTGGCAACGGGTGCGGCCTGAGCAACTGGGTGAACTGCACCTGACGTATCTGCGCCGCGCCTACCAAAAGAAGGGCGAAGCGTACCAGGAGTTGATGCGTTTGGCGCACATTCACCGTTTCAGTCGCAACCGCATCGGGCTGTTCGGACTGGACGACGCGGTGGCCGCCAATGTGGCCCGCGCGATCAACAACATCGCCCGGAACCTGACGCCGCCGGACGAACTGAATTGAAGGAGAACGAGATGGACGACGAACGAACCGAAGAAGACCTGCATGGACAGGACTGGGACATTCACAACGACCACCAAGAAGACAACGAGGAGCCGCAAGCAGAAGACGAACTCAACGAGTTGAACATTGACGACGACGATTGACCGCGTCTGACAACCCTTTCTTCCGCTCTCAACCAAAGGAGAACCATCATGATCCAGATTCACCTGACATCGCCCATCGGCACAGCGATCAGTGTCGCTGTCGAAAACGCTGCGAGCATCCTCCCGACCGTGCGGCAGTACGGCAAGCTCGGCTACACCAGTGGAGAGGTACCGAGCGGCGGGCATTCGCTTCCCCTGGCCAATGCGGATGACTTTGACTTTGCCCTGATTGGCGCTCACCCGTACATCAACAAAGAAGGTGAGGCGTGCATCATGCATAGAGGCCAGAGTTACAAGCGCCGGGAGTTGGAAGCCGTCGAGAACAAGAAGATGAGCCTGCCGAAAATCGTGAAGTATTCGCGTGGCGCTCGGCCCACCGACCTCCCGCACGTGAAGGAAGGCGAGGACGGCGGCATTCAGTACGTGACGCTGCTGACCTTTCGGGGCGGAGGGAAGAAGCTGACGGCTTACGCACTGAATGCCGTGCAGCAAAACGCCGCTGACTGACCCACACCAGACAAGAGAAGAGGCCACCTGCCTGCGCGGCGGTGGCCTGAAGGAACCCGTATGCCCAAGCAGGAACACCTCTACCGTCCACCACATCAACAGCACCACGCCCCTGAGCGAAGCGCAGCAAGAGCAGTTGCGCCACGGGGTTCAGCGCCATGCTGAGGATGGCCACTACGACCACGTCTTTATTGAGGAGATTGATCCTCGGCGTGAGGTGTTGTTCATGGCCCGCCCGGTCACGGTGCTGACAGGACAGGCCGAGTAAGCACAGCCACCCATTTCTTAATCAAGTCTTAACGCTCGATATGAAGTCCCACCTTCCCCCCGTCCATGCTGAGAGGGATGAACGGTTCCCGGCCCCTCCACTTCAAAAAGTCCACTTCTGTGTCAATCGCGTACAGCTCAACCTCGCTGACCTACACCCAGCACAACGAGGACGGCACCTTACGCCGCGTCGCCGCGCAAGCGGACGGTCACTTCGCGGCCCGGCGGCTGCTGATCCTCACGCACCTGGCCGTCAACAGCGCGGTCGTCATCCAGCACAAACGCGACGTCATCGCTTGGCAGTTCCTCCAGCAGCCCAACACCATCCTGATCCTCACGCCTCACAACGCTGGACGCCTGAGCCTTCAGCCCGACCACGCTGAACTTGACGACGGCCTGAATACGACGCTTGCCTTGTTCCATTGTCACCTGCGCCGCGTTCTCGGGGAAGCCATCCGGTTCTTGAATCACGAATCCACCACTGCTCAGGCGCGTCAATGCTGAAACGCTTATTCGCTCCACGTAAGGCCACCTGCCGTTCTACATTTTCTGACGTACAGCGGCTCGCACATCACGCTCCGCGACCTCACGCGCCACCTTGCTTGGATCGGGCCGCCTGCTGAGACGTTGCAGGTACCGCACCTTACGGATGGGCGGTGTGCTGGAAAGTACCTTCCTTGACGCTTCTGGGCAGCTGGAATACACCTTGCCGAGCGACATCGTTCAGCTCGTTGGCCCCGTCGTGGGCATCGTCAGTTCCCTGTTCTGAAGGGCAAGGCGTTGACCTTTAACGCCAGCGAAACTAACTAACATCCCCAGATCTTTCCCGCCGATTCATTTTGTTGCCTATAGAATAACGTCATCCCGATTCACTCAGAGGCGAACCTTCTGAGCTCCGCTCCCCGACAAGGTAGGTCAGCATGTTTCTTCCACTCCACGGGCCCCAATCCGGCTTCAGACCCCGCCGTTCCCGCTCACAGCCACGCGCCTGGTTAGGGGTACTGGCCCTCCCGCTGCTTGTTCTTCTGGCCCGTATGTACCGCTGTAAGCGAGGTCGAAGGTGAAACTGCTGATCGTCGAGTCTCCTGCCAAGGCCAGGAAGATCCAGAGCTACCTCGGCGCAGGCTGGCAAGTCCGCGCCTGCCTCGGTCACGTCCGTGACCTGCCCACCAAAGACGACACCCTGCCCGACAAGTACAAAGACGCCCCATTTGCCAAACTCGGCATTGACGTGGACAACAACTACGCCCCGATCTACGTGGCCCGCAAGGACAAAGCCCAGACCATCCGGGATTTGCGAGACGCGGCCAAATCTGCTGACGCGGTCTACCTCGCCGCTGACCCGGACCGGGAAGGCGAGAGCATCGCTTGGCACCTGAGCGTGCTCCTGGGACTGGGCAAGGACGCTCTGCGAGTCACGTATCAAGAAATCACCGAGCGGGCCATTCGGCAGGCCGTCGCCCACCCCAGAACCATCGATTTCAACCTGGTCGCCGCTCAGGAAACCCGGCGCGTTCTCGACCGCTTGGCTGGATACGGCGTCAGTCCGCTGCTGTGGAAAGCGGTGGGCGGCCCGCAGTCGGCAGGCCGGGTCCAGTCGGCAGCCCTGATGCTGCTCTCGCAGCGTGAACAGTCGCGGCTGAGTTTCGTTCCTTCGGCCTTCTGGCGGGTGGGGGTGACGGTGAAAAGTCAACCCGCCTTCAAAGCCCAGGTCACGGCGATCAGAGGCGTAGCGCTGGCCACGGCCGCCAGTTTTACGGCTTCAGGCCAACTCAAGCCGGGTCTGAATGTCACGCAACTCGATCAAGAAAAGGCCGCGCAGTTGGTGGAGTACCTCAACCGTCAACAAGCCGTCGTCAGTGCTGTCACGCTGAGTCCAGTCGTTCGCCGTCCACCGCCGCCGCTGACGACTTCAGGACTGCAACAGGCCGCCAACGCCAAACTCAAACTTGGCGCGGCCCAGGTCACCAAACTGGCCCAGACGCTCTATGAACAAGGGCTGATCACGTATATCCGCACGGACAGTCCCCATCTCTCGGATGAAGCGATTGGGCTGGCCCGAGAAGCAGTCGCCACGCGTTTTGGGCCGTCTGCTTTACCCAAAGAGGGCCGTCAGTACGCCACCAAAAATCAGAACGCGCAGGAAGCTCACGAAGCGATTCGCCCGGCGGGAAAATTCGCACTCCCAGAACAGACTGGGCTGAGTGGTGACGAACTCGCCCTGTACCGTCTGGTGTACGAACGCACGCTGGCCTCTCAGATGCGGGACGCGGTGGGGGAGAAGACCGCCGTGACGTTGACGGCAGGGGTGGTCACGCTGCACGCCTCCGGCGTGGTGCTGACGGAGAAAGGCTTCACGGCCTTGTATGACGATCAGGACAGCAGCGAAGAGGAACAGACTTTACCTAAATTGCAGGTGGGCGAGCGCTTTGCCCTCAAAGACGCCAAAGCGGAAGAGAAGAAAAGCAGTGCGCCGGGACGCTTCACCGAAGGCAAATTTGTGCAAGTCATGGAGAAAGCGGGGATTGGGCGACCCAGCACGTATGGCGCGACCTTGGAGACGTTGCAAAAACGCAACTACGTGGCGCTGCGAAACCGGCAACTGCACGTCACGCCGCTCGGCTTACTGGTGGCCAGTTACCTGATGAAGCAAGTGCCGCAACTGGTCAATGCGGAATTCACGGCCCAGATGGAAGGGGATCTGGACAAGATTGCTAGCGGACAACTCAGCCGCGTGGCGTATTTGGACACCATCTGGAAAGGCACCCTTCATCCGGCGATCCATGCGGCCAAACTCACCGCCCCGCGTTACGCCTTGCCGCAACTGAACGCGGTCTTGGAAGTACGCGGTGGCATTGCGGGGCTGGTGGTCAGTGGTCAAGGTGTAGCTTTGCCGGACAACGTGCTGCCCGAAGACCTGACGGCGCAGACGGTCGCGGCGCTGATGAGCGGCACTTTTACCTCGCCCAAGGCTAAATCGCCTACTCCCAAACGCACCAGTGGGGCAGTCAGCAGCAAAAAACGAACGACTACTGGGCCTACAGCAACCAAGAAAAGCTCAAAACGGGCAGTGAAATGAGCTTGGAGATCAGCGAACAAAACGACCAGGCCCAAGTGCCATTCGTGTGGCCTGCTGAGGTTCCAGTGTGGCAACGCACCATCAGCCGCCTGCTGTTGCGTCGATTGAATCTGATCAGCGCGAGCGAAACGCCGAGGAGCGAGGAGCGCTTGAGCGAAGCGGAGCAATCGGCGTGGCGAGTGTTTTTATTGGATAGTGAGCCGGGGTTAGAGTTGGAACTGGATGTGGGTCTGCTGCTGCTGGCGGCTCAGCTGCTCAATCAGCATTGCCCCGGTAGTTTGACGCAGATTCCGCCGCTGAACGTGTTGGCGGAGACGGTCTTCACACTTTTTGTGCAAGAAGTCATCAGTGGGAGTAGTAATGAGGACATCGGGGTACTGGCGACAGACGTTCAGACTTGTGGCCAGCCTCACCTGAGTAGTGCCGAGGTCGTTGAACAAGCGGCTTGTTTTGTCCCGGAGTGCCGCATGGCGCTGAGTACCTTTTTCCAGACCACACCGCACGGCGCACTGTTGAGCGTTTCGGTAGACGAGATTTTCTTAGTCGACCCGGCAGGCCGCGACGTCAAGGCGCTGAGCGCGGCACTGGAGCAAGGGCGCACTTTTTCTGATGTGAGCGACCAGACGCTCATAGCCATGCGGCGAGTGCTGTGCGCTCAGCCCACCTCGCCGGAGGAACAAGAAGCACTGAGCGACTTGCAGCAGTGCGTCCGGTTGCGACTGCATCCTCATTTCCTGCCGGGCAATGTGCCGCATGCACAGACGATTCTTGCCGCCGCCCGCGCCTGGCGCATCGGGCGTGATGGACTTGGGGCACGCCATCCCCTGCGCCAAGCCACCAAACACCTCCAAGACGACCTCTTGGCCTACGCTCGCCGCCAAAACGCCAAGACGCAGCGGCTTCCCCTCTTACCCCAGGGCGTCATTCCCAAACGCGACTGGGCCAAGCTGCGCCGACTCAACACCAAGTCCCTGCAATGGCTCACCGCCGTCTCCCACCAGAGCAGCGTCACCGTTCCTGAAAGCGTGCTGCTGCTCGACGAACACCTCCCCAGTCAGCGGCTGGTCATGCAACTCATCTTCACCCAAGCGGCGTTGAGTGGCCCCCCTTGGCAATGGCACCAGGACGTTGACACGCTGATGCATCGCCTCGACGAACAAGTGTTTACCAAGCGGCCAACCGAAGATCTGGTCACGTTCTTCAGCGCTTTACCCCTGATTCGCCATGCGCTTCTGGCTGCCACCGCACTCGTTCGGCTGCAAGAACAGCAAGGCGTCCAACCTGTAGATCGGCGTGAACTGCTTGCGGCCGCCGCCACTGGCATCGGGCCGCTCCGAAAAGCGGTGCGGATGGGCGTGCCCATCAGCCGAGCGAAACGGCTGATGGAAGAGCTGCTCAAGCAACTCTGGCGACAAGAAGGTTGCCCTGTCGTGGCGTGGCTGTTTTCTAACACTGGGCCAGAAGGCGACGAGCAAATCGCCTGGGAAGAGCGCCTCAGCTGGTTGACTGATCCGCAGCGGCACACCTTACCTGAAGTCCATTTTGAAGAGGTGATGGGGACAACTTGGGACACGGCGACCATCGAGCACACGAAAGCAGCCGAAGACGAAGAGGAAGCGCTTGATGACGATTTGGCGACGCTGATTCCCGTGCGTCTCACTGCGCAAAACGGAGCGGAGGCCAGCGTGCTGAACGCCCTTGCGGGCAAGACCTTGGTTCTGCTCTGCGGTATTCCTAAGCCGAACAGCAAACGACGGCTGATTGAAGGGCTCGGTCTCAAGGACGTGGACTGGATTTCCAGTGGTCAGTACGATCACGGCCTGCAAATGGACGCTCACTTGCGAAATCCCAACGTGGCTGCTGTGGTGTTTGCGCTGCGCTGGGCGGCCCACGCGCACGGCAGCATTCGCAACCGGGCTTGGGCATTAGGCATCCCTGCGGTCAGTTTGCCCGGCGGCTACAACCCCCGTCAGATCCTGCATCAACTCGCCATCCAGTGCTCACAGCGCTTTGAGCACAGCGCCTAATCCGCGCCCAAAGGAACAGCATGCCCGCGACTCAACCCTGCCCCGCCCCATCCGCCCTGAGTATCACGCTCGATCTGGACAACGAAGCACTAAGCTTCATCGACGCCGCCCTCAGCCTCCAAAGCAGACCGTCAGCGCCCACGCAGCAGCAGATCATCACGGCCCTGTGTCATCTGCGCGGCCACCTCATCCACGGCCACCTCAACGTCACCTGGGAGCACGACGCCCTCCCACACGACACCTTAGGCAACTGCATTAAGCTGCTCATCATGTATTTGCACGACAAAACCCATAGTGACAGCCACATTGACACGTTGCTGCACGAAGGCCTGCGTTCGACGGCGGGCCTGGCATGACCAGGCTTGCCCCACCGCCCACCATCCACCCCGACTTTGAAGCGGAAGCGAGCCACCTGTCAGGCACCGTCAGCGCCATGCTCCGGCAGATCGATGCTTGGGAAGACCGCGACCGAACCAATGGCGCGGATCTCGAAACGAGCATGGTCATGCAGGACACCGCCGAAGAGCACGCTGCTATGCTCAGCCCTCATGTTTCCCAGCCCTTTTTTGGGGCGTTGACCGTGCGGATCGCTGGGAAGACGCAAGCGCTGTACGTCGGCAATCATGCCTTCAAAGATCTGAAGGGGCCGCATTCGGTCCTGTCCTGGGAATCCGAAGTGGGCGGGCTGTTCTACGCACAAACACTGAACTGGCAGACGCCACGTGGCTTGACTGGCACGATCCTCCGGCGGCGGCAATTGGACGTGCGGGACAAGGCCTTGCATGGCGTGACCGACCTTTATGACGCGGCGACCGGCGAGACGGGGGGACGCGAAGCGGTGCTGCTCAAACGGCTGTCCGAGGCGGCCACCGCAGGCATGCGCAATGTCGTCGAGACGTTACAGCCGGAGCAAAACGAGATTCTTCGCGCGAGTGCAGGGGAGCATCTGTGCATCCAGGGACCGGCGGGGAGCGGAAAGACGACCATGCTGTACCACCGGCTGGCATGGCTGCTGCACCCGGAACGCCGCGAGCACCGCGCCCGTCCGGAGGCCTGCATGGTGCTGATGCCGAATCAGGTGCTGGCACGTTACTCGGCGCGGATTCTGCCGAGTTTGCATCTGGAAGGCGTTACCGTCACGACGCCCGAAGCGTGGGCAACGTCCTTTCTGGGGCTGGAGAAGCTGGAGGTCGTAGACCGCACCCTGACGCTGCTCCTGACGGATACCAGCAAAGCCCGCAGGAAAGCGGCGTGGCGCAGGGCCAGAGCGCTCGGCGATCTGAGCATGCTGCGGGTCGTCCGGCAGTACCTCCACCAGCGGGTCAGAGCGAACACCACCCAACTGAAGTACCGTGCTGAGGTGAGCTTGCCGGGACGGGGCACAGCGACCTTAACGCTGGATACACCTGCCTTGCAAGCGCTGGTCGAGGGGGTGCTGGCCCGCGATCCGCTGGAAGGACTGCGGAGCGCGATCCGCCATCAGATCGAGGAAGCACTCTTCGCGCAAGTCCGGTTGGACGAAGACGAGCGGGCGACCGTGCGGCGGCAACTGCGTGCGGACATCACACAACTCACCGGCAAGATCGTGACGGGCCTTTTACCGGTGTTGAGTGCCCGGCAGTTGCTGAGTGACGAGGCGGTACTGCGGCAGGCAGCAGCGGGGATACTGCCGGAACGGACGATCCAAGTGCTGTTGAGTGACCCGCTGGCAGCGGTGTCCAAGCCAAGGCGGTCTTACGCGGATGTCACGGAACTGCCGGTCATGCTGGCGATGGCGGCGCTGCTGGACGGCCTGGGCAGGCGGGTGGGCCGTGAACTGGAACCTTATGATCATCTGGCGCTGGATGAGGCGCAGGACTATTCGCCGCTGCTGTATGCCCTGCTGACCCGCGCGGCCCGCCCAGGTCACATCACCGCGCTGGGTGACAAGAATCAAGGCATTCACGGGTACAAGGGCGTGGCGGATTTCGGGGAGATGCAGGCGGCATTGGGGTCAGCGAGGCTGATGACGCTGTCTAGAACGTACCGCTCGACCCGGCAGATCACAGCATTGTCGTCAAAGGTCGCGCAGACGTACAACCGCACTGGAGCGGTGGTGGGCGTAGACCGGGATGGGGAAGCGGTGCTTCGCCTGACCGGAGACACGGTGGCCGCGCTGTGCGCTCAGGCGGTGAAAGCCATGCAGCAGGCAGGGCACGTCAATATCGCGGTGGTGACGCGGCGGGTGAGCGAGGCTGAGCAGCTGGCTGCGGACTTGCAGTATCACGATGTGGACGCGCAGGCGATTGTCAATGAGCAGGCGCGGTATCAGGGTCAGGTGGTGGTGATGCCGGTGAATCTGGCCAAAGGGCTGGAGTTCGACGGCTGCATTGTCGCTGGGGCAGATGCGGGTCATTATGACCCGGAGGTGGAATATGAAGCGAGACTTTTGTATGTGAGTACATCGCGTGGGATGCATGCACTGGCGCTCGTTGCTGAGCAAAAACTGCACCCGTTGTTGAGTTGAAATTGAGGAGGCAAGGGAGTGGCCGAAATGCTGGCAGTACAGCCGTGAGCTGGGGCTACGTGACCTCTCTCAATCCTTGCTCTCAAGCACACGGGCATCTTGTACAAGAAGCAACCCGCCCAGTCCACCAGTCAGATGTGCAGTATCACCCACCTGTATGGGATCCGGGGAATGTGCCAGCGGGACTTTCTTAACGCGATCAGGAGTGGGTCGACGCAGATAGAAACGCCATGACGCCAGTCTGAGCAGCCTTTGAAGCAGCACATTCGCCGAGTACATCAGTGGTCACCCTTGGACCCCACCGGGTATCTTGCGCTTCGACCCACCCGGTGGGGTAGGCCGTGTGGCGGATGACGCGGCTTCACGCTGAGCGTTATGGTGCGCTTCCGCTTCCGTTCAAAAGCCGGAGACTGCATGACCAAACGTGACCGCCCTGCCCGCACGTCCGCTGCCCGCCCTGCGCCAGATCGCCGTGACTCAGTCCGCAACGGCAGCGTTCAGCGCATGAGCCTGACGCACGCCCTCAAGGAACTCAAACTGCTGGAGCACAAGATCGGCACGCGGCTCGGCGAGGTGCAGGCGGTCCGGGTGCGCCCGCCCACTCAGAGTCAGCCGGGTGGGCTCAGCGAGGCCGCCTTCGCTGAGCGCGCCCGCTCATCGTTCACCTCGCTGCGGGCACTCAGTGTGCGCCGCAGCCAGATCAAGGCCGCTCTGGTGCAGGCCAACGCCACCACCTCAGTGGAAATCGCGGGCGAAACGATGACCCTGGCCGCCGCCGTGGAGCGCAAGCGGGCCGAAACTCTGGGCAAGAGCAGCGATCAGCAGCTCCTGAATCTACTCGGCGAGCAGTACGGTCAGGCCGTACGGGAGCAGACCAGTCTGCGCTTCAAACTCGAGGGTCAGTTGCAGGTGCAGCTTCAGAGTCTGCTCGGCAATGACGCAGGTCGGAGTGAAAACGCCGGACTGGACGCTGACAGTCTCACCACACTGTTCTGGAGCCGTCACGAACCCGTCATCGACGATCCGCTGGATCTGGCGACCCAGTTGCTTGAGCTGCGCGATCAGGCTGCTGAGTTCGCCTCGAGCGTGGACCGGATCATTGACGAGCGCAATGCCACGACCTTCATCGAGGTGCCAGCCAGCGTGTAATCTGAACGGCGTTGCCGTCCGCGCGAAGACGCTGCGAAACAGCTCCCCCGGACTCCGGGTGTTGAACCCTCCTGAAACGTTTACCGCGCTGCGGCGCGGACCACGGAAGGACTCAGTGCTCAGGCTTGAGGACTGAGGGATGAAGGATCAGGTCTGAGTTTCAGCAGGCCGCAGGGTGAAGGCGTGAGGACTCGGCCGAATCCTGGACTTTTGAGGTTTTCCCTCCGGGGACGAGGCTTGGAGCGCCTCGGCAGCGTCACCGCCAGGCTGCGAGGCCGGCAACACCAGACAAGAGCGGGCACCGGGGTTGAAAGGTGCCCGCTCAATTTGATGCGGATAAGCGCAGCACAAAAGGTACGTCTTGTCCCTGTGACCTCTGCTGAGTCATCAGTGCCACACACCAATCATGACGTTTCGGCCCATTACCCTTTCTCCGCCAACAGCTTCAGGAGACGCCCATGGATGACTTGCTGCCTTACAGCCCCGAAACGCATGTCCTCTGGAACAGCTACGCCACCGCCGCGATGTCCTTTCTGATCGAAGAGGGTCTGGAGCCCTGGTTGGATGAGGAAGCCGACGTGTTGTTCAGGCATGAGGATGAACTGTACGTGCTGGCCACCCACACAGCGGATGCCCAAGCGTTTCAGTTGGTGCATCTGCCGCTCTTCTTCATCCCAGGCAACCTGTCCCGGTTGCTGGTGCATGAAGCGGTTGCTTACGCCCAGCAGCAGGTCCGGGTGGGCCGTCTGATCGTTCTCGAAACGCACGTCAATATCGAGGTGACGCACCTGCTGCCCAACCAGGACGCCTGGCGCAGCGTGCTCTGGAAAAGCCTGGACGCGCTCGTGGCGCTGCGCCGGGCATTCCAAAGCCGGTTGGAAATGGCAGCAAACTGAGAGGACGCATTCTCTTCCGCCGCGCTCGGAGGTGCACAGCTGTTAGAACACGGGAGAGGGTGAAAGCCAGGAGAGACCCGCTCTCCTCTGCTCCCCTGCCTGCATGTTGGGGATTTCGCAGGACTGGGGAGGTGGCATCGAGGAAGCCAATCAGCGGCTGGCTGAGGTGTTGCCGCTCGACCGGGCCCCACGTCCCAAGGACGAGGTCAATGCCCGACTCACCGGAGGGGTTGCTGCCCGCGCCGCGAAGGCCGTGAGGCCCGGTATGGACGCTGCATCTGTTGAGTCTGCTGACGCTGCGCCGGTTGATGGCCGATGGGCTGAGCGGCAAGGCGCTCATATTAGCGCTGACTGAGCGCTCAGAAGAGGATCCGGGGCGGCTGGCCCAGAGCGGCGACGTCAGACTGGAGGGCATTCTCATTAGCCACGCACCGCCTGGCAACCCGGCCTTGGCTTATCTATCTAATCTCTGGGAGCAAGTATCGTCGCCCCGTCTCATGGTACCTCCACCGATCTTGCGCGCTTCTCCAGAATTCCCGAGGGATGAGGGAGCAGGAAACCATTCACGTCGGTGCAGCGCTCCCCAGTCGGTGATGCGGGCGCAAGTGACACGCGGCCTGGTGGTGGAACTCTCGGAAGTATTCCGCTGGCCAAAAAGTTCAGGTAGCCTGAGCTGATGGCGTCTTCCTTTATCACCCAGTCCACCAACCTGCTCCGTTCCTGACGTGCTCCCGGAAAACCGAGCCATATGAGAATGGAGTATCTGGCACACTGAGGGACGACGTCCCCGGAGGTCAGCATGAAGGGAAAAAAGTTCACCGATGAACAGATCAGCTTCGCGCTCAAACAAGTAGAAACCGGTGTTACTATCGGTGAAGTCTGTCGGAAAATGGGCGTCGCTGAATCGACGTTCTTCAACTGGAAAAAGAAGTATAGCGGTCTGGGTCTGAGTGAGTTACGCCGTCTGAAGCAGCTCGAAGAGGAGAACCGCAAGCTCAAAGCGTTGGTCGCCGACCTGAGTCTGGACAAAGCCATGCTCCAAGATGTGATTGCAAAAAAGCTCTAAAGCCCGTCCAGCAGCGCGTTTTAGTCACTCATCTGCGGCGGGCGTATCGGATCAGCGAGCGGCGAGCGTGTCGGGTGCTCAAGGTGTGGCGTTCCGTCCAGCGGTATCAACCGCTGGTGGACACTCAGGAGCCAGTCATCCTGAAGCGGATGACCGAGATCTCCCAGACGCGGGTACGATATGGCTACCGGCGTATTCATGTCTTGATGGCCCGTGAAGGCTGGAAGATCAATCACAAACGAATTTACCGGCTCTACAAACAAGCTGGGCTCAATCTGCGGATGAAGCGACCTCGACGCCGGGTATGTGCCGCGCATCGCGCGACGCGAGAAGAACCTATCCAGGCCAACCAGGTCTGGGCGATGGATTTCGTCTCAGACGCACTATTTAATGGTAAACGCTTTCGATCCCTGACCTTGATCGACATTTTCACACGGGAGTGCCTGGCAATCCACGTCGATCAAAGTATCAAAGCCGAGCGGGTGGTCGAAGTGGTGACCGAGGCCGCCAGGGGCCGTGGGGCCCCTGGCAAGATCCGAGTCGACAATGGGAGTGAGTTCATCAGCAAAGCGCTAGACCTGTGGGCGTATCAGCGCCAAGTCACCCTTGATTTTTCCCGTCCAGGACGCCCTCAAGACAACGGATACATCGAATCATTTAATGGCAGTTTCCGGGACGAGTGCCTGAATACCCACTGGTTTCTGTCGTTGGATGACGCCGCTGAGAAGATTGAGAAGTGGAGGATCGACTATAATGACATCAGGCCGCACTCGGCACTGGGAAATCTCGCTCCAGGAGCATTCGCAGCGCAGTTTGCCTCAACTCGCCGCCCGCCGGAGACTCCATCCTGACCCGGATCGGTTTTTGGGAGCACCTCAGGCGCATATCGTGCTCTTGGCCAGAACGGACCCCCAGCAGGGGCCTGGCCGCTGGGCGACGAAATATCGCTACCACGTCTTGGTTGGTGAAGTGAAGCCGAGATGCCGTGAACTCCTGATCCAAATTTGTGATGCTGAGGACATGCGTATTCTGAAAGGCGTGGTGAGCCAGGATCATGTCCATATGCACGTCGAGTATCCACCATCCATCTCAGTCAGCGATTTGGTGAAGCGGATGAAAGGCCGGACCTCGCGGATACTGCAACGGGAGTATCCGCATTTGGAAAAGCGGTACTGGGGGCAGCATTTTTGGGGCGTTGGGTACGGCGCTTGGAGCACTGGAAATATCACCGAAGAAATGGTGCAGGACTATCTTGAGCATCATCGCACCAGTTCCAACCAAGACCAGGATACGTTTCTGCTCGCAGATTGACGGCGACTTTCAGTCGCAACCAAACCCCTGCGCTTTTAGTGCAGGGTCGTTTAGTTGGCCAGCAGCTTCTCGGTGTGGTGGTCTGGGACAAACCACAGTGCGGCCACCACCACGTACAGCAGAGCCGCTGCACCGGCGTTCCAGAATGCCAGCGGAATGGCACAGAGGTATAACACCAGCGAGACCCGACCTTTGATGTTGCCGGCGCTGGTGACGGCGCTGGCCAGCTTGGAGTCTGGGCTGTGCAGCGAAATCAGTCTAAAAACCAGCAAGGTGTAGGCCAATGCGCTCATCACCATCACTACACCATAAATCGCCACTGGCAGGAAAGTGAAGTTGTTTTCACCCATCCAGCCGCTCACAAAGGGAATCAGAGACATCCAGAACAGCAGGTGCAGATTGGCCCACAGCACCTTTCCGTCGACCCGCTCAGCGGTCTTGAGAAAGTGGTGATGGTTGTTCCAGTAGATGCCCACGAACACGAAACTGAGTACGTAACTCAAGAAAACGGACAACAACGGCCTCAATTATTCCCAGCTTGAGCCGTGCGGGACTTTAAGTTCGAGCACCATGATGGTGATAATGATGGCGATGACCCCATCCGAAAAGGCTTCCAGCTTGTTTTTATCCGTAGGGCGCCTCCTCCCATGAGGCTTCAGGTCCACTTTTTCGTGGCAATCCCAAGGTCTGGTTACGGGACCCGTTTGTAGGCTCTCATGGCAAAGACGTACGCGAGGACGGTTATTCCTGTGCACCAGGCGAGCGCAGTCCAGATGCTACTCCCCACCGGCTGGCCGCCCAGGAGGGCACGGAGCGTATTGACGATGGCGGTGACCGGCTGGTGTTCCGCGAAGGCGCGGACCAGGGTGGGCATAGTGTCGGTTGGGACGAACGCCGAGCTGATGAGCGGCAGGAAAATCAGCGGGTAGGAGAATGCAGAGGCACCTTCGATGGACTTCGCCGTCAGTCCGGCAATCACCGCCAGCCAGGTCAGGGCCAGGGTGAACAGCGCGAGGATGCCTGCCGCCGCGAGCCAGGCGCCCAGGTCTGCGCTGGACCGGAAGCCCATGACCAGGGCCACCAGAACGATGACGACCAGTGAGACCGCGTTGGACACCAGCGAAGTCAGCACATGCCCCCACAGCACCGCTGAGCGTGAAACCGGCATCGAGTGGAGCCGGGCGACGATTCCCTTCTGCATGTCGAGGAAGATCCGGTAGGCGGTGTAAGCGACGCCGCTGGCGACCGCGATCAGCAGGATACCGGGCAGCATGTAGTTCACGTAGTTGCCAGTGCCGGTGCTGGTCTTGATCGCGCCACCGTACACATAGACGAACAGCAGCATGATCATGATCGGCATGATGGCAACCGTGATGATAGTGTCCGGGCTGCGCTGGATGTGGCGCATGGAGCGTCCGACCAGGATGCCCGTGTCTCGTAATGTAGTCACCTTGCGACCTCCAGTTTTTTGTTACTAACGTCTTTGTTGCCGACGATGGCCAGAAAAATCTCCTCCAGCGTCGGTTGTTTTTCGATGTACTCGACTTTTGCAGGCGGGAAAAGCCGTTTGAGTTCGCTGAAAGTGCCGCCCGCGATAATTCTCCCTTCGTGCAGGATCGCAATTCGGTCCGCGAGCTGTTCGGCCTCGTCGAGGTATTGCGTGGTCAACAGAATCGTCGTGCCGCCTTGGGCGAGCGTCTTGATGGTGGTCCAGACTTCGAGCCGTCCTTCCGGGTCAAGGCCGGTGGTCGGCTCGTCGAGGAAGATGACAGCAGGTGTGCCGATCAGGCTCATGGCGATATCGAGCCTGCGGGTCATGCCGCCGGAATAGGTGTCTGCCCGCTTCTCCGCCGCACCCTTCAACCCGAACTGCCCAAGTAGTCGGTCGGCCACCTGGGCCGGGTCGGGCACGGCCCGCAGTCTGGCGATGAACACCAGATTCTCCCGCCCCGTCAGAATGCCGTCTACAGCGGCAAACTGCCCGGTCAGGCTGATCACCTCGCGCACGCGCTCCGGCTGGCGCTGCGTGTCGAAGCCGCAGACGCTGGCCGTGCCGCTGTCGGGGTTGAGCAGCGTTGAGAGGATGTTGACTACCGTGGTCTTGCCCGCGCCGTTCGAGCCGAGCAGGGCAAAGATCTCGCCGCGCCGCACTTCGAGATCGACACCGTTCAGGACGCGTGTTTCTTTGAAAGCCTTCTTCAGGCCGTTCGTCTGTATAGCAATGTTGGTCATTTCTTCTTCTCCTCGCTTTGAAGCTTGTTCATCACATCGCGGTTCAGCGCCTCACGCCAGTTCTCGGTGTAGGTATTGGCGTTTCGCAGGAGTTCGTCGCAGAACGCGGCCACATCCTCGCCGGTGACTTCCAGTGCGCGTTTGCCGTCTGCCGCGCCGGTTTCAAACAGTCCAAGCAGGTCTTTCAGAATCGCCACGATATCCAGACCGTCGCCGCCCGTGAGCCTCCACATGTATTTCTGCATCTCGCCGTACACGATCCGGTAGTCGCCGGGCAACACCTCAGCGCGCGCCTCCATGCCCTTCCATTCCTTCTTGTCTCCGAGAATTCTCTTCAGGAAGTTTTCCATCATGGTTCTCCTTGAGTTCGTTGATCTTGAGGGAGAGAAACGCCCATTTCGCCCAGAACGCCGCGAGTTCGGCCTGTCCCGCCTCGTTCAGCGAGTAGAACCGTCTGGGCGGACCGATGGTGGATGGCCTTTTCTCAATGGTGACGAGCTTGTTCTTTTCGAGCCGCAGCAAAATGGTGTAGACGGTGCCTTCCACCACATCTGCGAAGCCGAGTGTTCGCAGAGAAGAGGCGATTTCGTAGCCGTAGGTTTCACCACGGCTGATAATCTCAAGCACACAGCCCTCGAGGACGCCTTTCAACATCTCCGTCAGGTTGTCCAGGGTAATCCCTCCCTTCCTGACCGGTTTGCCAGGTATAATGTATTACGTAGTACCACTAGCTTGTATCACAGAGTAGAGGACGCGTCAATGCTGTCCGCACACTGCGAGCGAACCGTAGGATGCCGAGCTCGAAAGTCTGGTCAATGAAGGCTGTCCCAGATGGCCTTTGTGGGCTTGACTGAGATTTTCTAGCGATGGAGGACTCTGTCAGTGAATGGAAAGCCTGTCACGCTGCGGGGTGGCCAGCAGCTCCTCAGCGTCGGGAAATGCTGGGTTCGGAGACCTCAGGCTAAGGTCGCAAACAAAATCGATTGTGGCACCACCGCGCTGTCGTTCAACAATTCGCGTCGCTCGTCAAAGTAGATGTTGTACCTGGGCGACGGCCTGCTTCCGGGCGTCCACCTCATCCGGAAGACACCGTCGGCAGGGCCGAAATCCTGCCGCGCGGGCCGAAACACCCGTCTCGAAGAACTCGACGTTGCTGCGCTTTGGACGCCGGGAAGTACACGACGGACGGCAGTAAATGCCGGTGGTCTGGACGGCGTACACGAACTGGCCGTCGTGGGTGGCCTCACGGCCCAGGACGAGCTGCCACCGCTGATCGTAAGGAGATGGGGATGCAGGATCTGACACAGGGTTGGCCTCCTGGTCGCAGGGTAGACCCAGACGCTCTGGTCAGACCATCCGATTCTTGCGCTCAAATTTAGGGACCGCAATCAGTGGGTCAACCATGCGCCTTGTGATGGCGCGAAACGGCAGCGACCCTGACGCTGAGCCCGTTTTGAATGAACCGGGCGTCGTCGGTGCAGGGACTTCACGCCGCTCTTGAACCCAGAGACTGACTCGGCGCTTTGAACCCACGTAGCCGGCTTGAACGAGGTCACGATAGAGCTGACTGGCATTCTGACAGCCCGCCTCCCAGCGCGCTGTCAACAGTGTTTGAAACGGCGTCAGGATGCCTGAAGGTCGGGCATGCCGCCTCCGATCCATCTGCCCTTGACAGCGAATAGCGCGGTGAACCGTGGCTCGACGGACGCCTGCGGTTCGGACGATCGCGGCAATGCTTTGACCCTGCTGGGACAGTGCATAGAGTTCGGCATATTGCGCTTGTCTGCGTGCCGTGGCCTCCTGGCTTGACCGTTCTGCTGAGGTAGACTGGAGGGAGAGCACACCGTGCTTTCCCTCCAGCCCGAGCGCCAGAGACATGTACTCACGATGTCGTTGAACTTGACGTTCCAGCGCTTCACGCAGGTTTTTCACCAAATGCCAGCGATCCAGGATCTGCTGAGCCTGTGGCGCACCTCCGCTGACCCCCGTGCATATTCGGTGGACCGATCTCGAGCCACCACTTCAATCTCGGGATGATCCCGAAGCCAGCTGGCCAGGGTCGTCGCTGTCCAGTCAGGTAGCACGTCAACTGGCTTGCTAGCGTCCAGGTCAATGACGAGTGTGCCGTAATGTGTGCCCCATCTAAAGGCAAAATCATCGACTCCAACGCGCTTGAGTGAATGCGGGGGCTGAGTGGGGGTCATGCGCTGCATGACCCGGAGAGAGGTGGTGCAGGAACGCTGGATGCCCCAGGCCCGACCGATACGCTGACTGACGCTTGCCCCGCCCTGAAGTGCTGAGTCCTGAAGAGTGATGGTGAGGCGCTCAGTCATGCGAGCAGACCGCATGGCGATGCCGGGAAGTCGTTCGCAGAAAACCTGTCGTAGACAGATTTTCTCTCGACAACGGAATTTTTAGACACGGAGCTGAAGGTGGACAGTATGTCCAAGGCAGGGTAAATCTGCTAACGTTCGCGCGCAGTGGCTGTGGAGACTGCGGGAAACGGTCTGGCAAGACGGACACGGTGTCGAGTCTCCAGAGGTCTCGGCGGTCACCAGAAGCTGCTCAGCATTGGAAGTGACGGCGATGATCTCCAGGGGCCGATCTGGGAACAACAGAGCAGTCCACCACTTGGGAAGGGTCACCATGCTCTATATCAGCACATCCAGACGCGTTGCACCGAAAGCATGTAAGAGCCACCAAACCGTAGCAACTTCACTTCCGCCCCGACTCATTTATCTGGATTGCTGGGCTGTTCGGTTCGGTAACTTAGCACTATCACTCCGGTGGTGGTCGCGTGGGTGCTGGCCAAGTGCAACGCGGCCCGGCTGTCTTCCGAGAACAGCCGACGCCCCTCACCCACCACAACCGGACAGACGATCAGATGAAACTCGTCGATCAAGTGGTGCTCCAGCAATGAGCGCACCAGTTCGCCGCTGCCGTAGATCAAAACGTTTGCGCCTTCGCCCTGCTTGAGTGCTCGGACTTCCTCGACAATATCGTGTGAGAGGGGCGTTGCGTTCCACGCGAGGTCGGTCAGTGTGCGGGTGGCGACGTGCTTGGGCAAGGCGTTGATGCGCTCAGTAAACGTACTGCCGTCGGTGTTCGCTATCCACGCCGTCGACATGCCCTCGTACGTCACCCGTCCGAGCAGGAGCGAGTCGCTCCCGGTGATCCACGTGTCTTGCAGTGTGCCAAGCTCCTCGCTGAAATAGGGAGCCGTCCACATGGGGTTGCTCATGATGCCGTCCAGACTCAAATACTCCACCGCGACAATCCTACGCATAGTTTATTCTCCTTTGCTCCGGCCATGTCCCTCAGGACAGACCCTGCACCACGGCAAAAGTATAAAAAAATGTCCCACTGACGTCTTGTATCGAAACGACACGGCGTCCGTACTGACGCCGCTGCTCCACCAGTAGATGGGACGGGCCGCAGCACGATAAGCCGACTCTCCGCGTGCGCAATCTGCCTCGGCTCGGATCTTACGACTCCAGTTCCCGGACGCTAAGGGGTGAGTGCGCCCAGACCTCGCGAACGATGCGTGCGGGGGTGCGGCCCGTCAGGTGCCGGAGCGTCCTAGTCAGGTGCGGCTGGTCAGTGTACCCCAGATCGTGAACGACATCCGGAATGGAGCTGCCCAGTTGAAGCCGCGCCACCGCCTCCCGCGCCCGCTCAATGGAGAGGACTGCACGCTGAGAAAGCCCGGTGGCTTTTAAAAAACGGCGTTGTAAGGTGCGGACGGTGGCTGAGCGCTCAATCAGTTCGTTGCTCAGGAGAGATTCGACGATGGGTTCAGAGCGCAGGAGTCCCAGGCGGACCAGACGTTCGACAAAGGCGTCGGCGTCCCCTGCACCTGGAATGGGAAGCGCTCTGTCATGCAGCCAGAACGACTCCCCCGTGGTGGACAGAGTGGCGTGCCGATCCAGCAGATGTGTGGGAGGCAGCGAGGGGAGGAAGACGCCCAGACGGAAGGTGATGCCGAAGAACTCTGCGTCCTGTGGGACGTCCGCGACGGTCGCCTAGCTCTCCGGCCCACGCAGCACGACGCTCGCCCTTCCTCGGGAACGGGTGATAATCAGTTCGGATCGACTCGTCGCGAGTGAGGTGAAGGAACCAGGCCGCTTACTCTGGCCCGCCCAGACCGCTTCAACCAGGGGGGAACCCGACTCCAGACTTTCTAACACGAAGTGCATGCCCACCTCCTACTGCAAGGATAACGGACTCGCACGCCACCGCCCCGGCGGACTACCTGGCCGTTCCACCGAGACCCTGAGTCACCGAGTCAGCGGCATCAATCTGTTGGTGGCAACCTTTACCATCTGGAACACGGCGCATCTGAGAAAGTCGGTGGCCGCTTTACGAGCTATGGGCCGCACATGCCTGACGAACCCTTCCCCACAGCTCGCCACCGGGCCAGGAAGTTGAGTCCCCAGAGTCCCGAAAACGGCGCTGAGTGAGTCATTTGCATCAGGCGGTGGTATCCCGGACGAACAGTCAAGCGTGTTGATCAAATGGGCAGGGCTTCCGCTACGACCGTGAATTAGGGTGAAGGTCGGTTATTCCGTTCTCGCGCCCACTTTGGAGGATCTCTATGAACACCCCTGTTTGCATGGGCGTGATCGGTGACAATCCTGACCGAAGTTGGGGCCGGGCGGCCCACCTGCCCGCTCTTCAGGCCCTAGTGCAGTCAGGGCTTGCCATATCTCAGGTTGTCTCCCCAACAGGAATAGTGGTTGGACTGCGGCGTCAACCGCTGGTCATTACCCCTCTAATGGCCGCAGAGACGCTGGCCAGTAGAAACCGAGTGCCGGGGTCTGTGGTAGCTGAGCTTTTGGCATCTCTGAACTCTTCGTGTATCTCACCCTGGCGTGCAGCCTCAACTGGATGGCCGTCCCACAGCGCTTCGCAAGCGTTCACGGCAAAGAGACATGGGACATCGTGATCAGTTGCGTCGACACGAGGGCTGCACGATCAAGTTTGCACCGCGCGGCGTTCTCAAAGGGCTTTCACCTGTGGAAATACTGGCTGGATTGCGGCAACGACTTGAAAAGCGGCCAGGTCATCCTCGGCACGCCCCGGCGGGCGGGGAGCGAACTCAAACGCGGCCTGCTGTGCGCGACCCAATTGCATCCGGAACTGATGGACACCACGATGCCGGAGGATGACACGCCGAGCTGCTCAGCGATTGAGGCACTGAGTAAGCAGGCTCTGTTCGTGGGATGGATGGTGGCGACGCACGCGCTGGATCTGCTATGGCAACTCTTGCGACATGGCGAACTGAGTCATCACGCCCGGTACTTCGATCTCGCAGGCGCGAGGCTCTCCTCCCGCAAATGCTGAGCGGCAAGGTCTGACCTTGATGGGGTCAACTTCCCCCCTCCGTTTGCCCCCCGATGAGAAGAAATGGGGGGGGATGCTGGTTCGGCCATGACCCCCGACACACTGAAGGCATGACTGCACGACCACTCAAGCTCAAGGGATTGGAAGACGAAACTCGCCAACACGTGCTGCCGCCTGAGCGCCCTGAACGGACCATGGACTGCCTGACCCCACCCCTCTTTGGGCTGACCCTCAATCAGCCCTGGCCGCTGTGCATCCAGCAACTTGGGAAAGACGTCGAGAACCGCACGTGGCATCCTCAAGAGTGGGGTGGCGAGGTCGGCATGCTGCTCGCCATTCACGGCGGCCAGCCACCCAGAAAATTGGACGGCAACGCCGTGCAAGCCCACGACTTCCGGCAGCATCTGGACTGGATTGCACACCACATCGTCAATCCGTCCCCGTGGGCTGCGCCGGGACAGTACCATTGGGTTCTTTCAGCTGTCACGCCGGTTGAGCCGATTGCGTCTGTTGGGACGCGCGGTCTGTGGCCGATTGAGGACGCCATCGGCTTGCGCCTTCGCGCCGCACTGAGCCAAAACGCAGGCACGAGGAGCGCGTCTTGAACAAGGATGCCAAGTCATCTTCAGCACCACCCAGTCCAGCGGGACGTGGCGTGCTGTGGCAGGCACACCACGAACGTCACCACAAGCTCTTGCGGCTGCTGGATGATTTGCCCGCGAACAAGCCAGCGTTGCTCAAGCTGCTCAAGCTCCGCACCAAGACGACGGCCTGGACGATGCCGACCCCGTCCAAGCCGCCCGCAGACATCAGCATGGCGACAGGCCACACACCGTCTGCTGGGGCGCAAGCGGCCTCACCAAAGCGGGGTGGCGTGACGTTGACGCAAGTTGATCGGGAAGTCCGTGCCGCGAAACTCGAACACGCGCAGCAACTCATCCAATCCCTCCCGTATACCCGGCAACAGCTGAACATCGCCCTGACCGAACGGGGTGTACCGCTGGGGGAAACCCGGTTGTCGGGGGTGAGGAGCGGGTGGTTTCGGCAACAGATCTTGTCGGGTCAGACCAGAAACAGTCTCAGCCTTCGCCGGTTAGATGACCTGATCGGTGCGCTCCAGGCGTTGACTGTGGCCCTGAGTCCTGCGGATCAAGACGAGGGACGTTCAACAGGTGTTCAGCGCTCTTCGACCTATCTTTCCGTCGCCGCGTTCGATCAGCGGGTCAGGTCGCTGGTCGAGGTGTATGTGTTGATCGATGCGTTTCCGCATACTCGGCCTCAATTGGTCACAGCCTTGGCAGCGCAAGGGGTCGAGATTGCACTTGAGGTGCTGCGGATGTTGGCGAGTGGGGCGGCGATTCGCTGCATGTTCGGCGTCAAGACGAGGCAGCGATTCGTCATCGGTGATGTGCGATTGAATCAGGTTCTTGAAGCCTTGCGGGTGATTGAGCGCGAGCGACTGCTGCCTGTCACGTTGAGCGTGCGCCGGGGGGGGCCGCCCGCGTCGGATTGGGACGTCTCCTTCGCGCTCTATCGCCGCTTGCAAGCTCAGTTGCGGGCCATCCCATACCCGTTAATGACCGTAATTGAGCTGCTGGGCGCTCAGGGCGTGCACGTTTCGAAAACGTCGTTGGCCGGATTACGCCGTGGGGCGTGGCTCGATACCGCCCGGGCGACCCGCACAAGGTTCGATCTCTCTTCAGCCACGTTGCAGCAGATTCTTCGCGCGTTGGAAGACCTCCCCCTGACGCTCGATCAGCCCTGACGCGCTCTTGAGGCCGCACGTCAACGGGCGGCCCTAACCTCCCCAGTGGTGTGCGCTCAGGTCACCAGGCTTCGGCAGACCAGCAGCCGTTCGTTGCTCTCGCCCATCTCGTACCCGTCCGGATGCTCGATATCACTGCGGGCCGCACCCACCCGAATCACCCGGCACAGGGCGTTGTAGAGCTTGACGATGTCCCCGACTTCCAGCGGTTTGACCGGCGCTTTCTGTTCCTTCGGCGCACGCGGGACAGCCTCTTTGGCCAGCTCGATGCCGGGCAGCTCGACGTCCTTGTTCTGGCGCATCAGGTGGGTGAAGAAGCCGCCGGGGTTGGTGATGATCCGGTGCTGCGCGAGGCGTTTCATGTCTCGCAGGCGCTGGGTGACCAGTTCGACGGGATTACGGTACTTCACGACTGCTTTTAAGGCCGTCGTCGGGCTGACCCGTGCCGCCACCGCTGCCGCGACAACGGGTTGCAGTTCCACGGGCAGGAAGGTCTCGGCGGCGATGCGCTCCACGTCTGGGAGGGTCAAATGGTTACTGTCCACATGTAGTTGTCCTTTTTGTTTTTGTACGACCGTCAAATACATGTGGACAGCATCCGGGACAGCCACCACAGGCAAGGCGGAGATGACCCGCCGAAGGGTGCGGCCCTTCATGGAAGGCAGGGCCTGGTACGCCTCGCAACGGTCAATGCCGAGCAGATCAAGTGTGACTTGGGCGATGTCGTAGGCGCTGGTGCAGTGCTTGAGTTGCTCGCGGGCCTGGGCAAGACGGACGTCGAGCGTGGGTTCGGTACTCACGGTGGGTCTCCGGGCAAATGCCTGGGGTATGCCAAACCCTCTCCGGGCAGTTGACCGGAGACGCTCCCACGAGTAAAGTGGGGGTGTAGGCGAAAGCCTCCTACCTCGCCAGGTAGGAAACAATTTGGGTTTTACGGACTGGACACCCTCTGCGAACAACAGGCTACTAACCTGCGCGGGGGGTTTCCCGTTGGTCGATTGCTCGGTGACCTCCGGGGTGAGTGAATCATAACAGAAGTTTGGAGAAACGCTGCTCTTGACCCAGGACCACGCTCAAGGAAGAACAAAAAAAGCGCAGGCGCGGTCAGGTTGCTTGCCCTCACGCATCACGGCGCTGCGGGGGCGGGTGCCCGATCAGGGGACGACGGGACGTTTCATTCTGCGCAAGTCGCAGGTCATTTACACCACAAGTCCTCAACGAAAGCCCCCCCTGCATGACCACCGAAGCGGATGCAGGGGGGGCCTTTTTGGGTTGTCGTTGAGCAGCCTGAGAACGATGACGTGTGGGCAGACCCTTCCTCCGCCCACACGACGGGCGGAGAACGGGCGGAGAACGGGGCGGCATGACGATCATGACCAGACCACCCCGCACGGCCCGCGCGCAGTGCCTCGCCGAAGCGCACGCCCTCGCCCAACTCGATCAAGGCGAAACGCCATTCGAACGCGAAGCGCGCCTGGAAGACGAGGCTGAAGCACGTGACGAGCGCCTCGCCGAACAAGAACAGGAACGCTGGTACGAACGCGACGCCCGGTACTGAACTCGCCCGGCCCTTCACCCGCCAGGCGGGTGCGGCGCAACGCAGATCCAAAAGGAGCAAGCGTGGGATACCTGGAGATAAACGCCTTCCTGAAACGCGAGGCGGCCCGCAAGAAAGCCATGTACGAGCGTGCCGCGAACTTCGATCCCAGAGCGCCGGAAACGCCTGAAGCGCGTGAACTTCGCTTGGACGACGAGGCCGAAATGCGTGCAGATGAGGACGCTTACGAGAGCGCCTACGATGCCGAGGCGATTGCCCACCGAGACAGCGACCACTGGCGCTGAACACCTCAACCCACTGCTGTCCCATCGGGAAAACCCCTCTCCCAAACGCCCCCGCTGGGCACGACTCAGCGAGGGCGTTTCCATAACACGGCACCAAATCCGTCCGCTCAGGAGACCCCATGACCCTTGTCTTAGCCCAGCTGAACGATACCCGCCCCATTCGCCCCTGGAGCAGCTTCCCGACCTTTTTGTTCGGCCCCGGCTCCACCATGCACCGCATCGACCCGGATACCCTGCCGCGTCCGAGTGACGTGATCCCCGGCTTCAGTGGGCCGTGCGCGCCCCAGGGGGGGTTTTCGGTCATCTCGGACGCCTGGGAACCCCTGGCTGAGCGCGGCATCGACCCGATCAGCGATCCGAGGCGAGCGACCCTAGTGAATCTCGCCCGCACCGCCGAAGCCGCCGGGTTGTTCTACAACACCGACGTGAACCGGGCCATCTGTGACGCCCTGGGGCTGCCACAGGACGACCCGGAGCGGCTGGAGCACAGCCGATTCGGCACCGAAGTGTACTTCGCGCGGCTTTTCTTGACCCGCGTCAAGGAGATGGCCGCAGAAGCCCGAGCCTGGGCCGAGCTTGCCCTACATACCGGGCAGAAACTCCCGCCCATGCGGATCAATGGCAAGCGCATCAATGCCGTTTACGTCACCAGCGTCCAGCCACCAGAACTCAGCGAGAGAGACAGCCAACTGCTCGCCTTGAAACCCGCCGCCATCGTCCTGACCGGCAAACGCGGCTCGCAAAGCCTAGAGATCCGCACCAGCGCCGCCGGACTGCAACACGCCCTCAACGACCACTTGCGCTCCAGCCAAATGAAGTGCTGAGCTTGCACGTTTGAGGCTCGCGCAAGCCGACATGACCCCGTTCCACCCTGACCCCGGCCATCCTAAAGTCCGGCACGCCATGCCGCCTGGCTTCACGACCCTTCGCCCCTTCGCCCTGGAGAATACCATGAAAGTAACCCGACCCACCGAATTGACGCAGCTCCTTCATGCTGCTGCTGAAGCCCTGGAACAAAAGGATCAGGAAGGCACCGCACAGCTTATTCAAGAAGAGCGGGACGAATTCCGTGATGCGCTCATCCGTGCGGGGCTGACTGAGCAGGACTTCGAGATCAACGCCATACACTTTGAACCGTTCCATCAGGGTGAGCGGGATCAGCGGGATTGGGAGCGTCCTGATTTTGATCTCGAAGCGACGGTGCATACGGAGAAGCGTCAGCTGACGGTGTGCTGGTTGGAGGGCAAAAAGCTGGGATTGCTGCACGAAGGAAAGGATGGTCGGGTTCAGGTCAGTAGCGTTGGGCCAGAAGGTTTGTTTTATCAGCTGGGCGACGTGCTCAAAAATGGAGGGGAGTTTGTTCCGTTGTTCAAGGTGGTGGAGTGGTCTCCCGCTCAGGGTGAACCGCAATTGTTAGTGCGTGATCGTGCTGAGGCGTATGCCGAAGCGGACGGTCAGCGCACGTGCCGCCGCGTGATCGCGGCAAATCCCGAACTGAAAGCCGTGCTCGTCGCTGCGTTGCTCAGCAATGCCGAGCACGTCAACCTCACCATGGACAAGGTGATGGCCCGTGCTGACGAGGCGCTTTTGCTGATCTTCTCGTCGCCCCAACCTCAACCTGAATCTTCCCAAACCAACGCTATCGTCAACTAAATTCACCTGGATTCGGCTCGGCGACGATGATCGGTATCGGCCCCGCCCCGACACGGGCCTCGATGACCGCCGAGCCGAATCCTGCACTGTGCGAATCATCGCCCGCAAGAACCCGCGCAACGGTCTCATCGAATTCGCCGACGGTCAACAAGTCGGGTGTTGTCTATTGACAGTAGTCCGGAAGGTTTTAGGCAGCAAGCTGCTGAAACGGCAGATGTACGGACGGGCCAAGTTCGATCTCCTGCGGACTCGCATCCTCCTGGCCTGACGGGCATTTCCGGCCAGTTGCACGCGGCTTGCGGGAGAGCCATTGGGTGCTGATCACACCAGAATACGCAGCAGGCGTACAGTTCGCTTTTGCCGACATCGAGACCTAGCACAAACATAAAAAACCCCCGAAAAGGAAAAGAGCTGGTCACCACCCGAATCCGGTCGGCGGGATTTTGTATGCAGGCTTGGATGGCCTCAGATACTGTTGCGCCTGATCGAAAGGATCTCGAGCCAGCCAGGATTTGTTGGACGATCTTTGAAGATCGAACTTGCCAGCAGGCTTATTGGTTCGAGTGGGAGTGACGAACTGAGTTTCCCACAGCTCAGCTCAACACACAAACTTGCCAGAACCGTACTGTGCACCCTCTATTCTTTCGTCTACGTGCGGGATGCTCTATTTCAAAAAGTTGTACTACTTATATCTGAAGTTGTTATATTGACTTATGCCAATTCATCTCATTACACTCAAGAGACCCAAACTCTCCCTTTGATGCGCCTTAGTAGTACGCATCCGGCAAAGCCGACACCCAATTTGGGCATGCGGTAGAGATGTTCAACTGGGTTACGTGCATTCCGGCCCGTCGAATTCTCTCGGAGGCAGTTATGAAGATCAACCGCACAAAGGCACTTGTTTCTGTGACCGCAGCCCTAGTATTGGCGGCGGGAGCCACACGTTTCGTGAGCGCTCAAGCTTCCGGTCCGACCGACGTGGTGTTCTGGGGAAGTTGGTCAGGCGAGGGAGAGCAGCAGATCCTCACCATGGTCAACGCGTTCAATGCCTCGCAAAACAAGATCCGGGTGAAGTATGTGGTGCAGCAAGATGCAGTGACCAAGTTTCTCACGGCCTCAGCAGCGGGCAACGCCCCCGACGTCATGATCTGGGACCGCTTCGAAACTGCGCTGTACGCGCCCAAAAATGTCCTGGCACCTATCAACAGCTATCTAACACGTGACAAGATCGATCCCAAGCGGTTTTACAGCGAGGCCCTGCGAGAACTGAGCGTGGGCAACAACATTTACGGCCTCCCACTCACGGTGGACGCCCGAGCCGTGTTCTACAACAAGAAACTTTTGAAAGCGGCGGGCGTTCAACCTCCCAAAACATGGGCTGAATTGCGGGCCGCTGCCATCAAGCTCACCAAGCGCGACGCCAACGGGAAGCTGCTGGTCTCCGGCTTTGCCCTCGACGATGTTGGTCTTTTCAGCATGTGGCTCAAGCAAGCTGGCGGCAGCATGCTGACCCCCGACGGCAAGAAAACGGCCTTCAACAGTCCGGCAGGTCTACAGGTGCTCGAATTCTGGGACACCTTGCTGAACAAAGACAAGGTGTACGAAACGGGCTTTGGCCGGGGAGAAGGCAACGCCCAGGATCCATTTGTGACCGGCAAAATCGCGATGGGCTACAACGGACCCTGGAACATCAATGCCTACAAAAAATACGGCAAGGAGCTGGATTTCGGCATTGTGCCGCCGCCCGCCGGACCCACCGGGGCGCGGGGCGCAGTGATGGGAGGCTTTGGCCTGGCGCTTACCCAGGCCTCCAAGAACAAAGATGCGGGCTGGGAATTCATGAAGTGGTGGCTGAACAACTCGGCCAATGCGCTGACCTGGGGCAAGACCAGTAACAACATTCCTGGCAACCTCATTGCCGTCAACAATGCCTACTTTCAAAAAGACGCTTTCTGGAAACCCATCACGGACACACTGAAATTCGCTACCATCCGGCCTGCCGTTGCCGGGTATCCGCCGATGGAAGGTCAGGCTTTGATTCCCAACATCCAGTTGTTTCTCGAAGGCAAACAGGACGCGAAGACGACGCTGCAAAAAGCCCAGATTGCTGGAGACCGGATTCTGGAGGACAACGCCAGCAACTAGAGTCTCTCGATGTGCCCATTTTAATAAAGCACTTTTCTCACACCTGCTGGATATGTCTGAATATTGGGGGAGCATGCGACGTACCGCCTTACTTTTACTCACACTGCCGCTCACTCTCCTCGCGTCCCCCTCGGGTCGGGCGGTGCCTTCACCGGCGGTCCTCACTGCCCCGGATCCAGACCGGGCCATGCAGGATTTCTTGAAGGCGTACTGGGACGCTGACCAAGGTTACTTTCTGGCCTGGAACCGCAGCGCTCCGTTTGCCAGGCCCAGCGGCAGCGGCCCAGTAGGCGGTAAATACACCGACTTCTGGTGGGAAGCTCAACTGTGGGATCTGGTGCTGGACGCCGCTGAGCGGGAACCGGGGAATACGATGTATCGCAGTCTGATTGACGACGTCTACACCGGCTTCGTGAGGGCCTACCCAGACTGGCGCAATGATTTCAACGATGACCTCGGTTGGTGGGCGCAGGCTTCCATGCGCGCCTACCGTTTAACAGGCAATCCCCGCTATCTCCAGCAGGCTGCCACCCTCTTCGATTCGATCTGGCCGTACTGGACGGACGCTTCGGGGGGTGGTGTTCTCTGGCGGCGCAGCGGCAGCAATCAGAAAAACGTGGCTACCAACGGACCGTTGGTCGTCACGGCAGTGCGCTTGTATCAGGCCACAGGCGAACAGCATTATTTGATGCGGGCGCAGCAACTCTACGCTTTTGTGGACAGCCACTTGACGGACGGTCAGGCGCGTGTCTACGACAATATCGAAAACGGAGAGCTACGGCGCTGGGATTTCACCTATAACGTTGGCAACTTCGTGCTGGCGGCCCTGGCCTTGAGGGAAGTCAGTCTCGACCCGACAGAGCGGGCCAAATTGCTCCAGAGGGCCACCGACTCTACCGATTGGGCACTGGACAACCTGACCAATGCAGGTATTTTTTTAAACGAGGGCACTGGAGATGGTGGCGGCTTCAAGGGCGTCTTGTTGCGTGCGCTACACACGCTCTCCCAGACGCCGGGACTGGACGCCGCCGTCCAGGAACGTTACCGCCAGAGTCTACGGGATCAAGCGACCCAGGTCTGGAACCAGCGCCGAGCTGCCGACGGACTGATCGGCCCAGACTGGTCAGCGCCGCACGAAGGCGATGTGATCGAGAGTTTGGCCGCTGGCACTGGGGTGGCAGCCCTTCAACTCGCCTCACCGTCCCTGCCCGCCCGAATCGTGGTTGGTGATGGACGCTACGAGGCAGAAAACAGCGTTCTCGAGGGCGTGAAGTCCAGCGCTGTGGCTGATGGGTTTTCGGGGCGCGGCTACGTCAACACCTTCTTTCAAAGTGGGCAGTTCGTGGAATTTCACGTGAACGTCCCGCAGGCACGCCGCTATCTCCTCAAGCTGCGCTATAGCGCAGGCGGCGGCGAGGCGAGGCGGACGTTGACGGTCAACGGCGCGTCCCGAAAGCTGACCCTTCCTCCCACTCCCGACTGGGCTACCTGGCGTGACTTGGACATCGCGATCGAGCTGCCTGCTGGCTCCAGCCGAATCCGGATCTCGTTTGACGGCGAAATGAACAGCCGGGGATGGCTGAACCTGGATCGTCTGACGCTTGGAGATTTGAAATGAGTGTACCGCTCCGCGTTCCAACGACACTGACGACTGACCGCGCCCAGCAAGCTTTCGACGACCTGATGCTCCACTACTGGGATGAGCCGACCGGCCTCTTCAAGATCCGCGTGCCGGTCGTTCACGCTGAGCATGACCTGCCCAGCGACCCGTTTCATTACTGGTGGCAAGCCCACGCACTCGACAGTCTCATCGACGCTTTTAGGCGTGACGGAAATGCTCTGCATCTCCAGCGAGCGGCGCGTTTGTTGGGCAGCATCCAGATGCAAAACGCCAGCCTGACCAATGACTATTACGACGATATGGAATGGCTGGCCCTGGCGGCGCTGCGGGCGTGGGATGCCAGTCAGAATCCGGTCTTCAAGCACGCCGCGCTGACCCTGTGGGCTGATATTCAGGGCGGCTGGAACGAGCATTGCGGCGGCGGCATCGCCTGGCGCAAACCGCAACTGGACTACAAGAATACACCCGCCAACGCGCCCGCAGTGATCCTGGCGGCCCGGCTGTACACGCGCTTCGGTGATGCGTCCGACCTCGCCTGGGCACAGCGCATTTTCGGTTGGCTGGAAGCCCATCTGATCAACCCCGTGTCCGGCTTCGTGTGGGACGGCATGAACCGGCTAGGTGACGCAACCACCGACCGTGACTGGACCTTCACCTACTGTCAGGGTGTCGTGGTAGGAGCAGCGCTTGAATTGCATCACATCACAGAGAAACCCGAATATCTGGCGGCGGCGCACCGCACTGCCGGGGCGGCCCTGACCCAGTTAGCCGATCCGGTCACACAGGTGATGCCTGACGAGGGCGGCGGCGACGCGGGACTCTTCAAAGGTATTCTAGTGCGCTACCTCGCTCAACTGGTGCAGGTGACCGGAAACGAATCCATTCGGCGCTGGTTGACAACGAACGCAAACGCCGCCTGGACGTACCGTGACGCCGCTTCCGGTCTGTCTGGACGGTCGTGGCAGGCACTGCCGCAGTTTCCCCTAGAGCTGACTGCCGCTCTCTCCGGCGTCATGCTCTTTGAACAGATGGCCGCGCTCAACCCGGCTCCGGAAGACTTGAGGCCAGATTCATGACGCGTCTGAGCATGGAGTGGAGTACGTTATGTTGAGTGTGACCCCCCACCTCTACGAGCGTATTGTCGCCAGCATGCTCGACGACATCAAAGCAGGCCGTCTTCGTCCCGGTGACCGTGTGCCGTCCGAGCATGCCCTCGCCCAGAGCTTTGAGGTGAGCCGCATCACGTCCCGGCGGGCGCTAGAAGTGCTGGCGCAGGCCAGTGTGGTCAAGCGCGCTCAGGGCCGGGGCACCTTTGTGGTGGACGACTTGCCTGATCTGGCGCGGATCGGCGTGGGTCTGGGCATCAATCCCGATCTCGCCGAGGCCGTGCCGACTGTGCCGGGGGTTCGGTCTGGGCTGATCGGGTTGGTCTTGCCCGACTTCAATGACAGCTATGGCCTTCAACTGGTCTATTCGGTTGAGCAAAGTTGCACCCAGAAGGGGCTCGATCTGATTCTCAAGCGCACGTACGGCCTGAGGGAAAATGAGGAACGCGCGATTGCAGGGCTGGTGGCGCGGGGCGTCGACGGTTTGATTGTCTTTCCGGTCCACGGCGAGCATTACAACCCGGTGCTGCTCAAAATCGTGCTGGATAAATTTCCATTGGTACTGGTCGATCGGTATCTCAAAGGGATTCCGGCGCAGGCGGTGGTGACCGACAATCACGCCGCCGCCGCCGCCTTGACCGAGCATCTCATTGATCTCGGCCACCGCGAGATCGCTTTCGTCTCTCCGCCCGTCGAAAACACCAGTGCCCTCGAAGAACGCTTTGCAGGTTGGAGTTCGGCGCTCTCCAAACACGGTCTGCTTTCCCGCCCCGAACTGGTGCTGAGTAACTTGATTTCCACCTTGCCAACCCAGTTCCGGCCCGACAATATCGCTGCCGACCAGACGTTGCTGGAAGCCTTCGTGCGGAGCATGGACGCGACCGCTTTCGTTTGTGCCGAATACAACCTGGCACTCGAACTCGGTTCGACCCTCCAGGCATTAGGAAAAAGAATTCCAAATGACATGTCGGTGGCCTGCTTTGACGTTCCTCATGTTCCCCTGACCTCGCCGCATGGATTGCCAGACCTCACCCACATTCACCAGAACGAACTGGAAATGGGTCGTCTGGCGGTCGAGCAGATTCTGGCCCGCCTGCGCGGTGAATCAGACGCCACCCGCAGGCATGTGGCCTTTGAGCTGGTGCAAGGCCGCTCGACCGGCTCGCCGCCAGCCTGAATTCCGCCTGACCTGCGACTGCCCCGCTATTTTCGTCGCTCTGACGGAGATGACTTTAGGCGTTCTTCTCTTTGCTCCGAGGTGCATCCATGTTGCGAAACCCTCCGGTCGCGCCCACGCGTGCGGTCCCCGCTCCACCTTATCGTTCCCGGCTGCTGCGTCACGAATCGCGGATGGCTTACGCCTTTATCACTCCGGCGATGGGTTTGTTCCTGATTTTCACCCTCCTGCCTGCCGTATTCGCCCTTTTCCTCAGTTTTACCAATTACGACATTCTCAGTCCGATCAAGTGGGTGGGACTCGCCAACTACGAGCGGTTACTCACCGACGATCTGTTTCGGCGTGGCGTGCTGAATGTGGCTTACTACGCGCTGTTGTACGTGCCCCTAATGATCGCGCTCTCCCTCTCGCTGGGACTGGCACTCAACCGCAAGCGGCCTGGCATGGCCCTGTTTCGCACACTCTTTTACCTGCCTGCCGTCACGTCCAGCATTGCGGCAGCAACTGTCTGGACGTGGATGTTCCAGAAAGATTATGGGGTCGTGAATCAGGCGCTGGATGTTGTGGGTATTCGGGGTCCCAATTGGCTGGCCAGCAGCGACAGCGCCATGTACGCCATCGTGATCGTGACGCTCTGGCAAGGACTGGGCAGCAACATCATCATCTACCTCGCGGGGCTAAGTGGCGTGCCGACCTTTTTGTACGAAGCGGCGGCGCTCGATGGAGCCAGTCCGTGGCAGCAGTTTTGCTACATCACCGTTCCGGCCCTGCGCACCACCACTTTTTTTGTGGTGTTCATGTCGTTGATCGGCGCGTTCCAACTGTTCGATCAGGCTTATGTGATGACGCAGGGCGGCCCCGGTTATGCCACCACAACGGCGGTGTATCAAATTTACAGCAACGGCTTTACCCAACTCAGAATGGGTTACGCCAGCGCACAGGCGTTTGTGTTGGCTGTGGCCATTTTGTGTGTTTCGTTGATCAGCATGCGCCTGAACCGCGATTCTGGACTGGGCTGAGGAGCGTGATGAACCGTAACCTTCGATGGACGCCGTGGGTGGTGCTGCGCGAGAGCCTGTTTTACGCCCTTCTGGTGGGGGTCGCCGTCGTCATGGCGTTGCCATTTTACTGGATGGTCGTCACCTCCTTCAAACCTGATACCGATATTTTCAGTGAACCTATTCGCTGGATTCCGCAGCGCTTTACCTTCGAGCATTACGTCAAGGCGTTTACTTTAGTGCCGTTCAGTCGCTACTTCTGGAACTCCACGGTGATGGCGCTCCTGGGCGTGCTGGCCAATCTGGTGCTGGGCAGCCTCGCCGGGTACGCTTTTGCCCGGATGCGCTTCCGGGGCCGTGAGGGCCTGTTCAAGATGAAGCTCGCTTCACTCCTGATTCCAGGGGTCGTGACCCTGATTCCGAGTTTTATTATCCTGAAGTCCTTTCCACTGGTGGGCGGGAACGACCTGTTGGGGCACGGGGGGCAGGGGCTGCTCAATTCCTACTGGGCCATCGTGCTACCGGGGGCGGCAGGAGCGTTCGCCGTGTTTTTCATGCGCCAGTTCTTTCGCACGCTGCCCGATGACCTGATGGACGCCGCCCGCGTGGACGGAGCGAGCGAGTTCCGTATTTTCTGGAGCATCTACTTGCCGTTGTGTGGCCCTGCTCTGGCGACCCTTGGTATCTTCACGTTCCAGGCAGGCTGGAATGTGTTCCTATGGGCCTTGATTGTCTTCAATGACCCAAAGATGTCCACGGTGCAGATGGGGCTGCAAGCGTTCAGCTTCAACCATCAGACCGATTACGGTCCGTTGATGGCGGCCAGCGTCGTGGTTTCGCTGCCTGTACTCATCGTGTTCTTGTTCGCCCAACGCTACTTTACCCAGTCCATTTCGTTTACTGGAGCTAAAGGTTGAAGTCGCCTGCATTTTACTTATGCCTTGGAGCTTGAACGTTGGCTTTTTGCATTACGTGCCCTGAAGCGACTTCATGGTGCCACGATACGGAGGATACATCGTCTCAACACACAATCTTTCGCTGTCTGGCCGTTGAAATTTATATAAAAGGAGTTATCCTGATGCGTCCTACCTCTTGGTTAACTTTGTTGTTGATACCAGCTCTTCTCGTCTCTTGTAATACCGCTTCTGTGTTACCAGCATCAGAATCTCATGGGCAGGTCTCTGGAGTGCCAGCCCACACAACACGCCTAGAGGCTCAGGCCACCACGGCCAATGCAGACGCCGCCATGAATGCTTTTGTGAATGTCTTTTGGGATCCCACCAAAAAATACTTTTACACCAACTCTGACCGCCAGATTCACAGCCATAACTCAGGTCCCAATGGCGGACTTTACACCGACTATTGGTGGGAAGCACAGCTGTGGGAAACAGTGATGGACGCATACGAGCGCACTGGCTCAACCACCTACCGACAGATGATCTCGGACATCTACGACGGCTTCTTCGCTACGTATCCCAATTGGTCAGACAATGCTTTTAACGACGATATCGGGTGGTGGGCGCTCGGCAGCATCCGGGCCTACGAACTCACCGGAGATGTACGCTACCGGACAAGGGCCAAGGAGATGTTTGACTTTATTTACAATTCGGGTGCCTACACCAGCGATTACGGCGGCGGAATCTGGTGGAACCGCATCAATTTCCTGATGCAAAAAAATGTAGCCACCAACGCCACTGCTGCGATCATTGCCATGCGGCTTAAGCGGGCGCTCAACGATCCCTCCTACGCGACCAAAGCACAAAACCTTTTTTCCTGGGTGCGCAGCCGCTTGTACGCTGGAGGCGGTTTGGTGTACGACAATGTCAGCGGCAGCGGAAACGGTACCGTGGCCACCTGGGAATACACGTATAACTTTGGAACTTTTCTGGGAGCGGCACTAGAGATGTACCGGGAAACCAATCAGGTGAGTTACCTCAATGACGCTAAAGCGGCCGCCGATTGGGTGGTCAACCGCATGACCCTGGACGGTACTCTTTTATATGAAGGTGAAGACGATACACCCGCCTTCAAGATGATCTTTGCCCGGAACCTCAACACGCTGCGGGTGGTGGGAAATCAGCCGCAGTATTTGGGCTTTTTACAAAAGAATGGAACCCAAGCTTGGAACCATCGGCGCATGTCCGACGGTATCATCGGTCCCGACTGGACCCAGACGCCAGGCAGCGGTTACATCCAGAGCGTTGCGGCGGCAGCGGGGGCGTCTGTCTTGCAACTTACGCCCCCGGACGGGTTGACAGGTGTGGTCGTGGGTACAGGGGCCTACGAGGCCGAAAATGCCCGTCGCAACGGCATCAACAATGAAAATACTCAAGCGGGATACAGCGGGCGAGGATACTTGGCGGGGTGGAACAGCGACGGTACATCTGTTGATATCCCCGTCAACGTTGCGAGCGCCGGCACGTACCGCCTCGACTTCCGCTATGCCGCCGGTGCTGGCAATGCCACCCGGCAGCTGAAAGTGAACGGTGGATCGGGGAACAATGTAAACTTCAGCGGCACTGGGGGCTGGGGCACCTGGGCCACGGCCACAACGAATGTCAACCTCATGGCTGGCACCAATGTCGTTTCGCTTGGCTACAATTCCGGCACAGGGAGCACCAATTATCTCAATCTGGATCGTCTGAATGTATCGAGTACATCGTCCTTCTCGACGACCCTGGAAGCTGAGAACGGAACGCTGCATAACCTCAACTCTGAAAGTGCATATGCGGGCTATACCGGCAGCGGCTATGTGGCGGGCTGGAATACTGGCGGTCAATGGGTGGATCTGCCGATCACGGTACCTACGGCGGGGACGTACACCTTGACCCTGCGTTATGCAGCGGCAGCAGGCAACGCCAGCCGTTATCTCTACGTCAATGGTGCGGGGGTAGTCAATAACCAGAATTTCCCATCCACTGGGAATTGGGAAAGCTATCAGACTGTCACAGTGTCTGGGGTCAACCTCAACAGCGGCACCAACACTCTCTCAGTCATTTTCGATGGTGCAAAAGGGAGCAACAATTACCTCAATCTTGACAACGTGGTCGTGAGTCGGTGAGTCAATCTATGACTGATCCTCTTGACCTATCCTTCTGGGCTGACCGGGCGGAGATGGCTCAGCAGATGCTCTCCACCCAGTTCTGGAACCCGGCGCAACGGATCATGAATCAATACGCACCCTGCGACGACGGCACCTGCAACGCCCCTTACGTCTACTGGTGGCATGCCCATACCATTGACGTTCTGGTCGATGGCCTGATCCGCACCAACGACCCCCGTTACACCCAACGGATCGGAGAAGCGTTTGAAGGAGCGCGTACCCTCAACGGCGGCACCCTCCTACACAACTGGTACGACGATATGCAGTGGATGGCGCTGGCTCTGCTGCGGGCTTACGAAGCCACGGGTGAAAATCGATACCTGGAAGGAGCACAGGAGTTGTGGTCCGACATACAGGGTGGTTGGAATGATCACTGCGGCGGCGGCATCGCCTGGAAAAAGGATCAGTTGGATTACAAGAACACGCCAGCCAATGCCCCGGCAGCGATTTTGGCGGCCCGGCTCTATAAGGTGCTGGGCCGCGCGGCAGACCTCGACTGGGCGAGGCGCATCTATACCTGGAATAAAACGCATTTAGTTGATATTGCAACAGGCTTCGTCTGGGACGGCATGAACCGCTTGGGCGACGGTCGACTCGAAGATGAATGGCATTTCACCTATAACCAGGGTGCCTATCTAGGCGCAGGACTGGCGCTGTTTGAGGCCACGGGTGAGCAGACGTACCTGCAAGATGCGCTCCGCACGGCAGACGCGGCCCTCATCCGCCTGATTGATGCAGCCAGCGGCCTGCTGCCTTACGAGGGTGATGGCGACGGGGGCCTGTTCAAAGGTATCTTCGTGCGCTACCTCGCTCTTCTGGTGCAGGTCGTCCCCCGCCCGGATCTGGTTGCAATCTTGCAGCACAATGCGGACGTGCTCTGGAAGGCTGGGCGAGACTTAGACACCGATCTGATGGGTCTGTCCTGGGACGAGCGTCCTCAGGATCGTGTGTCGTTGAGTGGACAGCAAAGTGGTCTCATGCTGCTCGAAGCTCTAGCTACGCTGGAGCGCCAGAGCCTACTGTCTTAACACCTGACTGGGAGACTGCCAGGAGAAGCTCTACAACGGTGAGCTACCCTGGTCTACGCTCTCTTTGTGCCTTTTTGTCGAGGAGCCTGTTCATGATGTATACCTCTATTCATCACCTGCAAGCCGAAATGCAAGCTCGCCTTTGCGACCGACCTGATCTTGCCCAGACCTTCGCTCACTGCTTTCCCAATACGTTGGAAACCACGGTTCGCCTGCTGGATGACGGCACCAGTTTCGTGTTTACGGGTGATATCCCGGCCATGTGGCTACGAGATTCCTCAGCACAAGTCAGCCCTTACCTGCCCTTAGCGGCCAATGATGCGGGGCTGCGCCGCTTGATTTCTGGGTTGATTGAACGGCAAGCGAGATATTTGCTGATTGACCCCTATGCTAACGCCTTTAATGCCGAGCCGGACGGCAGTGGTCACTCAGGCGACCGCCCCCGGAAGGGAGCGTGGGTGTGGGAACGGAAGTTTGAACTGGATTCCCTGTGTTATCCAGTGTCGCTGCTGTACCGCTATTGGCAGACTACCAATGATGAAACAATTTTCACTACAGCAGTGCGGAAGATGCTCCACGTGGTGGTACAGGTCATGCGTACCGAACAGCGTCACCTTGAGGAGTCCTCCTACACCTTTGAGCGCCCTGATCCCCTCTTGCCAAGCGACACCCTAGTGAATAGCGGACGCGGCACACCAGTCACTTATACTGGGATGGTGTGGTCAGGCTTTCGCCCCAGTGACGATGCCTGTACGTACGGCTACCTGATTCCAGCCAATATGTTTGCAGTGGTAGTGCTGGGCCAATTGACAGAGATGGCGCGGGCTGTCCTAGGGGACGCTGCCTTGGCAGAATCTGCCGCAGCGCTCCGTGATGAAATAGAACAGGGCATCCAAACGTACGGTGTCATCCAGCATCCTGCGTATGGCCAAATTTACGCCTATGAAACGGATGGATTCGGCCACCACCTGCTGATGGATGACGCCAATGTACCGAGCCTGCTCTCTATTCCGTACCTGGGTTACCGCTCAGCAGATGATCCTCTCTACCGCCGCACCCGGCAATTTATTCTCAGCGCAGACAATCCTTATTATTTTTCGGGCCGACATGCAGCAGGAGTAGGCAGTCCACATACACCGGGCGGACTGATCTGGCCAATTGCGTTGTCCATGCAGGGACTTACCTCGACCGAGCCTGACGAGCGACACCGCTTATTAGCCACCTTGACCGCGACTACAGCTGGTACACACTACATGCACGAAAGCTTTCATCCCGACTATCCGACCCATTTCACCCGACCTTGGTTCGCGTGGGCCAACAGCTTGTTTGCAGAGTTTGTGCTGGCGACTCAAGGATCATTCGCCCAAATCGGGCTGAAGACCTCTGGATAAAGCTCGGTGGTCATCCCGGCCCACCACAGTTTCCTAAGTGTTGTCGCCAATCATCTACCTGGGATCAGATCTGAAAGAGTCAAGCCCGTTATCAATAAGTGAAGCGTCCAGGCTAAGGGATTTCTCTGTGATGCAGAGTTCAGACCGGCCATAAGCTGAATGCATCAATCTGACATTCATCAAGTTCCACAGCGTATTGGAGACTGAAGATGACGAACATTCTCTCGCAGTTGCAGAGTTATGGGCAGGTCCTGAGTTCGGCTCCCCACCGACTGGCCCCACTCCACGCGAGTGATCCATTCAGCCCGATGGATGAACTGCAACGCCACTATCAAGACGCTGGCTACCTGTGGCTCAAGCAACTCCTGCCCCGCGATGAGGTCTTCGCGTTCCGCCACCACTTCTTCAGCGCCATGCAGGACACCGGTCTGCTGAAACCCGGCTCTGATCCCGTGGACGGCCTGTTCTCGGACGAGGAGCAGACACAGCGCTCGCACAAGCGGCTCATGGAACTCGTCCGGACCGCGGCTTACGAAGCGTTTTGTCTTCATCCTAACCTCTACCGCTTCATGGACTGCTTTCTCGGTGGCATGTCGTATTTGCACAAGCGAAAAATCATCCGTTTCACCCGCCCGGGAGAGCCGAACGGAACCCCTGCCCACTATGACCTGATCTATCTGCGCGGCGGGACCGACCGGGTCGTCACTGCCTGGATTCCCATCGGGGATATTCCGGCTCACATGGGCGGTCTGGTGTATCTGGAAGGCTCAGACCGAGTGGGTCGCCAGATGGAAGCAGATTTTTCTGCCATGAATGCTGCGCTCTCACCAGAAGAGCGGATCAGCGCCTACAACCGCAACATGACAAAAGGTGGCTGGGTCAGTAAGGACCTGCCGGACATGGCCGAGCGCTTTAGCAGCCGCTGGTTGTACGCTGATTACGAATCGGGCGATGTGATGCTCCACAGCCCCTACATGATTCACGCGGCAACAGCCAACACCGATCCCTGTCGTCTGCGGTTGTCCACCGATATCCGCTATCAGAATGTCAGTGACGAGATTGATGCTCGCTGGACTCAGCACTGGACTTTAGATGATATGTTGTGACCGATCTTACCAGGGTGTTGTGCAGGAGGAGTTCAGTCTGGTTGACACTGGGGACTGACATGCCAGCTGGCAAACACGAGCACACTGCCGAGGGCTGACAGCCTGACAAATTTGATGAGAAGACGTCTCCGGAATGGGAAAATGCCTTCGGAGACGTCTCCCAACTCTACCAAGCCATCCGACCTTTCCTGGATAGTCTGTTTTGCAGTAGTCCGGAAGGTTTCAGGCAGCCTTGACGCCGAGTGAGAGCAGGTCGGCGAGCAGATCTTCGCATTTCTGCTCTGTCTGCTCCTGCGTCAAGATGCTCAAAATTCTCTCCGCGAAAAACGCGTTGTAGGCGCGGCGTTTCTCGTCTTCCATGCTGAACACCAGCGGGCTGGCCCGCTGGTGTTTCAACTGACTCAACCGAGTTGCCGAGACCGCCATCAAGGCCATATTCCAGTGGGAATGCAGGGCTTCTACCTGCCGCGACTGACAGCCGCTGAGCCCAGCAAACTGCTTCGCATCTCGGAACGGGAACTCCATCGAGAACCGCGCACGGTAGAGGGCGATGATCGTCGCTGCTGTCATGGTGGTGGAGGTGCTGAACAGCACCTCCATCCGGCGTGAGCTTGACCCTGGCCAGACCACGGTGACGACCCGGACCTGACGTTTCAAACTGACCGAGTAAGCGACCACGGTATACACCATGGACTCGTCCGCCCAGGGGATCGCGTCCCAGCGGGAGAAGTCGCAGAGACTGACCTTGCCATCGTACTGCCGAGGTCGACCCGGCTTGCCGGTCCGGGGTCCCGTGAAGAGGTGCTTGAGGTTGGCGTCCTTGCGCATCTTGCCGATGAAGGGCAATTGCCCTTCGTCCACCACGCGAGCAACGAAGTTCAGTTTGGCGTAGTACGCGTCTCCCACGACCGCCTGGACCTGCTTCTTGAGCTGGTCAGGGAGCTGCGCGATGGTGTTGAGGGTGACGGTGGCGTAAAAGTCGACCCGGCTCTGACCGACAGGCAGCGTTGCGGGGGTTTGCGTGATGGACAGCGGAATGGGTTGATGGGTGGCAGGATCAATCCAGGTGACGCAGGTGCCTTCTAGACCCCGCACCGACTGGCCCTGACACCCGGACCAGTACGAGGCGAGATCAGGGGTGTGATTCCCATACTTCGGGATGAACACGGCGTCGACGCCCAGAATGCCGCCGCATCTCAGGGTCTGTTGGTCTTGCGCTTGCAAGACCAGCGTGCTGTTCAACTGCACCCACGGCACGGGTTTCTGGGCCCATGATCGGTGGGTACGGTCCGAGATCGGACCGTACCGGGCCAGATTGGTGAAGTTGTGCCGCCCCGGAAGGACCAGCCAGAGGGTCAAGAGCAGCCGAAGGTAGTGCGGCGGAGTCCAGTATGGCTGAGGGCAGCCGCGAGAATCTGGTCGGGAGTCGTTCGTTTGGTGCGCACACACTGACGAGAACGCCTTCCGTCTCATTTGTCAAAACCTTCCGGACTACTGTATTGAGGAATACTGAGCATATGCGGCCAGCGTGCGTCAAAATTCTCGCTCTAAAGGAAGGACTATGTTGCATCTGATTGAGAAGGGAGAAGGCCGGGTGGCGATTTTTGCGCCCTACACCGAGGATTTTGCTGATCGCGCTCGCAAGATGGGGGCGAAGTGGAGGGAGGTCACGGGCCTGCGTAAAGCCTGGTGCTTCCCCGAAGGCACCCATGCGGCAGCGGTTGCGGCGGCTGTGGAGGTCTTTGGCGTTGCGCCCGCTACCACAGACGAGCCACGCTGCATGTCCGTGCGCGTCAAGGTCCACGACGATGCGGGGTGGAGCCAAGCGGCTGCGCCTGCCTTGCTGCTCGGTTACGAGATCGCCGTGGCACGCGGCAGAGACAGCGGCGCACGCCCCGGTGAGGGCGTCAGCATCCTCACCGGCGAGATCGGCGCTGGTGGTAGCGTTAAACACTGGACCAGCACCGTCAGTGGCGGTACCGAAATCCTGCTGCGCGACTTCCCCGCCAGCTGGCTGGACGCCCTCCAAGAAGATGAACGCATCGAAGTCCTAGAGATCACCCGGACAAGCGACCCGCGTTCGCCCGCTTCGCACCCGATACTGGAACGCGCGGCCATGGTCGTCGAGCTGCTCGAACAGCACGGCTTGACCGCCGACGTCAACGCCCTCGCTGCGAGAACAGCCTAACGGGAGCGCAGGAAGCTCTGAGCAGTCAACCAGCCTGATAACGTGAGGGTGCTGGATATGGAGCGTGCTGAGGAGTGCAAATGCGTAGGCCCTTACAGGTTGTATTGATCGACGATAACCCTGCAGAAATCTTGCTCGCAGAGGAAAGCTTTGCCGCCTTTGATCATCCTACGACCCTCACCGGGTACTTGACTGGGATGAGCGCTATAGAAGCGATGCAGCAACCCGACGCAGTCCTGCCGGATGTGATCCTGCTCGACATCAACATGCCCGAGATGACCGGCTTTGAGGTCCTGAACCTGCTGAAAGCCGATGCCAGGCTTCGCCTCATCCCGGTCGTCATGTTGGCCACCTCTGGAGAAGCACACGATGTCTCAGCAGCGTATGCCTTATATGCGAGTTCGTACATGATGAAGGTGCCCAGTTTTGCAGCGTTCGTCGAGCAGATGGACGTCTTCATCCGCTACTGGATGACTGTCCGCGTGGTTCAGCGCTTTCTATGAAGCCTGCGCTTCCATCCATTCCGTACACGGCTTACCTTGATCCCAAGGACGAAACGTCCTGGCTGCGCTTGCTTGCCTTTGCGCTGGACAGTGCCACCAACGGCATCGTGATCTCCTTGAACACCCCGGAGTTGCCCATCGTGTACTGCAACGCCGCCTTCAGGCAGCTTACGGGCTACTCGAACGAGGAGATCCTCGGTCACAACTGCCGCTTCCTCCAAGGCGAAGACACCGATCCCAAAGCAAGGGCGCAGATGCGCACGGCGTTCGCCGCAGGCGAGCCCGTTGACCTCGTCATCCTGAACTATAAGAAAGACGGCACGCCGTTCTGGAATGCGCTCAACATCGGCCCCCTGCGGCACGAGGAAGGCCAGGTCACGCACTTCATCGGTGTTCAAACCGACGTGACTGAGCGCGTTCAAACGCAACGTCAACTTGAAGCCCAAGTCCTGACCGACGCGCTGACCGGCTTACCGAACCGGGCGCACTTTATGCGCGAACTTGAACGCGCGGCAACTGACCCAGTTGCCCAGGGAAAGTTCGCGGTGGGGTTCATCGATCTCGACGGCTTCAAGAACATCAACGACACCCTCGGCCACGATGCGGGCGACGCGCTTCTGATCCAGGTCGGCCAGCGACTCAAGCGCGCGGTGCGCGGCATGGACATTGTGGCCCGCCTGGCAGGGGACGAATTTGTGATGCTGCTGCCGGGCGTCGAGAGTGACGAAGCACTCGCGATTGTGGCCCAGCGGGCACTGGAGGTCTTTCAGTCCGCTTACGCCTTGCAGGGCGGGCCAGTCTTAATGGGGGCCAGCCTGGGATTTGTGCGGCATACACCGGATGAGACGTCCACAGCGCTGCTGGCGCGAGCGGACCAATTGATGTACAACGCCAAACGAGGTGGTAAGAACAAGGTGGTCATCGACTGAAGCAGGGCTGAGTCGCCACTTCAGCAAAACCCCCGCTGTCTTGGGTGGGGGTTTTCTGAATATTGCCTCTAAATATTCCCCTGGACGTTGACCATGACTTCTTTGATTTCGCCGCCTTCCCAGAATACGTACTGTGCCCGCCTTGGCTGTCGCACCAGTTCACCTTGCAGCTCGAACGGCTGGTGACCACCCACCGCGAAGACCGGAACGAAGCGGAATCGGTCCTCCCCAAGTTCCTCAACGCTCCAAAACACGGGGTGGCGCTTGCCATCGATGGTGACGGTAAAGCTGCTGGGGCCATGGGGGCGAAGTTCAATCTGGGACATCCCGCAGTGTATCGCCGTAGATCTCGCCGCTCTTGCGTGGGCCGAAGCTCGTTATCGTGGAGACCGGTCCAGCGTTTGGTGAGGGCCAGGAGATCGCCACGGTCCAGGTCGAGGATCAGAGGCCTCTCTTCGTCTATTCTTTGAGGCATAAGGCCGCTTATGCCAGGGAGATTTTGGGCCTGAAACCCTGTTCTTTTCAAGAGGTGTAACAGGCTAAGCAGCCCTTGGTGCTGATGATTACGGGTGAGAAGTCGTTTGACATTTGGAACAGGCGAATGCAATATATAGGAACGCGATAGAGTGTTTCGACATAAGGAGGTCTACCCATGCCCAGTTCATCGCCCGACTCACCCGACGCCAATTTGCTGCGCGGCCACCTCGATCTGATCTTGCTCAGCATCATCCAGGGCCAACCCAAATACGGTCTGGAGATTAGCAAGCAGGCGCAGGAGCGCACAGACGGCTACTTTGATCTGAAGGTGGGCAGCCTGTACCCAGCACTGCACCGATTAGAAAAAGCTGGCTTCGTGCGTAGCGAGTTTCAGACTGCCCCACGTAGTGGCAGCCCAGTGAAGGTCTACACCCTGACTGAGAGTGGCGGTCAGGAGTTGGAGGCGCGGCGGCGGGAGTTTAAGACGTTCACACAGCAACTCGGCAAGTTGTGGCAACTGGGAGGCATCTAAATGAAACAGACCGAACGGTATTTGAGACAGGCCACGCGGGGGCTGTGGGGCCGAGCACGGCGCGATCTGCGAACCGAGTTGCAGGGCCACGTTAATGAGCGCATTCAAGAATTTCGGCTGGGTGGCCTGAGCCTGGAGGAAGCTGAACGCCAGACCTTGCGCGAACTCGGCACGCCCGAACGGGTTAGTAGCGGGATGCTGGGCGTGTATACCTTCCCCGCGCTGGGCAAGGCGGGAGCACTGTCACTCCTGCTGGCGACAACGCTAATGACGACGGTGCCGCAAAGCTTGGCACAGGTGAAGGGCATTTACGGCAGTTTCCAAAATACTGGGCCAAACAGTTACTTGGACTTCGAACAGTTGAAGGCAGCCATCGAGAGGGCGGGTGGGGAACTCAAAGGCAAGCCAGACAGCGCTGTTCTCACGGTGCCAGGTGCGGCGCGTGCCCATTACCCGCTCAACTTGTTCAAATGGTCGGACGCAGTGTTAGTGCAGGGGAACAAGACCTATTTCAATACCGGTCTTCTTGTCAGGGGCCTCCTCAGTTCTGGTGCAGATTTACGGATCGTAGGTTGGGAAAATCCCACCTTGAGAGCGGGAAAAGCCAATATTCAATTGGAAACCGACGATCAGCGTGTCGCCAGAGATCTGTACACCAGGACGTTCAACTGGGATAAGACTTTTAACACCGATGGCATCGCATGGAGCCTTGATTTAAATAAAACCATAGAAAAGTCCCTTAATTTCACAGGGCAATTCAAGAAAGGTAATGTGTATGCGCTCGTGCTACCGAAGCTAACCTATTGGACTTCGCAAGGATCGAACAACAGTACGCAAGATGGATATATCATCTTGAGCAGCAGCGTCAACCAAGCTCAAACAGGGAGCATTGCGTTTCAAGTGAATGACTTAAAGCAGCCGTTCAAACTTTATTCCAGCGTCAGGAATTTTCAAGTCGCACTGGACCCATACCACACCATTGCCACTGCACCTGTCGCTCACTGGGATGCTGCCCACCCCGCCCCCGCGCTGATTCTCGAACTCAGCGGGCACTTCGGAGACGACGCCTACACGGTGGTCAATCCCAGCGCGGTCCACATTAAGTAGCCAGCTCAAAGTGCTGATTTGCTCGTTTCTTAGCCATTCAGCAACATCAGCAGCCACCTGAGCGGCCCAACAGGCACTGGTACTAGCTGAGGCTCCGGGCTGGGCAGTGAGGCATAAAGGTTCTCGAATGGTCGTCCAACAGCACCTCTATCCCAGCTGCGGTCAGTTGCGCATACAGCGTTTCCGCCACCTGCATCTGCTGAGCATGGTGCACATCGACCGGCGTCACCATCACCTGATCCTGGGCCGTCGAGTGGACGAAAATGCTATCAGCCGATCCTCGAAGAACAATGGAATTTGGCTGGCAGCTCGTTTTTCGTCCACGCTCATAAAATTTGTCAGGCCCACACTCTCAATGCCCTGGTGCGTGATCAGCCTGCATGGCACGGTCAATTTGCAGCATGAGTCCTTTACGGACTGTAAGGAAGCGTGAACGGCCGTGGTATGGAGGCACAGTCAGGCTTGACACGAGTCAGGGGGTCGGTGATAAACGATGTCATCAGGTCATTGGCACAGGCGTGGGACCCGCTCAAGTCAAGTTGTCCGTGAGCACCATCTACAAATTCCACAAGTTGTGCCTGCGAGAGGTGAGCAGCGACCTCTCGTGCATAAGCTGGAGGTGTTACTGGATCGAACAGGCCCGATAACATCAGGGTCGGTACGTTGCTATCTACAGGTTGGCGCAACGTTGCCGGCAGACGGGCCCATGTGAAGCCTACGCAGGCGGCCGAGTACATCCCAAGGGCCTTGTCAAACACTGCTGTCATGACGCGAGTCGCGCCTGTCGACACCTGGTCCTTAGGTTGACCGTAGGGCACAACCTCGTTACATCCAACAGCAAATTGCATTCCTAGGGTGTTCAGCGCCCCGAGCGCTTGGAGCACTTCGAACAACCCAGGAAGCGACTCGTAATGGCCCTTATCTACAGTGTCGATAAATGCCGGCAAGGAGGGTGTCAGCGCAGTTGAGTAAAGAAACAAGGTGAGCAGGTTACCGAAGTTCGCGGTGTTCAGCGGAATCTGAAGTGGGTGGTTAGACTTCACGTCCTGTACAGCAATCTGCGGGGGATGATGGTCCAGCCTGGACGCCAGAGCTTCTAAGCGCTCGCTCAGTTGAGGGTAGGCACGGTTGCAAGCGGGATCGCTCTTGCAGTACGTCAGGTGAGCGCGCAATGCAGCGTCTGCGGTGCTCAGACGATTTTGAAGATAGTTGACATTGGTCGTGACCACGCCGTCGAGAATAATCGCTCGAAGGAGGTCAGGATGACGCCTCATCACCTCCTGGGCTAAGCGGGAACCGTAGGATCCACCGTAAAGGTTGATTTTGGTTGCGCCAAGTGCCTGGGCGAGTGCGGCCACATCGTCGGCACTTTCTTGGGAGTTGAAGCTATCCAGCTGGACACCTTGGGTTTGGGAACGCTTAAAACAGGCCTGGATGTCCTGCGTAAGCTGCTCAGTACCTTGATTGACTGTACGTGTAAAATTCTGACTCATGTGAAGCACGGCTTCGGGGCAGGCCAAGTTTGGGCGCACCTCTCCTACCCCACGCTGGTCAAATACGATCAAATCGCGATGAGGTGCCAAGACAGCGGCCAAGGTGGTTAACACCGGCGCAAGCGACGCTGTACGCTGGCCCGGTCCACCGTTGAGAATGATGGTGGGGTCAAGCATTCGAGACGCTGCTGGCGCGCGGTAAACGCCTACTGGCAACGCATAATGTGGACCCAAGGGGTCAGCGTAATGAGCGGGGACATCAAGCACACCGCAGACCAGCGTACGGCCGCCGATCGCAGGCATTGCCGTACCGAATTGACAGGCTGTGGGCGTGAATGTAGGCGTGTTCTTGATGGCTGGGGCAGAAGACCCAAACAGCAGGATCGTTACAAACCAGGAAAACTTCTGTTTCATCTGCATGTGAGAAGTAATAATACGACTCTGAATTCGTGCCTCCTCGGCACGAGGTTTGATCTCGTACTGAGGAGGCACGAAAAAGTTTTATTGCAGTGATTGCTTTTCTATGCAGTTGACGTCAATGAAGGCGCAGCAGCACATTTCGGACCTGAGTCGGTCGGTCGAGCACCTTTATAGCCCTTCTACTTCTTTGTACCAAATCCAAGCTGCGCCACGCTCACGCATGTGCCGGTCTCGCAGTGCTACGGCATACTGCCGCGCCGCGTCAGCGTCGGGCAGCTCCAGCACCTCTACTGTCGGGGGCAGCGATATATCTTTGATTGCCTTTCCAACTCTGTACAAGAACCGAAACCAAGGCATATCTAGAGTGTGCGCCAGACTGGGTCAAGATACAGTTGATGTTTTTGGCTGATTCAGACGACGGTCTCCCAGTACAACGTTTTTCACGTCGCCCGTTTTAGCACCAAAAGCTGTGAGTGCTAAATGACAGGGGCACGAGCGATCCCTGGTGGCTCACCTAACCAAACCAAACGACCAGACGCACGTGCTTTAGCTCGAAATAGCGGGTCAAGACGACCATCAGCTCGAACAACATGTGCCAGCTCTTGTACGTGGTTTAAGTGGCAGATGTGTGGCCGGGCAGGCTTCTGCACCCTGCGAAGCAGAATCCTGTTTGCCTTCGAGCACCAAGGTTGAAGCAGAACGGGTTTTTGGGAGCAACTCACCCCGTCCCTACCCGGTAATCAGATACAAATCGCCTTAAGTTGGAATAGATTGGATGGATGCGTATGACTATTTACGGCATAAACGGTGTGCCCATCAGTGACAGCGACGTTGAGCATATTCAACGCTTCGACCAGATGCGTCATACTCTCCCTAGTGTACCTAGCGCAGAAAAGGAGCGTCAGCAGGCCGAAGCACTGGGTCTAAGCGTAGAGCAATTTCGGCAACTCAACGCCTCGCTGAAAGCGCTTAAGCGGTAGTGTTGCCATCGGCGGATGAAAGGGGATCTCGCTAGTTCTTGGTGATCGCTGTCCCGCCCTAGCTAATCGGCACTGCACCCGCACTCGGAACGGTTCTGTCAGGTTAATCATTCGGCTGGTAGGCGAAGCGCATGAGGTTGCCCCTGCCGTCGGTTTAGTCCAATTGCACTCCAAATCTTAGCTTTGAGGTGCTTCCAAGAACGGTCATGGATGGTAAAGGAGCGACACGAAGCCGCACCGTTACACCGGTCAACGGAGCGTTCGTGGGTGTAACACTTCTGAGCAGATCAGGTGTCTGTGCCCTGTTCTTAGCGAGGCCGTTCCAGGTCTTGCACTCGTTGCTCGAGGTCATGCACTCGCTGAGATTGTCCACCGCTCCAAACCCGGCTGATAACCCGGAGTACTAAGAAAAGCCCACCGAGCAGAACAACAACCACGACAAGTATCAAAATCAGTTCAAGTGGACCCATAGATTCAATATTACTTGATGACTGGCGTCCGTTGACCGGAATATCTGTCCAGTTAGGGTATACCTTAATCTGACTGTTAAGCTAAAGGTTGGGCTTGCCCCGATTTTGCGTAGTTGAGGTTAAGCGGCTGTAGCTTGGCGTTCGAAGTCAGCGGGTGTCAAGTAGCCTAGAGACGAGTGGCGGCGCTGACGGTTATAAAAGACCTCAATGAACTCGAAAATGGCTTGTCTGGCAACTGCTCGGGTCTCGAAGATCGTCTCCTCGAACAGCTCCCGTTTCAGGGAGCTGAAAAAGCTCTCCACAACGGCGTTATCCCAGCATTCCCCTTTGCGGCTCATACTGCACTTCGCCTGAATCTGTGCGAGTGCAGATTGAAACAGATGGCTCGTATACTGACTTCCTTGGTCGCTGTGATGCAGCAAACCTGGTGGTGGATTTCGGCGCTGGACAGCCATGTGCAACGCTGCCACTGGCAGCGTTGCAGGCATGTACGCATCCATTGCATACCCCACTACCGTTCGGGAAAACAGATCGAGGGTGACAGCCAAGTAGAGCCAGCCTTCTTTCGTGGGAATGTAGGTCAAATCGGCGGCCCAGATCTGGTTGGGCTGCTGGACGTTGAACTGGCGATCAAGCAGGTTTGGGCAGACTGGATCGCTGTGATTACGGTTGGTCGTGCGTACTGAGCGGTGCTTTCCTTTAGCTCGCAGCCCACCAATACGCATCAAACGGGCAATCCTCTTCTTGGAGACCGACAATCCTTCGGCTTTCAGCTCCGCATGAATCCGTGGGGCACCGTAGCGTGCCTTGCGGTGGTGGTAGACATCGTGGATGCGCTGCTTCAGCAGCGCGTCCTGTTGCTGCTGATTGGAGATGGGCCTTCTTCGCCAACTGTGGTAGCCGCTCACTGAAACCTCCAGCACCCGACACATGATGTCCAAGCGGTACTGGGATCGGTAGTCATGAATGAAGCGGAATCTCAGTACGTAGTTTCTTTGGCAAAGAAGGCCGTCGCTTTTTTCAGGATTTCACGTTCTTGGCGCAGGACTTCAACTTCCTTGCGGAGCCTGCGAATCTCTTGTTGGTCGGCGGTCAGTAGTTGCTGACCATGACCGGGGAATGCGGCATGGCCAACCTCTTGCTCAGCGCTCATCCATTTACGGATGAGCGAAACACTGACGCTCAGGTCGCGGGCGGTACTGGAGACGTTGCCGTTCGTTCGGGCAAGCTGCACGGCGTCTCGTTTGAAGTCAGCGGTATGGATTCTGCGGTTTGTCATGATGGGCCTCCTATTGTCGAGGCTTATCTCCATCTACGCAAAACTGGGCCACTCTCAGGTGTTCTTGTGTCAGGTTAGGGTTGGTTTTAGATTTTTTAGACACGCCCCAATCAAGGTCTAAGACCCTATTTGTACCAGAGGCGGGCTATTCGACTAAGCTCTCCACCACTTGGTGGAGGGGCTGCACGACATAGCGTGTTCCGTTTCTGCTGTCATTCGGAAGCCGCAGGAGCACTGCCGCTGCCGTGCCCCGCTCATCGCGTCCTTTCAGCTGCTGGAACGCCGTCATATTCGGGACGAGTTGCAAGCGGTTCAGCCCATATTGCAGATTAAAGGTGAGCTTCCCTTGAGCGTCAGTCGGAGCCACATCGAAATCGAAGACCAGATGGCCCTGTTCTTTGTGGGTGGTCACCAGAGCATACACTTCCCCAGATCGGCCTACGCCATTTAGCAGATAGTGGCTGCGGATGGCAGAGGGATACCAGCGCAGATTGCTCATATAGAAGCGGTCCGGCTGATTCCCGAGTACCTCCACGACGAAGGGCCCGATGAACTGAGCATAGATGTTATAAGCGTCGGTTGGCGCGACTGGGGTGCCCAGCTGGAGCGCCACTGCACCCAGGTGAAGGATGGGATTGGTCCAGCCTTCCAACTGCACGGAGAGGCCTGCGTCGTCGGCTGCTTTGATCAGCAGGTTGGCATCCAGGTAGGTCTTGTGGTTGGTGGTGTTCGGATACAACGTGGGGAGCAGGCCGGAGATCGGGAGATTCGGGTAGATCGTGACCGGGCGCTTGCCGTTCGGGAAGGTCAAGGTCCAGTGATCGACGGGCCCTTGCACGCTGACCCCTTCCTTTTGGAGTTGAGCCTTGAGACTCTTGACCTCGACGTACTGCAAGCTGAGCTCTGGGATTGACGAGGCTGGACCCTCGACCTGCGCCTGGGTGTGAGGGAGGGTGAGGATCAGGGTGGCACCGAGCATGCCGAGCAGGCCCAGCGGCGTGAGCCACGGAACGGTATGAACCTGCAGCAATCCGCGATTGACGGTGGCTGGCGCGCCGAGTTCGGCAAGCACTCGGGCTTCGGCTGCCTCTTCGCTCAGTCCGAACGCCTGGTGCTGGCGCATGCGTTCATAGAGGTGGCTTGACAGTTCAGCTCGGACAGCGTTGCGAGCCGAACCGGTAAGGCCGCGTGTGGCCTGCCGGAGGTAGCGGTCGGTGGCGCGGCTCATGCCTGACCGCCGAACGGCTGCATAGCGGCGGCGAAGGCCTGCCAGTTCTGCTGTCGGCGGGCGAGATCCGTGCGGCCGGCTGGCGTCAGGTGGTAGTACTTGCGGGGGGGGCCGCCGGTCGGACTGGGTTGGAGGTCGGCAGTTAGAAGACCCTGCTTCTCAAGACGGTGAAGGGCGGGATAGAGCGTGCCTTCCTTGAAGTGGAAGTGACCGACGGTGAGCGCGTGGACGTGCTGGATGAGCTGAACGCCGTAAAGCGGGGCGTGCTCGAGGCTGGCGAGGAGAATCAGGTCGAGGTGGCCGCGCAGGGTGTTCTGATCCATAGTGCTCCTTTACTACCTTGTGTGGCTATATATAGCCACACAAGGTATAAGAAGTCAAGTTCCTCCACGTCTAGCACTCCTAAGTCGCGAACTGGCCTGTGAACTGACCAGATCCATTGACAATCTTGGTTCTGGGGCTCAATATATAGGAACTCGATAGAGCGTTTCGATATAAGGAGACCCACCCATGTCCAGACCTGCACCCGATTCGCCCGACGCCAATCTGCTGCGTGGCCACCTCGATCTGATCCTACTGAGCATCATCCAGGGCCAACCGAAATACGGTCTGGAAATCAGTAAGCAAGCGCAGGAGCGCACAGACGGCTACTTTGATCTGAAGGTAGGCAGCCTGTACCCGGCTCTGCACCGCCTGGAAAAAGCCGGTTTTGTGCGCGGCGAGTTTCAGAGTGCACCCCGAAGCGGCAGCCCAGTAAAGGTCTACGCCCTGACCGAGAGCGGCGGCCAGGAACTGGAGGCGCGGCGACAGGAGTTCAAGACGTTCACACAGCAACTCGGCAAGTTATGGCAACTGGGAGGCATTCAATGAAACAGACCGAGCGGTACTTGAAAGCGGCCACGCGGGGACTGTGGGGCCGGGGGCGGCACGAACTACGAACCGAATTGCAGGGCCATATTAACGAGCGGGTGGCCGAGTTCCGGCTGGGCGGGCTGAGTGCAGAGGAAGCCGAGCGCCAGACGCTGCGCGAACTCGGCACGCCCGAACGGGTCAGCAGCGGGATGCTGGGCGTGCATACCTTCCCCGCCCTGAGCAAGGCCGGGGCACTGACCCTCCTGCTGGCGACAACGCTAATGACGACGGTGCCGCAGAGCTTGGCACAGGTGAAGGGCATTTACGGTAGTTTCCCGAATACTGGGGAAAGCAGCTATCTGGATTTTGAACAGCTCAAGGCGGCCATCGAGAAGTCGGGTGGGGAACTCGTCGGCAAACCAGACAATGCCGTGATCACGGTGCCAGGTGCGCCGCGTGCCCATTATCCGCTCAGCATCACGAAATGGCCGGGAACGGTTCTGGTGCAAGGGAATAGAACTTATCTCAGCACCAACACCCTCATTGGTGGCATCCTCAGCTCCGGTGCAGATTTGCGGATTCTGGGTTGGAAAAATCTCACCTTGAGAGCTGGCAAAGCTGATATCCAATTTGAGACGGATGATCAGCGGGTCGTGAGTAATCTGTACACCAGTACGCTCATCGGAGACATCGCTTTTAGGGGTGACGGCATCAGCTGGGGTCTTGCTTCGAATGAGGTCGCCGGAAAAGCACTGGGCTTCACTGGACAATTTAAGAAAGGGGGCGTGTATGCGCTGGTGCTCCCGGAGCTGACCTATTGGACTTCGCAAGGATCGAGTAATGGCCCACAGGATGGATATGTCATCTTGAACAGTAATGTCAACCAGGCTCAAACAGGGAGCGTTGCGTTTCAGGTGAGTGACGTCAAGCAGCCGTTCAAACTGTATTCCAATGTCAGGGAGTTTCAGGCCGCACTGGATCCTTACCGCACCATTGCCACGGCCCCAGTCGCCTACTGGGACGCCGCCCACCCTGCCCCAGCGCTGATTCTGGAACTCAGTGGCCATTTTGGAGACGACGCCTACACGGTAGTCAATCCCAGCGCAGTCCATATCAAGTAGCCAGCTCAAAGGGCTGAAGTTTGCTCGTTTCTTAGCCCCTCAGCAGTCTCAGCAGCCAGCCGAGCAACACAGCGGGCACCGGCACCGGCTGAGACTGCGAGCTGGACAGTGAGGCATAAAGGTTCTCAAACGCCGGCTCCTGAGTGGTTATGCCTGGCCCGCTGATCCGGCGCTGCAAAACGCATTCAGACGCCTGCTTAATGAGGCTCGCCTGCAATTCTGAGCCGGACGGGCGGCGTTGAAGGCGACGACGCGCCCAACAGGGACGCCCGCAGCGCTGTGCTGACTCAGCTCACTGAGAATGCCGTAAAATTCACCCGCAGCCGTGATCCCGCGGTCATCAGAGTCTGGGCCGAGGACTAGGGGGAGGCGTGGAGCGTGTTCGTGCAGGACAACGGCCTGGGTTTTGATCCCAAGTATCAGGACCGACAGTTTAACCTGTTTCAGCGGCTGCACAGCGTGCAGGAAGTGAGCGGAACAGGTGTGGGGCTGACGAGTATCCGGCGGCTGATCCTCAAGCACGGCGGTGAGGTCTTCGCCGAGAGCCAGGTGGGCGAGGGTGCCACCTTCGGCTTTACCCTGCCCAAGAACAGTTCGCTCAGACCATGACAGCCATACCCAAGCTGTCAGGGGAGAACCGTTGTTCAAGCGGCCATTCCTGAAGCACCTCAAGAATGTGGGAGCAACATCTGCAGCGAAAAGTCAGGTGAAGCATGGCCTCGCTGTCAGGCACCGATCTGGGAGCTGCGAACCAGCTCTCGGCTTACCTTCAGGAGATCACCGAGGCCCTCACCGCCTGCGACACCGAGCAGAACATCATCGAGATCGTCCTGCCCAGGTCACGGCGAAAGCGAGGTAAAGGTGAGGCAAGGACCAACCTCGTTGTGAACGGAAGGAGTGGCCTAGGAACGTCAGGTGAGTGTTCCGGGAACCCGCTACAAGGAGATTCAGACCGTTTTGGACGGTCTGAATCTCCACCAGCACACCCGCACCATTGTTCTCGCGCTCAATCGGAGAAGGAATCAGCCCAAGACCCGGCTGAACTGCCAAGTTGCCAGAGCCGTAACGAGAAAACGGGAGTGGTCGGAGTCACGAACGACCAACCTACCGCGGTTGAGTTGACAGCGCCCCCTGAGTACTGGCCTTGTGAAGGTACATACGTCGGTCTGCTTCACGGAATACGCCCCAGACATCGGGATGGTCGTCAGGAAAGCACGCCATCCCGACACTCAGCGGCACGCTTCGCTGCAGCTCAGCAAGTTTCATCTGCCATTTCGTGACTCGGGCCTCCAGAACGGTTGGTCCTTCACAGTTGATCAGGACAACGAATTCGTCACCTCCGAGCCGAAACGCCCGGTCGCCCGGGTCGCACAGGTCTTCCAGATGCCGGGCCAGCCGTTGGATCAACTCGTCACCGGCGATGTGTCCTTGCCGGTCATTGACCTGCTTGAGGTTGTTGAGATCCGCCACGATCAACGCAAACGGCTTGTGTGCTTTCTGATTTTCATCGAGCTTCACATCGAAGGCCCGGCGGTTGCTCAAACCCGTCAGGCTATCGGTCAGCGCCGCGCGTTCCAGCGCCTGCTGCACCTGATGCAACAGCGTCACGTCCTGCTGAATGCCAATGAAACACCGCAGCACACCGTCCTGGAACACAGGCGTGATGTTCACCCGGTACAGCAGTTCTTGACCATTCTTTCTATAGTTCAGGAGTGTCCGCTGCACTGGTGCCTGCGCGTTGAGCGCGTCGCGGATGGCCTGGACGTCGGCGGGGTCAGTGCCTGGGCCTTGCAGTAAACTGCATGATCTTCCAGCCACCTCAGCGAGCGTATAGCCGGTTTCCTGAGTGAACGTGCTGTTGACGTAAACGATGCGTCTGCGAGCATTGGTCACCACCACACCCAGGTGCACCTGAGCAAGGATCAGCCGCAGTAAGGCCGGGTCGTCCTCCACGTTCAGGTCGAATACACCAGTCATACCTGAGCGCTCCACCAGTCGGTGGCTTTCAGGGAAAGGCCAGACAGCAGTTCAGCCGGGCGTCCCAGGTAGTATCCCTGGACCAGATCCACTCCCGTCTCCCGTACCGCGGCGAGTTCCTCGGGTTCCTCAATGCCTTCGGCCACCACCTGAATGCCGAGATCGTGCGCGTACTCGACCAGTGACCGGACCAGCCTGAACGCTGGGGTCGAGTGTTCAAGGCCCTGGATCAGTGCACGGTCGAGCTTGACGATGTCCGGCTTCAATTCGGCGAGGTACGACAGGCTGGTCCTCCCGGAGCCCAGATCATCCAAGGCGACCCGGGCTCCTTCTCTGCGGTAGCGCTCAAGAATCGATCGTAGGAGCTGCAAATCCGGGAAATCCTCACCTTCGGTGATTTCGAACACCAGCCGGGAGAAATCTGCGCCCACCTCACGGCAGGCCTGGAAGGTCGTCTGCAGGCAGATGTCCGGGTTGTAGATGACGCCAGGAGAAAAGTTGATGAACAAGGACTGCGAGGATTCCAGTTTTCCGTAGAGCTGCCGAATCGCAGTCGTTCTTGCCAGGGCGTCGAAGGCGCGCAACTGATCGTGAGCCACAGCGGCCTTCAGCAACGGTCCGGCCCCGATCAGTTCCTGACCCAGGCGTGCGCGGACGAGGGCCTCGTAGGCCACCACCTCTCCGGTACGCACCTCGACGATCGGTTGCCCGTAAAACACCAGATTTTGGGTTGCAGATTCGAACCAGTGGCTGTCGAGTCGCTCTGCCCAGATGTGCAGAGGATGCATGTCCCAGATCAGCGGGCCTGCAGCGGTACAGGGCACTGCGCGAAGTGCGAGGCGGTCATCTTCGGTCAGGCCGCCGACCAGATGAACGAGACGGGGGAAATCAGGGGCCACAATCCGAACGTCGTCTGCATCGCCGGGGTACATACCAATGTCATGGGTATGAAGCAAAATGTTCAGGCGCTGCCGGAGGGAATGGGATGACGAGTGAATAGCAAGTGAGGTGATGGGAGACGGCGCGGCCGGCTGGATAGCGTGGCAGGTACAGCGATGATTCAAGTTTCACTCCTCATAAGGATTGGTCTGCTCACCGTTCATGTTGGTGTGGCGGGCATGCCTTCTGGAGACCGGAGATCAGAGTAAAGAATGTTTCCAACAGAATCCATACGCTCCAGTAAAGTTAAAGCCGGATGGAGAACAGTTGAAGGTAGAGTGAAAACTGGTGACAGCTCAGCACAAGGTCCTCTCCTCGTGTTGAGCTGTCACGGGCGAACCGCTTACGACCACCTGAGAATCAGAAAAGAGAATGCTGTATCAGATCTGTCCGCTCACCAGTGGGGATACTGATTTCACCGTGACCTGTCCGCTTTTGAAAGCGACATGGTCTCGGCTTCCCCAGTGCCCCCAGAACTCCTGCGGCACTTTGCCGGAAATGCTGTAGCGCAGGTACAGGTAGCCCGGCTCGCTCTCCTGCTGCACCGCATTGACCTCAGCGCGGCTGAGTGTCGGGTTCTGGAGCGCTTGGAAGTGCGGGTCCGCGTTGAGCAAAGCCTGCACCTGAACAAGAAGCTGCTGGTCCTTTTCGCTCGGCGCAGCGTTGCTGCCGTCGGGCTTGATCACGGTCATCTGGATATCACTCATTTGATCCCCCGGTAGCCTGCTGTCTGCGCCGCCGCTGCACTCGCAAAGCAAGATTTGGCTTTGGTGCGCTGGTAATTGCCGTCGCCAGTGGGCAGATGGTAGATGCCTGCTTTACTGACTTTGATCGGTGACGTGTTGGGGCAACTGCCGTCCGCATTGGGCAGCGCCGAATCCGCCGCGCTGCCGCTCCCCTGTGCGGTGTTCTGCATTGGGACGGGTGAAGGCGTCGGGAGCACCGGTACCTTCACCGTCAAGGCGGTGCTCCCAATGACCTGCGCGCCGCCGGGCAGTGGACCAACGTATTTGACATACGCCGCCGTCCAGTTGGACGCGATCGCTGTTTGCGCTTCCTGCATGGTGATCTTGCCGCTGCAGGCCAAGTCGTGCAGCTTGTTCTCCAGCGAGTCTTTGACGTGGGCATTGAGCGGCATGGTCTTGAACGATTCGGGGAACAGATTGCGGACACTGTTGGAGCCGCCGAGTTCCAGCGAGACGATGTGGTCGATCTCGTACTCGCCAGACTCACGGGAGGTGATGCCGTATTCCTTGTACACCTGCTCTTTGAGGCTCTGCGGAACGTTGCGGACGGTCTTGGTGTAGCCGGAGACGCAGATGATGGCCGTGTCTGAGGTCAGAACGTCGCCGGGAGAGAGCTTGGGATCCGGCAGGACGGGGGCTTTCTGGTTGTAGGCGAAGCCAACGCCTAAACTCGCCAACGCGAGGGTCAGCAGGAGCAGTTTCATGAGGTGAGTCTGGCAGATCGGGTTGACGTATGGCTGAAGCTGTTCAAGGATCAGGCTGTTCGCCTACGGAACTGCTATCCCGCTTACTAGACAATAAAGCTGTGTCGGTTCTGTCTGCATCTAACTCGGTTGCCCAGCATGCCCAGATCGTTTGGTTTAAAAAGGATTTGCGAATCAGCGATCACGCCCCGCTGGTTCACGCCGCTGCACGCGGGCCAGTTGTGCCGCTATACATTTATGAACCGGAGCAATTCACGCACGAGGAATTTGCTGGTCATCATTTGACCTATCTCAACAGCTGTTTGCAAGAACTCGATCAGCACCTGCGGCAACTCGGCACGCCGCTCATCGTGCGGGTGGGTGAGGCGGTCAGTGTGATGGAAGCGCTGCGGGAGGAAGTCGGCATCGGCGGCATCTGGGCACATGAGGAAACCGGCAATGCTGTGAGCTACGACCGTGACCGGCAGGTGCGGACTTGGTCGCGGGAGCGTGGCATTCCCTTTCACGAGTTGCCGCAAAACGGGGTGGTGCGCCGCATGACCAACTGCGACGGTTGGGCTGATACTTGGGAGGAGCGCTTGGGGTCGCACCCGCTGCTGCCGCCCGCCACACTCAGCGGCACTGCCCTGTTTTCGCAGAGCCTGCGCACCCACGCCGAGCTTGGTGTAGCGCCTGGCCAGCAAATTGTCATTCCTGGCGGCGAGCAGGCCGCCCGCGATACGCTCGGCAGCTTCCTGACGGTGCGCGGCGTCAATTACATGCGCGAGATGAGCAGCCCGCTGAGTGCAGAGACCGCCTGCTCACGGCTGAGCGCTCCGCTGGCTTTCGGTACGTTGTCGCTCAGGGAAACGCTGCACGCTACCCGGCAACGCTTAGCCGCCGTCAGCGGAGACACGGCAGCCGATCCACGCTGGGTCAGATCACTCAGGAGTTACGAGAGCCGCCTGCATTGGCACTGCCACTTTATGCAGCGGCTGGAATCCGAGCCGGAGATGGAATTTCACAATCTCAATCGGGCCTTTGACGGCTTGCGCGAGCATGATTGGAACCCTGAGTTTTTTGACCGCTGGGCACACGGGCAAACCGGCTTCCCCCTGATTGACGCCTGTATGCGGATGCTGACGGCCACCGGCTGGCTCAATTTCAGGATGCGGGCCATGCTGGTGAGTTTCGCCTCGCAGCACCTGTGGCTGCACTGGCGGCCTACTGGAGTGTTTCTGGCACGGCAGTGGCTCGACAACGAACCCGGCATCCATTGGTCGCAGATGCAGATGCAGAGCGCGGTGGTGGGCATCAACCGCGTCCGCATCTACTCGCCCACCCGCCAGGCAAAGCAGCAAGACCCAGCAGGTGAGTTCATCCGCCGCTGGGTGCCAGAGTTGCGGGACGCGCCGATAGATTTCATCCATGCGCCTTGGGAGTGGAGCGGGGCGAGCCGCCTGAACTACCCGGCTCCCATCGTGGATGAAGGTAAAGCGGCGCGGGCCGCCAAAGCCAAAATTATGGCAGCCCGTACCCAGCCCCAGTTTGAGCCTGAATCGCGGCGGGTCTACGCCCTGCACGGCAGCCGCAAGAAGGCAGTCATGCGGGCCGAGCGAGTGGCGCGAGGCTTGCCACCCAAACCGATAAAGGCAACGTCCAAACCGCCAAAACCTGTGCTGGTGAGCGCCAATCAGCCCGCCTTATTCAGCAGCGCTCAGACCGGCGGTAAGCCCATCCAGATTGCCGGTCTGCCGGACTCTTGGCGAAATGCGCTTGCCGCCGAGTTCGCCGCACCGTACTTCCAGGCCCTCAAGGACTTCTTGGTGCGCGAGCGGGCCGAGCACACCGTTTACCCGCCCGCGCCGGATGTATTCAATGCCCTACGGCTGACCCCACTAGAAGAGGTGAAGGTGCTGATTCTGGGACAAGATCCCTACCACGGACACGGCCAAGCTCAGGGCCTGTCGTTCAGCGTGCGGCCTGGCGTGCGGGTGCCACCGAGCTTACAGAACATCTACAAGGAGCTTCAGGACGACCTCAGTATCCAGCCTCCCCGAAACGGTGATTTGACCCCTTGGACTGCTCAGGGCGTGCTGCTGCTCAACGCCGTGCTGACGGTTCGGGCGGGCCAACCCAATAGCCACGCGGGTCAAGGCTGGGAGCCGCTGACCGACGCGGTCATCCGGGCGGTGAACGCTCAGACGCAGCGTGTGGTCTTTGTGCTGTGGGGTGCGTATGCCCGTAAGAAGGCCAACTTGATTACTGGGCCGCAGCACATCATTTTGCAGTCCGCTCACCCTTCTCCGTACAGCGCTGAGCGTTTCTTTGGTACTCGCCCGTTCTCGCGGGCCAATGCTGCGCTTGAAGAGGCCGGACGCGGGTCGGTTGCGTGGTCTACCTAAGTAGGTCGCGCTGGCCTCGGTTCCTAGTTTATGGATTGTGTTGGCTTGACCAGCTATGGTTAGAATGTTTAACTCCAAATGTTCCTATCAATTTAACTGTCCAATAAATCACTTTACTTCATTTTGGCGGTTTTACAATGAAGTCATGTTAAGTAATATCGCCTTCTCGTGACGAAACAGGGGTCATTTCAAGATCGATACTGGTGACGAATTCGGACTTTCCGGCTAGCGCAGCAAATCTAGAAGCTGCCAAGCACCGGTTTGAAGTTCTGAGTACAGACTCGGTGCACAGCAGAATGACCGGATGACCCAACGCGGCTATCCCAGCAATGTCGACGACGACACGTATCTCTTCTTGCTTCCTTACCTCTTACTCAGCCCAAAAGATGCTAGACAGCGGAAATACCCATCCGAGGCGTCCTCAATGCCCTGCTCTGGGTCGCCCGAACAGGAGCGCAATGGGCCTACCTGCCCCATGACCTTAGCCGTGCGCAGGCGCTAAACTGACCGTATGTCTGAGTACGAGCGCCGCACCAAGTCCAAGTTGCCGGAAGCGACTCAAGCCAAAAGTACAGCGGTATTTCAGCCGATACGGCGTGCCCCCCAGCCTGCGCCTGCTCAATTTGAGAGAGTGAGGCAAGCGGCTTTAGCGACCAAAGCAGCGCCCACCGTCCCCGCTGCCTACCAGATGACGCCCCAAAGCGTGATGACAGGTGTAACGGCCCAGCGCCAAGCTGCACAGCCGGTAATAGAGGCCGCCCAACTCAGCCGCGCTGACCAAGTGGCCACTCAACAAGTCACCCAGCGCTTAGCGGTGCAGCGGCGAGCCATGCAGGAAAGCCAAACCGTTCTGAAGCTGAACGGACTCGAACCCAAGCCCGAACATCAGTTGCAGCGCTCCATTCCTGCCCCAGAAGCTGCTGTACCTCACTTGACGCCGGTTCAGCGCCAAGCTCTGACCGAAACGGCCAGCAACACTATCGGCTCAGCCCTGACCAGTCATGCAAGGTATCTGCCACCTGCTACGCGAGTGGACGTGGCCAACCAAGTCGTGCAGCGCTTCAAAGCTCAAGGACTAGAAGCCGCCCCTCTGCAAGCCGTGATGCTGCAACGTGCCCCCGATGACGCCACCCACCGAGCTGCCGAGAAAGCCATCGACGCGCAACGGCAAGTCGAGCAGCGCCAAGCCAAAGAACACAGCGACCACGCTTTGCTCACCCATCACGCCGCCGTCCAGCGCCAACTTCAGCAAACCGAGCAGCAACACGCCGCCCAGCAAGGCGACGCCGTAGCACGGATTGAAGCTCGCAGAGGCGGCGGTCAACCGCTTCCAGCAGCGGTTCGCAAGCAATTGGAACTCGGCCTCAACCACGACCTCACCGCCGTGCGGCTGCATACCGACGGCGAAGCCGACCTCATTGCTAAACAAATGCACGCGGTGGCATTTACCAGTGGCAAAGACGTTTACTTTCAGTCCGGTGAATTTGATCCGGTTAACAAGCTTGAACTGCTGGCGCACGAAGTTGCTCATACGGTGCAGCAAGCCAAAGGTCAAGTCGGAACGGGCATTGATCCCGATGCAGGTTTAGAAGCTGAAGCGAGGCAGTTTGGCAAACAACACGCTCAAACGGCCAATCAATCTGAAGCCAAACCTCAGAAGAATGCAGTCAAGCCAACCAGTGCGGCCAACACCATGCAGCGCCCAGTACAGCGGCAGGCCGCTCCAACGACAGCCAGCCCCGCCGTTGATCAAGCCAAGCTCGCTCAACTTCGCCGCGTCTTGACCGAATACAAAGCGCTTGTTCAAGCGGGCAAGATCACGCCAGTCCAGCGTCACCAAGTTGAACAAAGCCTTGCTGCGGCCAATAGCGCGGTTCGCCGAGCTGAAAGGGTTGCCGGACAAGGAAGTTCAGTGATGGCGGCGGCAGGTATTGTGGGTGGCGGCGGAAGCGCGGTGCTCATTGGTGATGACGTGACCGTGATCGGCGTGGCCGATGATGTGGCCTTGCCCTTTGTGTGGCTGGCCGCAGGGGGCTTGTTGTTAATCGGTCATCTGATGTCGTCCTCGACTGAAACTCAGCGCTCTGCTTGGAATGCTGCTCAGGGCAATGTGGATGCAGCAGTTGCTACGGTTGGAAATGTTGTCATGATGGCGAAACGGTCAAGAACGGAGACGCAAGCGCCGCCCATCAGTGTTGCTACGACGACAACTCAAGACAATAAAGCGCAGCAACACCGTGGACGACTTCAAGTCCAAGGAAGCGACATGGCCCGCTTCCCTAACGGCGAACTCTCATGGGCATGGACACAGCCGACCCCACCAACAGCGGTAGAAGCAGTTGCTGCTTTGGCGGCTATGAAATCACAACTGGGTAAACGTGAACTCGCTTTAAGAGTTGACGCTTTTACAAAAGCCGAAGCGCGAATCATCTATTTCCAATCAACAGGTGGGGTTTCTGCTATCTACAGAAAAACTTTTCAGGATGCCAATCTTCCCAAAGGAATGGGAAGCGCCCGTGTTGATATTGAAGTTTTAGAAGGAAAGGCATTTATATGAATTCGATAAATATCGGAGAAGTCAGAAAATTTGATGAGCAGTGTGGGGAGATCATGCTTGCCCTAGCAAATCTGGATGATGCTAGAGAGCTGCAAGAAATCGTTGACCAATTTGCAGAATCAGACAATATTTACCTTCTGCGTGGGCTATCAGGAAAATTTGCTGACTCTGAAGCGTCGAGTGAAATAAATTCGTTGGCTTTTCCAATGATCAACCACCTCAAGTATTTAGATTTTAATACGCTCTCAAACTTGATGACGGCGATTTCTCGCCTCTACCAGAAAGACGTCTCATGGAAGTCATCAGAAAACTTAAATACCGCAAAGAAGCTAGTAGAAATGTGCAAAAGGGTTGGTGGTGTTCTGAAGGAGGATGCAGAAGATTTTCACAACTTGTACTTAAGCTAGGTCGATAGCTGCTGAAGCGGTTTTGACGTGACCCCCAAATCTCGGTTCTGCTTCAACGTTGGTGCCCGAAAAGAGCAAGCTGATCTATGGAGATGCCTTGGTGGACTCCGTCCAATGAGGTTCAGGTCATGGCCCATGCGGTTGACCAGTACGGAGAGCGCTGGCGGTCATCAGTAACGTTCATAACCACGCCCGATGGTCATCTGAACTTAGGTCGGCAAGCCCCCCTCAGCGGCAGCTACCGTGGCATTGACCCCGGCGGACTGCTGTGTAGCCTGCGGCCCCGCCCGGACCTGTCGCCCGCTTACTTCGAGCCATCCCCTGGCGGTTATGACGTTACAGTCTCCGTGACATTGGGCGGTGCGCTGCTTTCCCAGACCTCTACACACCGACTGATGTGTAGTCCAGACCTGCATAAAGCGTCTGTCCGCGAGCGGGAATTGGTGGGCACCCTGTTTCGCCCGCCCAGCGCCCAAACATTGCGGAGAGCGTGTATCCGCCTGGGCGGCTCGGAGGGTGGATTGTACGACACGGAGGGCGCTCACCTGGCCTCCGAGGGCTTCATGGTCTTCAGTCTCGCCTACTTCGGCGTTCCAGACACGGAGTTGCCCAATCAGCTGATCAACATTCCGCTGGAGTACTTTCAGCGGGCTCTGGCCTTCCTGCAAGCGCAGCCGGAAGTGGCAGGGCGGCGCGTCGGGATTACCGGGGCGTCCAAAGGCGGTGAAGCCGCTCTTCTCATCGTCGCCACCTTTCCAGACGCCATTGGCGCTGTCGCCGCCTTCTCGCCGAGTGGCTTAATCTTTGAGGGCATTGACCGCACGGGCACATTCCCCGCTGGACAGGCGATGTCGTCGTGGTCTCTGGACGATCAGCCGCTGCCTTACCTCGCTTACCGGACCGACTGGGATGCTCTGTTCGCGGAACCAGGCCCTTTCAGCATGACCCCGGCGCACTGGGAGGCCGTTGCAGCGGCCTCTCCCCAAGAGGTTGCGGCGGCCACGATTCCGGTCGAGCGTATCGACGGGGCGGTGTTGCTGGTCAGCGGCGAGCAGGATCAGGCGTGGCAGGCCACGGCGTTGAGTAGACGCGTTGAGGAGCGCCGCAAGCAGGCGAACCTGCCTGCGCAACATCTGTGGCATCCACGGGATGGACACGCTCTGAGCCTTCCTGGACTGCCCACGTACACCTCGGTACCCTGGACAGCCATGGGTAGAGATGACGATGCCAACGCTCGACTTCAATTCGAAGGATGGCAGGCAAGATTGGAGACTTTGAGCGCGGCTTGGTATTGAAATCGCCTGGTGACAGTTTTCCGCATGCCTGGAAGAACTTTTCCTTACGAGGCCGAGTTGAACTTCTCACCACCCGTCAGCACCGCCCCGGCATCATCAAGCATGTCACTCAAACAGCTGGTTCTGGCTGGAGCGCTGCTCCTTGGTATTGCCCAGGCGCAGTTCGCTTCCACGCTGGACCCGTCAGCTCAGGAGCTGCTCCAGCGCGTCACAGGCGGCGGTCAGGAGGGGCCGGTTGTCCAGCTTGGCGGCGCACCCGCCGACCTGCTCAAGGCCCTTCCTCCAGGCAGTCGGGTGATCGGCACCGTCACCTACCCTGGTTTACCTGGCCGTGGACCAGGCGGGAACACCACGGTCTACTTCGACTCGTCCCTACCGCCGGGCCAGGTCGTCAAGAGCTTCGCCGCGACGCTGGGCCCAACCTGGAAGCAGGCCACCGGAACGCTGTCGCCGTATGAAGCGCAGGGCGGCTTTCAGCAGAGTGCCCAGATCACCCAGACTACATTCTACCGCACGACGCCGCCACAGATCTTGCGGGTGTCGACGCAGGTGGTCGGCGCTGTGACTCAGGTTAGCCTCAGTCGACAAGAGGACGAGAACGTCAAGCAGACCATTCCTTACCTGGCTGCGCCCCCACCGCTGCCGCCGGGCTTTCTGACATTGCCCAAGCTCAGTGCGCCCAAAGGTAGCACCGTGAACTTATCTGGAACGGGCAACAGCAGTGATGGCATAACCCAGAACGCGCGGATCGAAACCAAACTCAGCCGTCAGGAGGTGATAAACCACTACGCCGCGCAGCTTCGTCAGGCGGGCTGGACGCTGGTAACCCAGGCGAACGTGTCCACGGCATCAAGTTCCATCTGGACGTTCAAGCAAGATGGCCGCGACCGCCTCGGCATCCTGATCATCGCTGGAACCTCGCCCTACTCCGGCACGTTGATCTCTCAGGGAACGCGCTGAAGGGATGTAAGACTGATCATGGTAGTCACCGTGCTTGCCCTCCCAACGGGCGCGTCCGTTTCCGTGGCGGTGGAGAACCGCAGGTTCGCGCTGTAGCCCCGGACGCCGTATTCACGCCTGAGGGGGGCGAAGTCCACCGCCGGGATCTTGATCTCCTGTCAATCAAGGCCGCAAAGAAAGAACGTGACTTCACGGGTGTGCCCATCTGGTGGGAAGATCTACATGCTCAACGAGGTGGATGCCAGCCTGCGACGCGTTTATCCTGCGGCAGCGATGGCATACGCTGCTAGCAAACACGCTCCAGCTTAGAGCCGACGCACACTCATTCTTCTATGACCGTGCCACTGTCGATTTTTGCAGACCGCTGATAAGCCCGCCAGAGCGCATCAAGTTGCCGCGTGCGCTCAGGGGAAGGGGTGCCGAGTGGCCCCGACATGATCAAGCTCAACCAGATGTGCCAGGCGTCCTCGTTCCCCGTCGAGGCTTCTGTCCGCCATGCTCCGGCCCGCACCACCCACTGCTCGCGGAGTTGCTGCGCTAAACTCAGCAGCACGCGCACGTCACGCCCAGACGCCTCCCGCTGACTCAGGCTAAGGGCATTCGCTTGCCACTCCCGACAAGCCACTTCAGTCTCAGCACACACCTGATCCACCTGCGCCAACCAATGCAGGGCCGCGCCGAAGTCATCCGCCGGTTTGAGCAGCCAACTCAGCAGCCGCGCTCTGGCCGCGTGCCGTTGGGCCTGCGTGTCAAAGGTCATGTCACGAACGTTCCGCTTCAATGGGCGGGTCATGCTCTACGCCGGCTTGATCCGTGTCTGCGTCTCGCTGTACGAGTTTGATCTTGGTGAGTTTGCCCTTGAGGACTTCGAGCGAATATTCACCGCTTTGAAACAGCTCACCGCTGAGCTTGTCTGGCAATTCCACCACCAGGACGTGATGTTCAGCGTCATAGCTGATCTCTACTTTGGCGCGGGCGTGGCGCTCTTTGGTGGCGGCTAACTTCTTGGTGCTGGCCTGAATAAAGGCCCCGCGCCGATGCCCACCGTCCTTCAGGGCGACCAAATCACCGGCTTTGGGCAGACTGACATCCATTTTGGTATTGAGGTAGCCCGCGAGGTTGTTTCGTGCCGAGACTTCGCCGTGAGTCAAGATCACGCGGCCCGCTGGATAACGGCTGATCAGTCCAATGAGGCCGCCCCGATCCGCGTGGGCGGAGAGGTAGAAGCGCTCTACCCGCGAGTACGCCGAGACAGGTTCCAAATTCCCTCGAATCGCCTGAACGACCAAATTTCCCTCACGTCGAGCATTCGCGTTATAGCTGCTCACTGTAACTCTGAGGGTCCCACTTACCCTGCCTTAACCGCTGCTGGTCCTTCAACGGCCGCCTGCTTCTGTTGGGTTGTGATGAGTGCCGGTGCAAAGGAACCGCTTTTGCTAAAAAGAGCATCCGCAACATCTAGAAAACGATTCCCAATTGAGTTGAGGTAGAGCAGTTCGGAGCTTATCTTCAGGACGGTCACAAAAAGGCGACGCTGATTCACGAACTGAGGATCAGACTGGGAACGGTGTACCAAAGACAACAACAGACATCTTCAGATAGACCGGGCGGAGCGGGCAGGCCCCATACCATCCGGGAGGAGTGACGTTCATCCGGGCGTACGTTCACAGCGAGGGTGCCGTTTTGCCCAAAACATTCGCGGGAGATCTCGCAACTCATCAAGTGCAGTGTTTGCAAGCTGGGAAGCCGAGAACCTCAGTGGTGAAAGCCCGCACCAGCTCCGGATCAAACTGCGTGCCAGTTCCAGCGATCAAGTACTCGGTGGCCGCCTGAGAGGTCCAAGCTTTTTTGTAGGGTCTGGAGCTGATCAGGGCATCGAAGACATCGGCGACCGCGACGATGCGGGCGGTGATCGGAATCGCTGCTCCAGCAAGGCCGGTGGGGTAGCCGCCACCGCCGAAACGCTCATGGTGATGGAGCACCGCTGCTAGGACACCGTCCGTGAGGAACGTCAGCGGTTGCAAAATCTCAACGCCCCAGGCCGGGTGCTGCTGGATGAGCTTGATTTCATCGGCGTTGAGCGGGCCGGGTTTCTGGAGAATCTCAACCGGAATGCGGGACTTTCCCACGTCATGCAGGGCCGCGCCCCAGCGCACGGCTTTGATCTCATCGGGACTGAGCTGCAAAATCTCAGCCAGGCGAGTCGAGAGCTGCACCATCCGCCTAACATGATCATCACTCCCAGTATCGAGGGTGGTGCCCATGCAGTAGACAGCTTCATCCAGGGCACTCTGGAGACGCTGCCCTTCTGAACTGGCCCGCTCGAGGTAACCGCTACCGAACCGTTCAAAATGCCCGGCGATCACGTCACCGTGATGCCGCCACGACGCGAAGATCCGGCGCTGTCCGGTCCGGGTGTTGACCCACGCCTGCGTGGTCTGGCCACTCGCGCTGAGCATGCCCTGCGGGTAGGCGTCCACCGGCAGGCGCAGCAGCAGCGAGAGTGGGGTGCCAATGATGTCTTCAGGAACCGTTTCCGTCACAGCGTTCCACGCGCCGCCGACGCTCTGAATCCGCCCGGACTGGTCGAGTAAGAACAGCGCCGTGGGCTGCTCGCTCATGAGCAGCGCCGCGTTCGTCAACGCTGCTGGCCTGACCGGCCCGCGCTCTTGAGCAAGCGGGAACGTCTTGGGCATCAGCAGGTCGTCGTCTGGAAACACGTTTCTCCTCGGCGCAGCGTTCAGGCCGCCCCTTCAGTATGTCAGGCTGCTGGTCACGGACCATCAAAAACCCGGCATTTCTGCCGGGCTTGGAGTGGGAGATGCTGGGGGAACTGGGGGGGGGGTTTACAGCACACCGAAGGAGCTTGGTAAAGTCCGTACAGCTGAACGCCGCGTTTCAGGCAGTGGCAAAGGGCAAGGCTGCATCGGCGCAGGGTGCGGAACGGGCGTGGGCGCGGGGACGCTCACTTGCCGACGTGCGGCGCAGACAGGACGCCAGAGTTCCCTGGGAGAATCAGGCCAGCACTCGCTGCGCCGCTGAGCATCAGTCCAGCGAGGGCCATGATCATGACTTTCCGGGCAGACAGGGTATTATTCATGGACTTACAATAAACGCTGTGCTGCAAGCACGAGGAAAAAGCGCCGTGGAACAGCTTCAAAGTCAACTCGAACTCGGTCAATACCAGGCGGTGATTGCAGCCCTTGAAAGCGCAGCCGACACCCCGGTTACGTGGCGACTCTTGGGCCTGGCGTACCTCCGCAGCGGCGAAGCTCAACTGGCGGAGCTGCCGCTTCTTCAGGCCCACCTGCAAGGCGATTCAGAAGCGAGCGTCGAGTACGGAAATTACTTGCGTTTCGCTGGCCGATTCGAAGAGGCTTGCCGTCATTTCGCTTCGGTACACCCAGATTTGCACGGTGAACTGAGTCTGCGCTGCTTGCGGTGGTGGGGGGTAACTGAACTCCAGCACGGTGATATTGAAGCGGGCATCAAACGCCTGGAGCGGGCGTGGTACGGATACATCGCGTTTGGCGACGCTGAACTCACGGCGCGAGTCACCAGTTCGCTGGCGCAGACATATTTACGGACTGGCAATCACAGCCGAGCTAAACACCTCTTCCAAGAAGCGTTGCGTCAACTCCCTGAACAGCCGCTCCCGCAGCCGCGCCTGACCGCTTTGCACGGCCTGCTGGAATTGCAGATTCAGCAAGGAGACTACCTCGGTGCGGAAGCGACGCTAGAACTGGTGGGACGAGCGCTGCGTTACACCGACGCTGTGCGGGAGCATACCCTCGCGCTCATTGCCCGCTGTGAGTTGCAGCGCCTGACAGGCAAGTTTGAGCGCTACACCGAGCATCTGGAGGAAGTGGCCCTGCGAGCCGGGGCGCTCGAAGATTACGAACTGAGCGTCTGGGCTACTGCGAAGCTGGCCGAACGCTACAGCGCCCTGGAACGCTTCGGGGAAGGGTTGCGGACGTTAGCGGAGTTTGGCACGCCTCAAGAGCAGTGGCCCGCAGAACTCTGGGCTGCGTTCGGCATGCTGCTGCGCCGACGCCATCAACCAAAAGAAGCGGAAGATGCCCTTCACCGGGCCGCGCAGCAGCTGCGTCAGCAGGGCCGTGCCCCGGAATTGATTCGAGTGCTGATGCACGCCGGGGCCGCCGCGCTCAGTGATCAGCGCAGCGAACTGGCCGTTACGCACTTCAGGGAAGCGCTGTTCGAGATGCTGCGCCTCAAGCTTCATACGGCATTCCAGCCCGACTTCGACGAGCTGCAAGAACTGGTGCATTACGCGCTGCTGGAACCAGAAACGGCTCCGCTGTTAGAGCCAGTACTGGATAACTTAGCGCACCTGATCGGCTCGCCGCGCCTGCCAGAAGACAGCTTGATGTCGTTGCAGATCAGCACTTTAGGCCGCGTCAGCGTCTTCAAAGACCACACCGAGGTGCCGCTCTCGCTGAAAGGAAGTGCGCTGCTGCTGGCGTACCTGCATCTGCATCCAGGCAAAACCCGCGCTGAGATTCAACTGGCCCTTTACCCAGATAAGGACCCCAAGACCGGCAGTGGGTATATCCGGAGCGCGATCGCTGAGTTACGTGAACAGCTGGGCCGGGAGGTGGTGGTCTTCACCGGCTTGAAGAACGCTCCGGTCTACCGACTCGGGAGGCTGGTTCACTGTGAGCTGGACGTCTCAGCTTTCCGGCAAGCGGCAGACCGGGGTGAGGCGGCGCGGATGTTGGCGCTGTACCGGGGTGAGTTCATGCCCAGCATCCAAGATAGCGCGTGGGTGCAGGAGATCCGCGAAGAACTCTGGTTGACCTTCACGTTGGAGCTGCGCGTGCAGCTCACCCGGTTTGAAGCGTCGGGGGATTGGCGGCGAGTGATTTTGCTCGCCAATCAGTACTTGAAGTTCGATCCTTACGACCAGGGTGTGCTGCAACTGAGGGTGAATGCGGCGCAGGTCGTCGGCACACCGCACGAATTGGCCCGGTACACGGTGCAACTCAAGCGCATCTACAACTGAACTACCCAAAGGGTTCTGGCAAGTTGTTGCCGACAAGGTAGACCCGAGGAGCAACGGTAGCAGGTGGCCTGAACTTCAGGCCACCTGCTACACAACGGCCTTCCAGCTTTGCAGCGCGGCACTCAGGGAAGATCGTCGGTCATTGGCAATGATGGTTGAGCGGGCAGAGCCGTGAAGATTAGCGATTCTGGCGTGTAGGTCGAGAAAACCTTGGGCCCGTTTGACCTGCCGGAATCCCAGTTGACTCCGTTCCTGACGTCGTGTAAGACGATGAGATTGTCTTGGGCAGAATGGGAGGAATGGCCCCACACGGGTGTTCTTGTCCAGAACGGCACCCGTATGGGGCCTGGCCGCTCCGTTCACGACGATACGCCCGGATGGACACCTGCCCGCTGTTCAATCAAATTGTTACACCGGGCTGTCGAGATCACCTACCGATGATCGATGTCGTCCAGTAACGGAAGCTCACGGATAGCCGCCCCATAGCGTGCCAGCTTGTCAGTGCAGATTGTTTCTGGGACGTCATATTCACCCGCCAGACGTTGGAAAAACGACGTCGCCGCTGAAGTGTCTCGGTGCCGCTGGAGGAATACGTCGAGCACGGTTCCGTGTTCGTCGACAGCCCTCCACAGCCAATGGGTCACCCCACCACGACCACGTGCATCTCGTCCCGATGGCGCAAGTTTTGAGCGAATTCACCACTGAAATTGATGCACCAGGTGCGGATAGATTCGCGGGACACTCGATGCCCTGCTCAAACAGCAGCTCTTCGACATCCTGATAACTCAGGGCATAACGCTGGTAAAGCCAGACGGCATGGCCTATGACCGAAAGCGGGAATCGGTACCCTGAAAGCTTCTGGTCGGTCAGCACAGCCTCACCCTACGCCAACAACTTGTCAGAACCACGGAGCACTGCGCCGCTGTCTGACTTCCGAACACGCAACTCAGAATAGATGCACGTGATACCGGTCAGTGTCACCCTCTGACTCTGGAGGGCTACGTCAGACCGTCAGGCGCTTGTTCTCGCCAGGCCATAGAGTTGGCCTAGGCCCGTAGATTTGGTCGTCAGGTTCTCCTCCAGAAACCGCAATGCCATTTCCAGCGCGTGGGCCGGATCAGCGGCCCATTCGGGAAGTGGACGTACAGTCACGTGTTCCAGTGCCCGTCGACGAACCTCTACAGCTCCTGCGCGGACAGAAGTAAGCATCTTCACACCTGTCACGGTTTCCATATGCAACGCCGCATCGGCGAATTCCAACGCTGCAACAAACTGGTGATATTCCAGGGCAACGTGGGCCACCGAGCCGAGGAGCTCGGCGGCAGCGCTGAAACTGCCCAGCTGACGAAACAGCCGCAGCGCCTGAATGTACTGCGCCGCCGCCTCGTCCAGACGCCCGAGCTCAATGAAGTTATGAGCGTAGTTGACGTAGCTCACCGCGCTGCCCTGCACGTCGCCTAGTTCCAGTTTGAGCCGCAGGCTCTCAGCATTCAGCGTTAAAATCTCGTCCAGATCATCAATGACATTCGTAATGTTGTTCAGGGCGTAGGCCACTCCCTGGATATCCCCCACCTCGCGCTTGAGCACCAGACTGCGCTCAAAGAAGGAGCGGGCGGCGGCCCGGTCACCCTCGTAGGCGCTGAGAATACCCAGATCGTTGAGAGTGGTTGCTAGCCCTTGCTGGTCACCTTCCTGCTCTCGCAAGCTGATGGCTTCACCAAAGGCTTGCCGGGCCGCCGGGTAATGCCCCAGATCACGCTCTAGCACGCCCTGCATGTGGGCGGTATGGGCTTGCCCAGTGAGGTCATTCAAGGAGCGGTAAAGCTGCATGGCTCCAACAAAGCGCTGCGCTGCAATCTCGAACAAGCTCCGGTCTTTGGAGAGGCCACCAGCGCAGCGTAGGGCCAGGGCGTAAGCGGCTGAGTCATTGAGGTGCGACTGATGCTCGGCCTTATCCAGAAACAGATCGAGCCAACTCAGGCCTTCCTCCAGAAAGCCGCGTACGTACCAGAACCAATGCAGCGCCCCGGAAAGCCGTAGTCCGCGTCCGATCTGCCCAGCCCGCACGGCGTAAGCTAGCGCACTGCGAAGGTCCGGGTAGACGGCGGCCAGCTCGCTGAGAATGCGGGCCTGCTCGCGGCCCTTGAGTTGCGGGGCCGCCACCTCGGCCAGCATCAGAAAATAATCCAGGTGTAAATCGAGCTTCCCAGTGAGTTGATCGCCGAGCTGCTCCAGCGCATACGTGCGCAGGTTCTCGTGCCAGACGAACAGCCCGCCGCTGGCCGCATTGATCAGCGAGCGCTGTTCAAGCAGATGCAATTCCGGTTCGCTCACGCCCAACGCAGCGGCGGCAGCAGCGCTGAACGGTGAGCGGAATATAGCCAGGTAGGTGTAAGCGGCCCGCAATCCTAGCGGGAGCACCTGCCAGGAGTACTCAAACACGGCCCGCAGCGAACGGTGGCGCTCGGAGATATCGCGTAGCGAGGTCTGCAGAAAGTCCCAGCTCTGCTGCATCTGACTCAGGACCACTTCGGGGCTGTACTCGCCGATCCAGGCGGCGGCCAGTTCGATGGCCAGCGGCAGCCCCTCACAACGCTCGACGATACGACTGATGGTGCTTTGTGATCCCGCCGTGTCGAAGGACAAGTCGGCCCGGCTGGCCCGGTCGATGAAAAGTTGCACGCTACTGGTGTCCGGGGCATTTGTTTGCTCGCCTCCCAATGGTCCCAGCCGTAGCACCTCCTCGGCTTGAAAATGTAGACGCTGGCGCGAGGTGATCAGAAGCCGCACCTGCGGGCAGGCTGAGAGCAGGGCGGGCAGCAGATCTGCTATCCCACTCAAGTGCTCGAAGTTGTCCAGCACCAGCAACACCTCGCGCCTCTCCAAGGCCCGGAACAAGCGGGTTCGCGGTGGTAATTGTCCTTCGAGTGGTTCACCGAACGCTTGCAAGATCGCCTCAACGACTTGGCTTTCCTCGGATAGTGGGGCGAGCGAGAAGAAGTACACGCCGTGTCGGGTCTGCTCAGCGTAGACACGCGCCAGTTCGGTGGCCAGCCGGGTCTTACCCACGCCGCCCGCACCGGCAATGGTCAACCAGCGGTGCGCCGGACCGGCAGTGAGGCGGGCAAGAGCCGTCTGCTGCTCGATCTGGCGGCCCACAAAACTGGTCAGGAAAGTGGGTAAACCCCACAAGGTCGGCGCGTCGGCAGTGCCCAGCGCACCCCGCGCTTCGGCTAGCAGGGTTTCCAAGTCAGCGGGCAATCCTTCTCCGAGTTCGCGCTCCAAGTGAGCCTGGTGCTGCCCGATGGCCTGAGTCGCCTTGAGCGGCTCGCGCAGGATCAGATAACTGCGGGCCAGTTCGGCCACCACATCTGAGGCGTCCGGGTCGAGTTGGGTGGCCTGGTGCAGCAGTGCCACCACGGCCTGACGCTCGCCGCTGGCCTGAAGCTCTCTGGTGCGCTGCCACAGTGCATGCCGGTACGCGCCGTGCAGCTTGGTGCGCTGCGGCTCCAGCCAGTCTTCGAGCGGCTGGTGAGCCGCGAAGGGCACTCCCTGAAGGAGAGGCCCCCCATAAAGCGTCAGTGCCCCCAGCCAGTCGCCTGACGTGCAGCAGCGGCGAAAGGCGGCCACGTCCGAGTCGCCGGTCCACTTGAGGAGTTTTGGTCCCACATTGAGACCAGCGATTAACGGCGTCTGCTTGAGCCGGTGCAGGCGCTGGCGCAGCGAGTTGGCCGAGGCACCAGCATTAAGTTCGGGCCACAGCAGGTCAGCCAGATATTCACGGGTGACGGGTTGTTCGCTGGTTGCCAGGATGGCGCATACCCAGGCGTTAAGATTCGGCGTGAGGAGCTGGCGCTCCGCTTCATCCAGTGACGTCCACCAGAATCCTCCCAGCAGCAGAAGTTGCACAGGTTGATAATTTCACAAATACACGCCTTCGCTATGATAAGTTTTTCACATTTATCTAAATAACCGATTAGTCATATTCAGGATGATCCATTTGCAAGCATCTTCCTGGTACAAGAAACTTTACTCAGGCACAGTGCTACTTTGGTCCCTGGCAGATCAAATCAGGGTAAGAAATTCAGCGTCACTTCCAGATTTCCCTGATACGTCCCGGCGGGCTTCCATTGCCCAGCAGGAATCTGGCCCAGTAGCGGCACACTCAGCGGTGCCGGACTACGGCTGCGCGAAAAATCGAAAGTCAGCGGAAATCCGGTGGGGCCGAACGGCAGTTTGCCGGGACCGATGGCGAGCATGTAGCTCAGGCGCTCACTTCCAAGCGTGAGCGCGGGCAACTGACCACCGACGTAAAGATTGGAACTCAGCGAGACATGCAGCGGCCCGGCCCCCACTGCAGCGGCGCTGCATGTCACCACTAGGCCGCTGGCCAGGGTGACGCCCTGCGAGAAACGGTAAGGGCCAAAATCCAGGCCAGCGGGTAGCACCACCGTGCAGGTGTACGGCGGTGACTGCGCCTCCTGGGCCTGTGCTGCGCCGCCGAACAGCAAGCTGAGCAGCAGACAGCGGCGCAGCGCTCCGGGCGAGATTAAGCGGCTTAGGGCTGACATGTAACCTCACTGAGCTGCCGCAGCAACACGTTGCATTTCTCGTCGCCGAACTGCAATTCGGCAGGAAGGTCGCGGTTGGCGCTATCCACGAAAGCCGAGCCGTCTGCGTCAAGCAGATACGTCTTGCGCCCAACGACAAGGCGGCCCTCAGCGGCGGGCTGACCGTTCTTCCATTTGAAGGTTATAAGGCGTGAGACGGTGAACTGGTCACGCAAGTCCAGCTCGTAGACGCCCGCTTCAACTACCCGCACACTGAATTCATTGTTTTTCACGCTGACCTCCAGCGGTAAATCATCCAGATTAAAGCGGATGAGTTGCGGCACATCCGCGTCCACGCCACTGAGCACTACATCGCCCGCCGCGTCGGTGCGGCCTTGCGGCTGCCCGTTGAGGCTGATCCGCAGGTTCGGCACGCCGGTATGGACCACCAAGATATTGCCCGCGTTGTTCAGCCCTGCCGAGAGCTGCCCAGCCACCAGCGTCAGTGCCCCACGCACGTTGAGCACAGCCATCCCGCTGGTGTCGGCCAGTAGGTAAGCGTCGACAAGCGACTGGGAGCGGTATTCCAGTTGCGCGCCGCTGAAGTCGGTGGTCAGCTTTACGGAGGTGGCGTCGTTGAAGGCGTGGGTATAGCTGACCGATGGTCTGGCCGACGCCTCGGTCCTCAGCGTATCGTTGGGGCCGGGGGTGTAAGTGGCGCGGATTCCAAAGCGGCTGCTCTCGCCGGTTACGCTGACGAAGTTCTGAAGGGCGAGCTGCTGGCTGACCTGCCATCCGGCGCTGAGTGCTCCGCTGAACTGCTGGCTGCTGTTCTGATAGCCGAAGCTGGATGTCACGTTGACGCCACTTCGGTTGAGGCTGGACGTGAAGCTGACTTGAAAAGCCTTGAGGTTGTCCAGCGGCAGACTGACTACGCCGCCCACCCCGTAGTCGCCCAGCGTGTAATTGATCCCGGCGTTGAGGGCTGCCTGCAATTTGTTCTGGGCATCCAGTACAGCGCTGATGCTGGCATTCAGCGACACGGGATCGAAGCTGGCACTCACGCCCGCGCTGAGTTGCGCACCGACTTGGTCCTGCCAGCTCGCCGCGCCCGTCATAGCCCAGTGCGGATTAATCGCCCAGTTGAGCTGGGTGCCCACGTAAGCGTGCTGATCCAGCCAGCCGCCCTCGGCCAGGAGCTGTGGCCCCGTTGAAACGGGTGCGCTGCCGAGATCGTAACTTATGTGGGCCACCTCGCGTGCGCCGCTGACTGCCCGCACGCTGATTTCGCCTTTCTGATAGTGCAGCGGGATGTTTTGCAGATTCACCCGACCTGGCAGGGCGTCCACGCTCTGAATCAGGAAACCGTTGTCGTAGATTTCTAGAGTGTTGCGGGTCGGTAGTAAAAAGGTGAGGCTCTTGAGCTGTGGGACCTGTGCTGGGTGGTAAGTTAGGCGAAGGCCGCTAAAGCCGCTGGCTGCGCCGCTGACACTGCTGGTCACGCTCCTATCTTCCTGGTAGAGAACTTCGGCGTCCAGCGCCCGCGTGAGCGGATAACTGGCCCGGAAACCCAACTGCGCAGCGGTGCTTTGAGGCTGGGATGAATCGTACTGGCCGCGTAGTCGCAGCGCCGCCGTAGCCTTGCCCAGCCGCACCTCAGGGCTGATCTCGGTCTGTGCGGTGGCAAGTTGTAAACCGATACGCCCTCCTACCTGATAGGTCAGGCGTAGCACCGGCAGACGGGTACTGGGGCTGAGACTGCCTGTCGCCAGATCATAATCATGCTGGCCCAACAGCAAGGGCGCAGGTGTCACCACGATCTGCTGGTTGCCTGGTGAGAACACCACCCCGACCTGGGGTTTGAGCCGGACATATGAATTACCTGCGCAGAGTAGCGTCTCGGCAATGTAGGTCGCTTCCTCGGGCAGAAGACCACCTTCTGAAATCAGAATGCCCGCGCCGCTGATCAGCGCGGTGGCATCACCCCGGTTGTCGTCGCCGACTTGCAAGCTGATCAGCGTCTCGTCCACAGCGGGACAGGTGGCCGATTGGACCGGCAATTCGCCCTGGGCCTGTTGAGTGCTGGTCTGTTGGGCACTGGCCTGCCCCAGTGTCAGCCCCAGCAACAGACTAAGGCAGCGCCAGCGTGAGCGTTTCACGTTCTCCCACCTTGCTCTTATCCTGAGCATCGTAGTTGATCTGGGCAGCAGTGCCGCCCGTCAGCGCCGCTACTGCGCTAGGTAACGTGAAGCTGAGCAGGCCTCCCGCCAGCACCGCGAACGATCCGACGCTGGCCTTGTAATCGCCGCTGATCAGCGTCACATTGTTGAAACTGGCAAAATGTGCGCCGCTGTTCTGAACGCTGAGCTGTACCTGGTCGCTCTGGCGCGTCAATGTCCAGCTCACCTTCGGCTGGGCAGTGGGCAAGGTGAAAAGCAGCGGCACGTTCATCTTCAAGACCACCTGCACCTTGATCCCCTCACCCGCTGATGACGGCCCCGGCACATTTTGCACCGTCATCCGATAGGCCTGCTCACTGCCGGGCAGCGCCTTGCTGCGCCAGCCCACCCGGATAATCTGCGAGCCGTTGGGCGGCACCACGAACCGCGCCGGATTGACCAGTACGTCCTGGGTCGGCGCAAACTGATCCTCGCCTCCCGTCTGTGTCCAGCGAGATAGTTCTACGCTGACTGTCACTGGCTCACTCGAGGGGTTACTCAGCGTCAGCGATCCGGCGCGGGGCTGCGGCAAATCGAAGCGCAGGCTGGTGGGGCTGATTTGCAGCGAGGCGGCCTGGGCACTTAGGGCCGCACTGCTGAGGAGAAGGAAAGCGCCCAGCGTCAGACGGAGAACAGGGTTCAGGTATTGTTTCATAAGGTTCCAGTGTAGGAGGCCATTGGCTGGGTATGCGTTGAGGCTGTCTGTGTTGAGGGCCAGCCCTCACATGGGGATACTGGCCCGGCTCAGTTCAGGATGAGCAAGCGCTCAGCAATGGAAGATGCTGCAAAAACCGTCTTTGATGGTGTCGCCGATGTTCTTGAGAAAATCGCCGATGTCCTGACCGAGCGAGCTGAAAGTGCTCTTGATCTCATCTGTCGACACCTTGAGCACGTCGCTGAAGATGGCCGCCACATCGTTGGCTGACTTGTAGAAGACACTTTCAATAGTCGAAGCGATGTCCTTGAGAGCGTATCCCGCTGACTTGAGAGCGCTGGCAACGTCGCTGGCCCCGCTGCCGAAGACGCTCTTGAGGGTGCTAGCCACCGTGTTTGCACTGGCTGAGAAGACATTTTTCAGCACGCCCGCCACTTCGGACGCGCCGCTGCCAAAAGCGTATCTGAGCACGCTCGCCACATCGTTGGCGCTGCTGCTGAAGACATTTTTGAGGGTGTTGGCAACGTCCGTCGCATTGGCTCCCAGCCCTTTGAAGATGCTTGCCACGGTACTGGTGCTGCTGCCAAAGACGTTTTTGAGGGTGCTGCCGATCTGATCAAAGCTGTAGCCCAGACCTTTGAAGATGCTGGCCACCTGCGAGGCAGAGGAAGAGAAAACATTCTTGAGCGTATTGCCGATCTCAACATAGCCGTAACCCAGGTCTTTGAAAAATCCCGCCACCTGCGAGGCAGAGGAAGAGAAAACATTTTTAAGTGTATTACCGATCTCAACATAGCCGTAACCCAAATCTTTGAAAAATCCCGCTACTTGGAAGGCCGAAGAGTTGAAGACCAACTTGAGGGTGCTGGCGATATCTTGAATGTTGTAGCCCAGGTTCTTGAAGATGCCCGTTACTTGTGAAGCGCTAGACGAGAAGACGTTCTTCAGGGTGTTGCCGATGTCGGTGATACTGACACCCAGGCTCTTGAAGATGCCCGCCACATCGTTGGCGCTGGACGAGAAGGCGTCCTTGAGAGCGTAGCCGATATCGACGTAGGTATAGCCCAAGTCTTTGAAGAAGCCTGCGACCTGCAAGGCCGACGAGTTGAACACTGACTTGAGGGTGCGGGCAATGCCTTTGATGTCGTATTTCAGATTCTTAAGGATGCTGGCGACATCCTTGGCACTGGACGAAAAGACGTTCTTCAAGGTGCTAGCCACGTCATCAATAGCGTAACCCGCACTTTGAAGCGCTCCGGCCACCGCGCTGGCCCCCGCTGAAAAGGTGTCTTTAAGGATGCTGCCAACTTGATTGGCGGTTTGGGCGAAAGTGGTTCTCAGGCCCAACGCCACATCCGCGATGTTGTAGCCCACCCCTTTCAGGGTGCTAGCCGCTTGGCTGGCCGTCTGCTCAAAGATAGTTTTCAGGCCCAGCGCCACGTCCACCACGCTGTAGCCCGCTGCCTTGAGGGCGCTGGCCGCGTCTGAGGCGGTAGATGAAAAGAGGGCCTTGAGCACGTTGGCGGTGTCCACCACGGCATATCCGGCTCCCTTAAACGCTTGGGCGACCTGCGCGGCGCTGCTGCCGAATACATCCTTAAGGGTCGTCGCCACGTTGAGATAGGTGGCCGAATCACCGAGCTGCACCACGCCGGATTGCACCAGCGCGGCCACTGCTTTGTCTGCGCTCAGTTTCAGGCCGTCATGCAGAAAATAGCCAAAGCCCTTCACCGCATTGGGGTCGGTGATGGTGTAGAAGCCTGAATTCTTAATGGTTTGCAACGCTGCCACAGGTGATTGACCAAAAGTGCCGCCCAGTGTCAGGCCGAGATTGTTCCACAGATCGAAGCTGACCACCGACCTGAGCAGGCGGCTAGATTTGAGTAGCGACACGAAGTCGTCGGGCTTGTACTTATAGATCTGGCGCAGCATATCGCTGATGGCGGGCCATTGGGCAGGCGTATTGAGATTCAGGTAAGCCACCGATTTGAGCAGCGCCAAGGCGTCAGTGGCATTCTTGCCCAGAACCGACTGCAACGCTCCCCCCGCGTCCAGCAAGCTGAAGGCCTGGGCCTTGAGGGCCGAGACGATGTCCTGATCACTGAGGTGGGCCGTACTCAGGGCTTGGGCCAGCAGCGAGGCGCTCAAGTGAAACTGGGTTTGCACCGTTGCTGCCACGTCCTGGACTGACTGGCCTTGAGAGACCAGGCTGTTGACCAGCGTCTGCGCTTCGGGTGGCACATTTAGCGACTGGGCGGTGATGAGGGGATGGCTCTGAGTTGGGGCCTTTTCGGCGGTGGCTGGGGTTGAGGCCGCCGGGCTGGGCGGTGTGCTGGCCATGTTACAGGCGGCGAGGCTGAGGGCCAGGGTCAAAGCGAGGCAGGCGCGTAACGGGTTCATGTGGTCTCCAGGAGCAAGCGACAACCATTGCCAAAAGGGAAGGACGTCACCCGGAGAAGCCGGGTCACAGGGTCGGTGGGCCGCTGAGCGGGAAGCTCCAGGCAGCGATAGCATTGTTCAGGTGGTCACGTTTCAGTTCGGCAGGTTCGGGGCAATCAGGCTTTTAAAACAAGTCGATTATTCCGGGTTGTAATTCAGAGTGAATGTCACGGTGTCGCTATAAGTTCCTGCCGGGGCCGTTTGCAAAGCAGGCACCGCGCCGACCAGGGTGTAGCGGTCATACAGGGCGCTGCCGTTGCCGGTCAGGGCGCTGCTGGTTTGGACCAGGTCGCACAGGCCCAGGCAGTTGGCCTTGAGGGTGAGGGCCGCGCCCAGGCCGCCGACTTTCTGGGCTGTAAGGGTGTAGCCGATTCGTTCGCCACCCCGCTTGAGCTGCCCGCTGAAGCCGCTGTACGTCACGCTGTAACTGGTGTTGCAGGTGACCTGGACGGTGGCCATGCCCGACGCTCCCACGCGACTGTTGTAAATCCCAAAATCCAGATCAGTAGCGCTCAGGCCACATGAGGGCAGGTACTGGGCCGTGACGGGCGTGCTGGTGGGGTCCGGCAGCATGGTGGCGAGCGCTAGGGAGGGCAGCAGCGCCAGCAAAGCAATTGGGTGGGCAAATCGGCGAGTCAGCATGATGGGTTTCCTGAAACAGCTTAGAAGGTGGGCATGTTGTAATTCAGGGTGTAGACGATCAGGTCAGTGTACTGTCCGGCAGGTTTCCACAGACCGGGAGCTACGGTGGCCACGACAGGGAGATCAATGTTGTTGAGATCATTGTGAAGGCCCAGATAGCCCAAAGAGCCGACACCTTTAACCGAGACCCCTTCAAAATTGATGAGCTGCTGACCAGGGACATTGGGAGCGAAGCTGAATTTGGCTTGATAGGGAATAGTAGCTGCGCTTGGGCCAGTTAGCGTGCGGTTGACGGTCATAGAGGTGCCACTGCCGAACGCGGCACTATCCGAAGGCGGTGTGGTTCCGAACACCAGCTGCGCGTCCGACACGTTGCACTTGACCCGCACCGTGCCCGAGCCGCTAGCCCCAGTGCGAAAGTTGTAGACGCCCAGATCGATGTCGGTGGCGCTAATGGTGCAGTCAGGCAGCACCGATAGGCTGACTTGGCTGCTGGCAGTCTTGGTGTCTGCGAGGGCGGCGGAGGCGGCGAGGGCAGCGGCAATGAATAGGGTGTGCAGTTTCATAGTGATTCTCCTTGTAAAGGCGGAATGAAGGCGAAGGGTCAGAGTTCAGCGGTCGTTCAGGGTGTGTAGGTCATAGTGAACGTGATCAGGTCGGTGTACTGCCCGGCAGGTTTCCAAAGTCCTGGTGCAACCGTGCCGCGCAGCAAAAAGGACGATCCTTGCGAGGTGGATTTGACTGTGAAGCTGCCGGTGGTGTCGGTGTTGCTGAAATCGACATTGGCAAAAGGGTTGTCGAAGCCGATGTCGTTTTGATCTGGCGGTAGGATTTCTTGCAGCCGGTAAGGAATCTGGCTGCCGCCTGGACCATTCAAGACCCGTTTGCTGTTGTCGGCTCGGTTAGGCGCAAACGTCACGTCGGCGTTGATGTTGCACTTGACGCGCACGGTGGCGGTGCCTGCCGCACCGGTGCGGGCGTTGTACACACCCAGGTCCATGTCGGTGGCGCTGATTGAGCAGTCTGGCAATACGGTCAGTGTGACCTGGGTGCTGGCCGTACGGGTTTCGGCCAGTGCGAGCGATCCCAGGAGCATCAGAAGACTTGCAGTCAATTTTTTCATTGTTCCCTCCCTTGGTTCACAGAAATCTTATTTTGAATGGCGTTACCGCAGCGTTAACTCTTGAAAAATTCGTCTGGAACGGTATTTCTTGGCCTTAAGGTTGCTCACGAAAAAGCAGATCTGGCGAGAAGAGAAGGCATGCTTCTGACTTGCATACTCGGTGGAGCGGTGGCTCGATTTCACGCGCCGCACCTTCGACCGCCGTGTTCCTGCCCAGCAGCGTCAAGAGGCAAGCCGAGCAGTTGCCTGAGCGGCCCGGTTCCCTCGCCGCATCTGCGGGTCTTGTGAGTGCTCAGGTGTGTGTCGGCCTGGCGCAAGAGGGCTGTGAGAGTCTGGCCATCGAATGGAGCCTGCGCCAGCCCATATGAGAAACTGCCGTTCTCCACGCTGCCCAGTGTCCTGAGTGCCTGCTTGAAGTGAGCCTGCACCGGTATGAGCTGCTGGGCATTCAGCGGCAGACTGCTCAGTAGCACGAACTCGTCACCGCCAAGCCGATAGGCGCGCGCACCCCAGCGGTGAGCAGCACTTTCCAGCAGGCGAGCCAGCATGCACAGTGCTGCATCACCTGCTGCATGGCCGAGTGCATCATTGACGGCTTTGAAGCCGTCAATATCCAGCAGCACCAGTGAGCGGATTTCAAACGGCCGTCCAGCGTCGAGCAGTAATGCCCGGCGGTCATTCAACTGGGTCAGGGCATCGAGATGATAGGCGTTGGAATGAACCCCCTAGAGAGGACCAACGGCCAAGCCACTTTGCCCCGACCAGCCGTTAGGCTGATCACAGCGCGAAGGAGCATTCATGCCAGGACGCAATCACAGCCGTGAATTCAAGCTTCAGGTCGTCAACCAAATCAATTCAAGCCAGCGAACGACCGCTCAACTCAGCCGGGAACATGGTTTAGTGCCCAGCCTGATCCACCGTTGGCGCAAAGAGGTCGAGGCGCGCGGAGAAGCCGCCTTCACCGACGGCGTGGCCACAGATCGCAGCGCCGAGCTGCGGATTGCTGAGCTGGAGCGGTATTGCGGCCAACTTGCCTTAGAAAACACCATCTTGAAAAAATCGCTGGCGACGTACCGCTTGAACAAAGGCACCAAATGATCTCGGATGCGCGACACGCGCATCCCACGGTGTCGGTGCGTCGCCTGTGTGAGCTGCATGCGGTCAGTCGGTCGTGGTACCTCCGTCAACGAAACCGCGCAGTCATCGACCAAGATCAACGACTCGCTACTGACATTGAAGCAGTGGTGCTGAAGTGGAACGGCTATGGGTATCGGCGGGTCACTCGCGAACTGGCACGCAGCGGGCAGTCCATCAATCACAAACGCGTTCTGCGGGTCATGCGGGAACATCGCTTATTGTGTCGACCCAAGCGGCGTTACCAGCGCACCACCGATTCCACTCACAGCGAGAAACGCTTCCCCAATCTGCTCCCACAAGTGATTCCAACCCAACCAGATCAGGTCTGGCAAGCTGATCTGACGTATGTGAGGGTGAAGCAGGGTTTCGTCTACTTGGCATGCGTGCTGGACAGTTTCACGCGTGAGATCGTGGGCTGGTCAATGTCAAAGTTTATCGACGCCGACCTATCACTGGCCGCGCTGAATAACGCGCTTGCTGCTCGCAATCCAGCACCTGGACTCCTTCATCACTCTGATCAAGGTGTCCAATATGCCAGCCGGCTCTATATCGCCCGCCTGCGGGCGATGGGTATCACGCCAAGTATGTCCAGAAGAGGCAATCCCTACGACAACGCTCGCATGGAAAGTTTCTACAAAACTCTCAAAACAGAGGAGGTTGATCTTCAAGATTATGCTGATCTGGACGATGCACAGCGCCATGTGAACCACTTCATCGGTAAGCTTTACAACCAAGAACGCCTGCATTCCAGTCTCGGCTACGTCCCACCTGCCGAGTTCGCCGCCCGCTATCATCCAGCCTAGAAGTGACTTGCCTGCTGGTCCTGCGCTTTGGGTTCACTCCACGTGCAGATCCTCGATGACACCTAGGCGGCGGCCATCCGGTAGAACGCATAACTGCACCCGGCACACCCGCTGCGTGCCTGTGCGGGTATTCAGGCGCATCAGATGAGCACCATCCGGTAGGGCGAGATCTGGCAGCGATTCAAGGCAGAATTCGCGCTGGAATGCCGCATTCGTGCATACCTCGTTGGAGACTGGCAGGTCAACCAGGGTAGACGGCTGAAGTGGCCAGATCAGAGCAGCCAGCGGAAAATGCACGAAGGTCAAATCCTGGGGATGCATCAGTCCATCTCCTCTATCCTCAAAGCCATATGTCAAAAAACAGTAAAGGTAAGCTGTCACGCTGAATGGCGCTGATTGTCAGCCTGCACCATCGAGCGTTACCGCACCGTTAATACTTACTGCCGCATTGACTGGAATATGCGGGCGTTACTCGGTCAGTAGTCCGGAAGTTTTTGACAAATGAGACGGAAGGCGTTCTCGTCAGTGTGTGCGCACCAAACGAACGACTCCCAACCAGATTCTCGCGGCTGCCCTCAGCCATACTGGACTCCGCCGCACTCAGCAGGTCTACCTTCGGCTGCTCTTGACCCTCTGGCTGGTCCTTCCGGGGCAGCACAACTTCACCAATCTGGCCCGGTACGGTCCGAGATAGGACCGTACCCACCGATCATGGGTCCAGAAACCCGTGCCGTGGGTGCAGTTGAACAGCACGCTGGTCTTGCAAGCGCAAGACCAGCAGACCCTGAGATGCGGCGGCACTCTGGTTGGGAACCGGACAAAAGTCAGCGGCGGGTAAAAAGGCTGTGTAGGAGAGCGTCAACGTGATCAGGCAGCGCATCTTTTGGCTGTGAATGGGCGACCAAATATGCATTGGCGAGTCGGAGCAGCCCCAGGAGCAGGATCTTCTTGCCTGGCGGTCTGTTTTTGTGGGGGACATAGCCGCCCAGATGAGCCAGCAGTTGAAGTTGTGTGTCATCAAACGACTCGCTGAGATCGAATACGAACGAGGCCGCAATCCAGGCCAGCGCGACCAGGGTTCTCAAGGCGTCAAAGTCGAGTATTTGGACCTGTTCCCAGCCGAGCGCGGATTTGATCCACGAGAAGACCTCTTCAATGCTCCAGCGTTGTAGATAGAGCCGCACGACAGCTCCAGCAGCCCCCACCGCATCGGTGGGGGTGTTGGTGAGCAGCAGCCAACCTTGCTCCTGGTCGTTCTTGAGTGGCACGCTGAACTCTAGTCTGACCACGTTGAGCTTCAGGCGTCCACCATCGATGAACATTTCACGGCTGCGGACCTGTGCGGGCGTCTTGCGCCACTTGACCTTGCCGTCGGTCACGACGGGCCGCTTCATCTCGAACTGGTCTTGCACGCTGGCGTGACCGGCGGCATCAATCAGGGGGAGTTCAAGGCTGGTCGGAGTCAACCGGGTGGTGCGCTGGGCATGCTTGACCCGAATCACAAATTGAACCTTGAGCCGCACCAGCAGCCGGATCAGCTTGAGGTCGTCAAAGCCCCGGTCCAGCACGAAGACGATCTGCCCGACCCCTGCGGCCCGCAGCGCCTGCACAATGCGCTTGATGGCGTTGATGATCACCGTATTGGCGCTGGTAAAGCCTGGCGCTTGAGGGCTGTAGAGCGTGTGGTAGAGCAACGTCCGACGCCCATCGGGCGTCAGGCCAATGGCTTTCAGGGTCGGATAGCCCGAGACCAGATGACCGTCCAGCGAGCGGACCGTCGAGAGATGTTCGAGCGCCTGACTGTGGGGTTTGCGGAGGTCCGAGCCGTCCATGACGATGACCACCTCATTCTGACCAGCCAGACGCTGTGCGCCGGAGAACTCAAATCCTTGCCGGTGGTACTGCCCATGTGGGGCCCGGCATCCAGCTTCGGTCGCACGGAATGTCGCGCCGGGAGACTGCGATACCGCTGGCAGACGAGCCACTGCACTACACCCACGGGTGATATGACCTCCACCGCATCAGGGAACGCTTCGAAGCAGCGCTCACGGCACGGGTGAGCAGCCTCGACCTGACCATGGGCGTGCCTGTCGCCGCCGACTGAAGCGAAGCGCTGTAGCCAACCTGAGGGCACTTGGCGCGGCTAGAATACTTCTATGCCCTCGAATCGTGACCTCGTGCGTCTCCTCGCAGCACGCTTCGGAACCTATAACGCAGCTCGAAACCTTTGGCAAGGCGCAGGTGGAGATCCCGGAGAACTGCACGATCAGGACAATTCGCTGGACCGCTGGACGGATTTGGTGGGCAAGGCCGACGACGGCGCGATCGTGCGCGTGAATCTGACGTTGGCGGCTCTCGAACGCTTGCCTCGCAATGAGACCCTCCTCGCTGATCTGCGGGCCCAGCTCCCGGAGGGTTTACGCCAGCAGGTCGGCATGGTGCTCCAAGAAGTGACGGCCTTGCCCGGCATTCAGGCCGAACGTGCTGAGGAACTGCTGGCGCCGGTGCTTGCAAGACCGGAAGGGCAAGCCGCCCTCATCGTGGAGGCAGATAAGGCGGACAAGGCGAAAAGCGGGTGGCTCGAGTCAGCCCAAACGGTTCTCACCAACGTCGGCACACAGGCGACCACCCTCGGCTTCACACTCCTGACCCGATACCTCACGGGGGAGACGCAAAATTGAATTCGTCGCGATCGACTGAGACAAACCTTCTTGACGACATTTTTACAGGCGTCATGGGGCGCATCGAGGTAAATAAGGAACGACTGGGCTACCTGCGCAAAGCCGCCGCATCGTTAGAGAAGGCTGTCACGCAGGACAGGAGGCTGATCGTTTCTCTAGCCCTCAGTGCCTTTATTCCAGAAGGCAGCTTATCTGCGCTCACGCCAGTGCGCGAGGCACTGACGGCAGAGTGGGAAACCTTGACCTCAGAGGTCAAAGGCGGCGGCCTCCCGTACCTACGTGCCGTGGGGATTCTGGCACTTATGCAGGCCGCTCAGGGAGACCCCAAGGCTGGGAGCGTCCTGTACCTCGCCTTGCGTGATCCTCTCGAGCGTCAGGTCGAAGGCATCGAGGCGGACTTGCGAGCCCGGGTCCTGCGTGACCTCAGGCAAATTTATGAGTCTTACGCGAAGGCGATATGGGACGGCGAAGGGGTAGCGCCTCGTAAGGCCGTGACCAAGGTCGAGGCCCTGAAGCTCAGCCTCCCAGCGAATGCGCAGCCGGCACTCGCAACTGCCCTGTCCGACGCAGCTAGCAACACACTTGCCGTGGTCAGTCTTTCAGGGAGTTACCTGTCCATTACAGAACCAACGGTGAACGAAGCGTGGGCGGAGCACTTCGGCAACGAAGCCGCCAAGGGTGTGACGTCCCTGTTCCAAAACACGCTGAACCTTATCGAGGGGACGCTAGGTCCCGTCCTCAAGGACGCAGCACGAGTAGCGGCTGTCAGCCAACAGGCCGCGGCCGCCACTGGCCTCGCCGAAAGGCGCCTGAACGTGATGTGGTGGATGCAAGCCCGCTACAGCCAACCCCTACAGCGGGCCTACCGAACGCTCACTCCGCTGACAGCAGCCGTACAGATGGCACACGACCTGGCCATGATCGTCTCCGTCCCGGCGACTGATGAGCTGGAGGCAGTGTTGATCGAAGCCTGGTACCTGGCCAATAAAGCAGGCGGAGACGCTCAAGGCTCACTAGCGGAAGTGATGCAGCAGCTTGCAGACGATGGTGTCCTGGAATCAGCCCCAACGTCTGAGCCACAGGCGGATGGCCGTGTGCTGCTGCTTGAGGCATTCCAGGCTGGTGACACAAGAGAAGCCGTCGACTGGGACGCCCGGGTCGGTGTGCCAGGGACGACCCAGCTCACGCCGACAGAACTGGCCGTCTGGATGTTCCGCAACTGGCAAATCAAGGCTTTCATTAAATGAGCGGCCCTGGCCAGGCACGGACCTCCTTGCCTGAGTGCAGTGAACTCGCCTGCAACGCGCATGAGGGCGCTTGCATGCGCGGGTTGGCGCTGGAAGCTTGCCCCACGTACGCGCCGGCGCTGAAACGAGCCATGAAGGCGCAACCCCAGATCGGCCTTCCGGAGGATGGGGTGCTGTACCCCACATGGACCGGCCACACCCTGACGCCCCATACAGCCAGGATGTTACAGGGAGGCACTCGTCCTATCGTGATTGCCCTGGCAGGGTTGCCAGATGCTGGGAAAACCAGCTTCCTAACCTCCCTCTACGACCGGATCAGGCGTGAGCCTCTCGGTGGACGTGACTTTGCTGGTTCCTACACATTGAATGGTTGGGCCGAGCTCGCCCGCTTTCTGACGTGGCAGGGACCCGTGCCGCCGGCGTATCCGCCACGGACCAGTGGTGACCGCCGTGAACCTGGCTACCTGCACTTGGCATTCCGCGGTCAGGACGACCGCCTCCTGGATCTGTTGATTGCGGATACGCCCGGGGAATGGTTCAAGGAGTGGGCGCAAGACGCAAGCGCTGAAGCGGCGCAAGGCGCGCGCGACACTTTACGACATGCGGACGGCATTCTGCTGTGCATCGATCCCACGCAACTGTCGGGGCCTCAGCGACTGATCGCACGTGGCACGCTTCAACGCTTGGCGGGGCGGCTCGCGAATGCCGAGCGCCACGGCCCTCCTGCCAAACTCGTTGCCGTCTACACCAAATCGGATGCCATCCCAGTCGGCACACAAAGACGGCAGGAGATCCAAGACGTCATGGACGCCTTGGAATCCCGATTCCCGAATCACTCTTCCTTTGAAACTGTGTCCACGTTCGAGCAGGGCAGCGAGGCAGGCACCGGCGTTCTAGAGAGCGTCGCAGCCATCCTTGAGGCCATCCTTGCACCAAGGGTTCACGTGTCGGCATCAGGTGACCGGGAGGCTCGTCTGGCGAGGTTCATAAAGGAAGGCGCATGAGTGAGGTCTTGTTGCTGGGAGTGAGTGATGCGGGAAAGACCGTCTATGGCGCGCAGCTCCTCGGGAGGTTCGAGAACCCAGACGTGAGCACGGCCCTGCGACTCCGGGACACCCCGGAAAGCTTCAAGGCGTTGCAGGCAGCTCAGGAGGCCCTGCAGCAGGGACGCTACCCCGTGCGAACTGCCTACGATACGCAGGAGACGATCAGCCTGCCGTTGGTGGACGGCTCTGAGCGGGCCATCGACATGCTGTGGCCGGAGTTTGCTGGAGAGGCATTCAAGGACGTTGTCGTTGACGCACGCCACCTGTCCAAGTCGTGGGTCCAGCGCACGACTGGAGCAGATGGTGCGCTCCTGATGATCCGTCCCTCGCTTGAGAGTGAGGCACCCGGGGTGCGTGCGACGAATAGTGGGGTCACTGAACGCACCCCGGGGACAGATACGCAGCAACCCGCGGCCACCGTCTTGGCCCCAGACGCCCAGTACGTCGAGGTACTGCAATTGATGCTCTTCGCCCGTGGCTGGGCACGGCAGGCGAGGGTGCGCTGGCCGCTGGCTGTGGTCCTGAGCTGCTGGGATGAGGTCGATCCCGATGGCCGCCTCTCGCCCCCACAGATGTTGGCCGACCGCTACCCTTTGCTCCACATGTTCCTGAAGGGAACCTGGTCGGCAGTCGACGTGGAGGTGTTCGGTCTGAGCGCCACAGAACGCCGCTTGCAGCCGGGTACGGACGGCCACGACGAAAGGTTCGTGGACGCCGATCCCAGCCGTCAAGGGTATGTGGTCACTCGAAACGGTGACCGGAGCCCGGACCTGACCCTACCGATTGCCTGGCTTCTGGACCGGGCCCATGGTGCTTGATTGGGCGGTCTACGGGTACCGGAGCCAAGGCGGTCATGGGTGGTTGCGTGGCAGTCTCACTCCATCCAACCTCACGTCCACAGATGACGCGCAGCTCAAGCGCTTCACGGACCTTACCCCCCACTACGCGGAGCAGGGCGAGTGGACACCTTACTTCGCTGCTCGTCCAATCGGCGGCCGCTATGTCCTGACGTTCACACAACCAGAGCCCCAGGCGAAGCGGGCGGGGAGCGTGATCACGCGCCTGCTCTCCGCGCCGCAGACCTTGTTTGGCGAACTCGCTGATCTGCGTCCCCTGCTCACCCTGCTCCGCGAGTCAGCAGCGTTCGATGCCTCGACAGGTGAGCCGCTCGAGCTGCCTGAACCGGAGCAGGGTGAGCTTCTCTCGCTCGAAGAGGGGGCTGAGGTCGCCGCGTTGTTCGTCTCGACAAGGGGGAAGCGCATCGTGGTGCCGTCGGTTGAGCTGTGGCACGACCGACTGCCCTCTCTGTGGGCATTGTTGTGGCCGGAAGCGCGCAGCATGCTCAGCTTCCGCCCCTATCTGACGCCACAGGTACTCCCCGACGCCCATGAGCCGCCGGATGTGATTGTGCTTGCGCAGGTTGGGCCTGTGTGGCAGACGCCTGAGTGGTCGTTACGGACTTTCCATGCTGATGTCAACATGCCCGCGATTCCCGTGCTTGAGGCACTGATTCAGGTCACTCCGGGACCCGCGGATGGTGTCGTTCACGCAATGACAGGAAGTATCCGCGACTTGCATCGTGCTCACGCTGTCGCCTCTGCCTTGGAACGTCTTGAGCAGCACGGAAGTATCATCGATGCTGCCTACGCCCTGAGGTTCCTGCCCGCTCTTTCCCTGCGGCCCGATTTCCAGTCTGCCACCGTAGAGGCCCTGCGGCAGAGCATTATCCGGCTGCTTCCTGATGCGGCGCCAGACGCTCTGCTGCCTCTTCAGGAGTTACCACGTCTGAAAGGGCTCCCAGAGGCGATCCAAGTCTGGATCACGCAGCGTGCGCCGGGCGAAGCAGACATCGTGAAGGTGCTCCGCCTCGCCGCACACCCAGCTGGATGGTTCGAGGTAGCGGTACGAAAAGGCGTTGCTGGCCTGACAGCTGATGCTGCTCTGGCGAGACGCTTGATCGCTTGGTGGAGCCATGAAGTGGAGGCCCGCTGGATTTTTGAGGTTCTGCCCAGAGCGTGGGACCCTGTACTCGCCAGTGTCGTTGGAAGGAGTGACATCGAAGACGCCCATGAGCTTCAGGACGTGGCCCGACGACGGCAGCTGTGGCAACTACATGCGGCCCTGGCGGCCAAGCAGGGGGCCGGGGCTCTGGACGCCATTCTGGCGCATACGCCCTCCCCCCAACTGTCCGCAACCCTCGAGGTCGCGCGCGGTGTGATCGGAGACGAAGCGTTCCTGGGCTGGGCTGTCACAACAACCTCAACAGCAGCACACACCGTTGCTGCACACGCAGTGGCATCAGACCACACGTTGATGGCGGGCCTGGACATCGGTCAGGCCGGTTGGCTGGAGGTCTGGGCGGCTGCGCTCGAGCATCTGATCGATCCTTTTGTTGAAGTCCCTCAGCCGACGGTCGTGATGCGAAACCTGCTGGATGTCGTGATCTCGGGTCAATCTGTACCAGGCATGCTGCTGCAGCGTTTAAGTCGTACCGCTGAGGCGAATCTTCTCGGGTACTCAGGGCTGACACAGCTTTGGGACGCTCTGCCAGCGGGCTTCCATGACGAAACGGTCGCGGCGTTCCTGAGGAGCGCAAAGGATCCAGGCCCCACGTTCCCGAAGTTGCTCAGAGCGCTCCAGGCCCGCTTGAAGGGCGCAGCCATATCGCCTGCAACGGCCAGGCGCCTGCTGCGCGACCATGGACGCGTGTTGGCAGGCGATGAGGTGGGAATGTTGACACGCGTGTTCGGTGAAGCCTTCTCCCGAGATGTTGTTGACCTGGTCGAGGATCTCCCTCAGTGGAACAACGGACAACAGCGAACGGGACTGCTCGCGCAGATGGGTGACAGAGCTTTATGGCTCTTCCGCGTCAGATTGTCCCCTACGGAACAGGTGCGTCTTGCTGCCCGGCTTCATCACAAGCTGGAAGAAGCGACCTGGTGGAGAGCCTTCCCAGAGTTGACGGCTCAAATCGTTGGCGACGGACCAGCACGCGTCTGGCAGAGGGCGGGAGGATCCAAGAAGCACCTGGCCACCTCAGGATCTGTCCTTGATCAATGGACAGATGTGGCAGGCCTCCTACGGGCAGGACACGATCCAGGTGTGCAGGCAGTGCTGCGGGAACTGGAGACTGGAAGGCCAGGGAATACGGATCTGTCTGCCTTAATCAGCACCTTCCCTGGTCGCTCAACATGAACACTTCGTCCAGGAATGCTTTGATACGTGAACCCACGTGTTCTTAGAGGGCGTCTTGGATATTGAGGGTGACCCAGTTTTGCGGTTCTTCCGTTGATTCCGTGCAGCATGTCAGCTCGCGAACAAAACACGTTGGCGGAGCGTTTCAAATGATCCCCGCCTGTACATCTGGCGCTTGATCAACTTGATTTTAAAGCTGTCCAGCACGTGTTTGCTTTGGGTTCATACCCTCATTTTGAGGGGCAAAGCTGTGCTGGACAGCTTTTTCGTAAACCGCAAATACTGTGTTGATCATAGGCTGTCAAGCCGCCTTCAGAGGACGCTGATAGGCCGGGTCAAACGGCTGGGCGGTCTTCAAGACGGCAAAGCAGATCCGCAGGAGTTTGCGTGCCAGCGCGATCAACGCCATCTTCTTCGGTTTGCCCTGCTCAACCAAGCGTCGGTAATACGCTCCGAGTGGGTTTGATAGGCGCGAGACTGTCACAGCCGACATGTACATCGCGCGTCTGAGACGCGCATTCCCGATCTTAGAGATACGACAACGCCCAACCATCGCTCCGGATTGACGTGGAACAGGTGATAAGCCAGCGTAGGCGGTCCACTGCTCCGAGCGGTGCATCTCGTCCAGATGTCCGGTTTCTGACAGCAGCACCGCTGCTGTCAACTGCCCGATGCCTGGCACGGATGCCAGCAGCTCGATCTGAACGTGCAGTCGACCCGGAAGCGCAATGGTGTCCTGGATGGCTGTGTTGAGTTGATCACGCTGCTGAGTGAGCAATGCTAGGCGTTCATCGCACAACCGTACGACCACGTCCTGCACCGTATGGCGGTGGTCGAGTGCATGGTGCCGACCTTTCTCCAGCGTGATCAGCTCGACCACCGCATCTCGCTCGTGAATCAGGGCACGGAGGGATTCGACACAGGCATCGGTGGGCGTCCAGCACGCTGGACGCATGGTGGCCCCATAGCGGGCAATCAACTCGGCATCCATCTTGTCCGTTTTGCCGCGTCGAAGCATACTTTTAGCAAAGTACTTGATCTGTGCAGCATTGACGACGCTCACGGCAAATCCAGCGGTATGGAGGCACACCGCGATGCGCTCCCAGTACACGCCGGTGGACTCCATCACCACCGCCGTCAGGGCTGGAACAGCCCTGTGCAGTTCCAGCCACGCGCACAGCGCCTGATGGCCTTCAGGCGAGTTGCAGAACACACGGACGTCCCCGAGCGCCACGGGCACCCCTTGCGTAGGAACGTCGAGCAGACGGGCGTACAGGTCACTAAGGCCGACATCGAGTCCAAGCACAAACATAAACCCCTCCTACAAAGGGAAAGCATCGTCACTAGCCCCGTTCGGTCGGCGAAATTTTGTGTGCAGGCTTGATGGCCTTGAATACTGTTGCACCTGAACGAAGGGACTCGAGCCGGCCATATTTGCAGTCCGATCTTGGAAGATCAAAGATCTCAACGGGCTTGTTGGCTCGAGGGTGTGACAAGCCCAGCTTCCCACGACTCGGCTCAACACACAAATATCTCAGTAATCCAAGCTCAGGTTCTAGCCTCTGCATGCGTATTGGAAAACCCGTCATCAGTCGAGCAGATTCTGAAGTATCCAGCGCTGACCCACTTCCTGTATCAACCAGGCATGCTGCTCTTGGTTGAGCACTTGATTAACCGTCACCACGCGCCCTTTGGGCCAGGTAAACATCCAACGGACATCTGGCTGACCAATTCCGCTCCGCTCGGCTTCTCTTCGCCAACTATCAAGCTTCGACTGAAACCGGGACATTGAGCCAATACGACCACACCCAGGACAATTGTAGAGGCGGGTGCTATTTGTCGGCCATTCAGTAAAGCGCCGCATGTTTCCCGAATCAGACTGCGGCAGGACCGAGTGAACCCATGCTGCGAGGCCAGTCGTGGTTCCCGGCACTATGACAGCCAACTCCGGCAGACCTGGTGGCGACACCAACACGGCCTCCAGAACCCCACTGCGTCCCCTGCAATCGGACCGGTAACAAGACGTCTCCTGGGCAATGATCGTGAGCTGCACCACGCGCCCCACCTGGGGGAATAAAGCCAGCTGGCCGCCCAGCGCTGCCTCTACCGTCTGACCCAGATTCAGATTGAGCGCAGGAACATGATGCTGATCGTTTAAATAAAGTGCAGGCGTGTCGTGTTGCCAGGGTTGTGCCTGAGCGAGACGGTGTTCGTGCGTAATCATGAACCAAAAGCACCGCACATGGCTTGCTCGGTAGCGGGCTTGCCGAGCAGCCAGTGTCGCCAAGGTGATGCCACTGTGTTGAAGCTCGAAGGCCACCCACTTCTTGCCCTGAAGGCACAGGACATCCGATCGCCACCGCTCTCCCGAGGGGGTGCGGCCACTCGCTTCTACCCTAGCGTCCCACCCAGCAGCCCGAGCAGCGCGCAACATGATGGCTTTGCCCTGGGGATGGAACGCCGTTTCAGGGGCGCTGCTGCACTCACCAACTTTGGCATGGGCAAAGAAGGGTAAGCCCAGGACACTGCGCTTCGGAACAGCGCTGGTCTCGCAGCACGCCATCCGCAGGCCTGGCTGACCCCGCAACGCCTCAAAGGTGTCAGGCGGTAAGTCGATGCTGACCAGTTCTTTTTCACCCAGCAAAGCACGCAGTGGCATGAGATCTTTCATAGATTGGCATATCTTTTGGCATTGGCACGGACCTTGACGACCGCCGAAGTGAATCCATCTCTGAATCTCCCGCACTCTGGGCAAGTACAGGGCTGACGTGTGGCCCATCTAGGCGCGTCTTTGAATGACGCACACCCCCAATATTCTTTGAGCACAGGAGGAAGGAATATGTTGCATCTGATGGAGAAGGGAGAAGGCCGGGTGGCAATTTCCGCGCCATACAACGAAGATTTCGCTGGCCGTGCTCGCAAGATGGGGGCCAAGTGAAGGGAGGTCACGGGCCTGACCAAAGCATGGTGCTTCCCCGCAATGGCGAACTGAGTCACCACGCCCGGTACTTCGATCTCGCAGGCGCAGGGCTCTCCTCCCGCAAATGCTGAGCGGCGAGGTCTGACTTTGACCGGGTCAACCTCCAACACGAGAGGCAGAGCCTGGCAAATGGATTAGGGTTGCCGACGCTGATAAGCCCGCCAGAGCGCATCAAGTTGCCGCGTGCGCTCAGGGGAAGGGGTGTCGAGTGGCCCAGAGAGGATCAAGTTCAACCAGAGGTGCCAAGCATGCTCGTTGCCCGTCAAGGCTTCTGTCCGCCACGCTCTAGCCCTCACCCTCCACTGCTCACGGAGTTGTTGCGCTAAACCCAGCAGCGCCCGCACCTCACGCCCAGACGCCTCCCGCTGATTCAGGGAAAGAGCATTCGCCTGCCACACCCGACAAGCCACTTCAGTCTCATTGCACACTTGATCCACCTGCGCCAACCAATGCAGCGCCGCGCCGAAATCATCTGCCGGTTTGAGCAGCCAGCTCAGCAGCCGCGCTCTGGCCGCGTGCCGCTGGGCCTGCGTGTCAAAGGTCATGTCACGAAAGCTCGGCTTCAATCGGCGGGTCAATCTCTACGCCGGCTTGATCCGTGTCTGTGTCTCGCTGCACCAATTTGATCTTGGTGAGTTTGCCCTTGAGAACTTCGAGCGAATATTCACCGCTCTGAAACAACTCGCCGCTGAGCTTGTCTGGCAATTCCACCACCAGGACGTGATGCTCAGCGTCATAGCTGATCTCTACTTTGGCGCGGGCGTGGCGCTCTTTGGTGGCGGCTAACTTCTTGGTGCTGGCCTGAATAAAGGCCCCGCGCCGATGCCCACCGTCCTTCAGGGCGACCAAATCACCGGCTTTGGGCAGACTGACGTCCATCTTGGTATTCAGATAGCCCGCGAGGTTGTTTCGTGCCGAGACTTCGCCGTGAGTCAAGATCATGCGGCCCGCTGGATAACGGCTGATCAGTCCGATCAAGCCGCCTCGATCAGCGTGGGCGGAGAGATAAAAGCGTTCTACCCGTGAGTACGCCGAGACGGGTTCCAAATTCCCTTTGTCGTTGGGCAGCATCACCTCCCCGCCTTGCTGTAACTCCAAGAGCCGCCGTCCTGGACTTTCAGCGTCTTGATACCCCACCACAAACAGTGCATTGTCAGCGCTGGGGAGCCAAGCACGGGCATACTGCGGACTCGCTCCGGCGTGCAGCATTCCGCTGGAGGCGATCACGACAGCGGGGCGATCTGAGTGGATGATCCGCTCGCGCTCGCACCGATCTTTGACCAGATGAAGCGGCTCACGTAGAAAGGCGGGTTGTCCGCTGCTGCGCTTGAAGTTGTTCAGGCCGTCCGGAAGTTCGTCGAGCATGTCCTCGTAGAGTTCAGTAATCCCGCGTGTCAGACCATCTAAGTACAGCGGCACCTTTGGAATGAGGCCGCTGGTCATGGCCCCCAATAAGACCTGGGTGATTTCCTGAGCGCGGCCCAACGCGAACGAGGGGATCAGTACCCGACCGCCACCGCGCAAGGTTTGACCAATCGCCGTGACAAAGGTTTTGACCTGCTCTTTACGGCTAGGGAGTAAGGTATCGCCGTAAGTGCTTTCACTGACCACGGCGCTGACTGAAATGGGTTCGGCGGGCATGTGGGCGGCGTTGACGACCGGAGTGGCAATATTGCTGACATCGCCCGTGTGGAACACCTCACGCCCACCACTACTGATCAGGACGCTGGCGGCCCCGATTAAATGCCCGCTGGGAATGAGCATGAAACTGTAGCCATGATCGGTGATGGTTTCAAAGTAAGGAATGATCCGCAGGCGTTCGAGCGCCTGCATCATTTGACCGGCGCTAAAGAGTGGGACGCCTTGCTGGGTGCTGATCTTGAGCGTGTCACCGAGCACCAGATTGGCAATGCGGGCGGTGGCTTGAGTGCAGTAGACCAGCATCTTTGGGAAACGGGAAGTGACGACGGGAAGTGCGCCTAAATGATCGAGGTGGGCGTGGGTGAGGATCATCGCTGAAGGCTTGAGATCCGCGAGTGGGGTAAAGTCGGGGAGGGCGGCGTCACCGAGTCGTCCGGGGCGCACGCCCGCGTCAATCAGCAGATTGCCTTCTTTGAGGACATACAGATACGAGCTGGCTCCGACTTCATCGGTGCCGCCGAGGCCCATGAAATGCAGGTCGCTCACCGGATCAATGTCTTTTGCTTTGGCATATTGAGGCACCTGTGGTTGAGAAGATCATCCGACCGATTATAGAAAGACCCCGCTCTCAAGGTGAGGGCGGGGTCAACGGTGCAGACTGGGCGCGAGGGTTTAGTGTCTCAGGGCTGTCAGGAGTGCCGCTAAGCCCATCATCAGCGAACTCAGGGCCAAGATGATCTTGACGATGAGTTCAGGTTTGATTGGCTTTTTGCGGCGGTTTGGCGTATTCTTATGACGTTGATTCATAGGAATATCACCCCCTTCAAGCGCCTAGAGCTGTGAACTCTAGGCGCTTTTTACGCGCGATAGAGTTGACCCCTCTGCCCCAGTTTTCATGCACCGCGTCCCAAACGGGACATAGGTAGAATAGCGATTTTATCGTCTCAGTGCAAGTTTTTTGCGTTAGGTTCGCTTGCGTTCAGGTCAGACAATCCTCTTTTCTAAAGCAGCCGTTCTGTCGCTGAGTCGGCTCTTACCAACCCGACAAATCAGACTTGAGATCGTCCACTGGAAGTGCGGCGTAGCCTTTGCGAGTGGTGTCCACACTCTCATGACCAAGGTGCGCGGCGACCCGTCCGAAGTCTTTGATCTGAGTGAGGAGTTTCGTTCCGGCGTACTTGCGTCCGGGATGGAAGCCTCTGAATTTGACGCCGCCGAGTTTGAAGGCTTTGACGATGTGATAGCGGGCTGTTTCGGTATCGGAGAAGCGGAAGACGTGATCGAGTGTTGTGGTGCGTTGGCCGTCGGTTTGTTCGGTGCCGCCGGGACCGTAGATGGCCCGGTAGTCGCGGCTGGCGCGGGCGAGTGAGGTGCTCATGGCGACGATTCTGGCTTTGCGGCCTTTGCCGGAGGTGACGGTTAAGCGCCGAGCGGCTTCGTCGATATCGGGCCATTTGAGGGCTAAGGCTTCACTGATGCGGAGGCCAGCGTGACTGATAAGCAAGATCAGAAACCGGGCTTGCCCGTCCGCTACCTTTAAGACGTCGTGGAGGTCGTCCTCAGTGTAGGGCGGGCGCTTGACCAGCCCTGGGGTTGGGTCTTTGGGGACGCGCACGTCTTCAAAGGGTCTGGCTTCAGTGGCCCCAGCCCAGCGCAGCGCTCGGTACAGGCAAGAAGCGGCGGCGACCCGGAGCGAAACGCCTGATGGCGCACGGCCCGCCGCGAGCAACGCATTGACGTAACTCTGAGCGTCGTGGCGTCCGGGGCGCAGAAGTCCTACGGCTTGATTTGTGGCCCACGTCAGGAACTGCCGGACGCCGCGTTCGTAAGCAAGTACCGTGTGGGGACTGGTGAGGACGCCGCTGCCGCCCGCGTGACCCAAGTAAGCGGTGGTGAGGGAGACGAGGGCGGTGATGTCTTTTTCTCCAGCGGCTTTGACGGCTCGCCTTTTGAGTTCGTCGTCGTGGAGACCGGTCCAGAGTTTGGTGAGGGCCAGCAAATCGCCTCGGTAGAGGTCGAGGGTCAAGTTTTGATCTTCGGGTATTCTTTCAGGCATAAGGACGATTATGCCTGAAAAGCAATCAGATCGTCTGAACGACCCAACACTCCACGAGTCAAGCCACTTCTCTGGAAAGGAGCAAAATAAGTGCCTTGAACCTTTGAACGTGAAGCTACCGAAGCTCAGCCGTTCGGGGAAGTCTATGTCACGAGTGATCCCACCCCGGGCATCGTTAAGAAACTACCGCACCTCGCCGAAGTCGATCTCGTTCTCCCACACTGCTGCGCGACGCTCGCCACCCTGATTTTCCTGCGCGTCAGCGAAGCGCCAGCCGTCAAGGTGAGCGATATGTAGAGCAAGACGCTGGTCATCTACGGCAAGGGCAGCAAAGTGCGGCGGGTGCCTCTCGGCGCTCGGCGCAAGAACTTGTACTCTCCATCCTTGACGCAGCAGACCATTCCTTCAACTGGCATTACGGCTCGGCCACCTACAGCCTCCTCAAGGTCTTCACTGCTGACAGGGCTATTAACGCCGCACGGAAACACTCTGGCACTTGGGTGTACCGAAGGATTTCATGCAGATGGGGCTGCTTCTGGCCTACGTTTCGCTGGATACCACGCGCCTGCATGTTACGGTGTAGGACAACGACGTATCTCAGGAAGTTGCAGAATGCCAAATCGGACGGGTACTTTAGCCCTCAAGAACATTTGGAGGCCCCTTCACGGCCTTCCTGTGAGGACGAACTTTATCCCCTTAGCGTGACAGTGAGGTCATGGGCCAGTTGCTCCAGCTCATAAATGTACAGCGGCAAAACAGGCCCGCGTGCTGCAGCACCTACCAGCGGAGTGCAGTCCCTCATTGGCAGATCTTTTCTGCAAAGCGTGCAAGCGCTACAAAATCGGAGCAAGATCGTTTCGCGACGCTGGTACAGAGCAAAGGGCAGGACGCCGGTCATCCTGCTCCCGATCCAGCGGCTAGAATTTCCTGAAGCGTGTCAGCTTGAAGGGCGTTTCCGGCGTGCCGCCCGTCAGTTTGTCGAGCTGGCTCTGGGTGCTGACCAGATCGCCGCCCACCATGATCAGGGTGCTGGGATAACGCAGACCCCGTGCCGGTTCCTCGAGTATCATCTGACCGCTGGCGTAGTCAGCGCTGAGCTGCACCTTACTCACCACCTGATCGGCGTTGCGGGCCACGTACAGGGTGCGTCCGTCGAGCAGCAGACCGTCGCCATGCATCAGGCCGCCCATGACCCGGGTTACGGCCTTGCTGCGGGTATCGATGCGCCACAACTCGCCGGTATTGAGCTGCACCGTCAGCAGGTAGCGCCCATTCGGGGTCGCCACGATGCCGTTGAGGTTGATGCCGGGGCCGTACTTGATCGGCGTCTGCCCCAGATCCAACCAGGGCTCGATCTTCATATCCCTGACGCGCCACAGCATGGGCCGGGTCGAGTCGGTCACGTAGACGCTGCCGTCGGGCGCAGCGGCGAGGTCGTTGAGGTACGGATTGGGGCTGGGCGGCGTCATCAGCGTGGCAACCGGCGAGCCGTCGGGAGAGAGCACGCTGACCGCGCCAGTCGCGCCGCCCGCCACCCACAGTCGGCCCTGCGTGTCCACTTTCATGCCCAACGCCGAGGCCCGTCCCAGCGCGCCGCCTCTGGAAAAGAGACTGGTCTGGCCGCTCTGGGCATTCACGGCGTAGATGTCGCCGTTGGCCGCGCTGCCGGTGAAAATCAGGCCGCGCGCCGCGTCGTAAGCAATGCCCTCGGGAAAGTCTTGGGCCCCCGGTAGCAGGTAATCGCGGGCGGCAAAATTGTCACGTGTAATGATTCCGCAGCGTTCGCGCGCCCCGCTCATACCGGACGGATCGGATTTGTAATCGTCGGCCATGGCGTGAACAACAATGGAGCGGTTGAGTATCCCCGTCATGCTGGTGAGGCTGACTTTCTGGGTCATGAAGCTGGCCGAGCCGTTGCCGTCTGCGCCCACCGTGATCATCGGCAGGTCGCCGCCGTGACCGTACTTGTCGTCCGCTGCGGGGCTGTCATGGTTGCGGCTCATGCCGGGGTCGAAGTGCCCGCCCGCGCCGCCGAAGGCCACGACCGTGTTGGTGGCGGCGTCCACGCCGGGGGTGCAGCGTCCGTACTCATGGATGTGCATACCGTGCTGGCCGGGCGTCAGTCCGCTGACCGTCACCGTCATCTGCACGTTCATGCCCGTCTGTTTGAAGGTGGCCTGTCCCAGAACCTGACCTGCCGAATCCCTCAGCGCGGCGGTGGCGCTCAGCGGCGCGGGGGCAGCTGGCATGTTCATGCTCATCCCGGCTCCGCCCGCCGAGGCGAGCCCGAGGGCCAGCAGAGCGATCAAGGCGGCGCGTTTTATCGCAGTCCCGTTCACTTCTGGCCTCCGGTGTAGAGCACGCGGTAAAGTACGCCGCTCTGGTCATCGGTAAACAGCAGCGAGCCGTCGGTGTACTGGGCCACGCCCGCCACCCGCCCGAACTGTTTCCAGGCGTCGCCGTCCTGGTATACGAAGCCCGAAACGAATGGGGTGATGGTGGTGGGCTGGTTGTTGCTGAACGCCACGTGGGCGATCTGGTAGCCGCTCGGCTCGCTGCGGTTCCAGGAACCCCGGTACGCCACGAACATGCTGTTTTTGTAGTCGGCAGGAAATTGACTGGCGGTGTAAAAAGTTGCGTCGATGGCCGCCGCGTGGGCGGTGTAATTGAGCAGGCTGCCCTGGGTCTGGGCGCAGTACTCGCCCTTGGTGACCTTGCCGGGCATGCCGCTCAGGTTCACGTAAGGATCGGGGTTCTTGTCGCCGTAGCAAAAAGGCCAGCCGTAATCCTTGCCGCGCTCAATCACGTTCAGCTCTTCCGGCGGAATGTTATCGCCGTGCCAGTCGCTGCCCTGGTCGAAGCCGTAGAGCACGCCGGTCACCGGATGCCAGCCGAAGCCGATGGTGTGGCGCAGGCCGCTGGAATAGATCTCGCGGCTCTTGCCGTCAGGGCTGATGCGCAGCATGGTCGCTTCTTCAGGGTTGGGCGTGCGCGAATCGTTGTTGGTGCTGCCGAACGCGGCGTAGAGGTAGCCGTCGGGTCCCCAGTGCATTCCGCGCGCGCCGTGCTGCCCGGCATCGGGAAAGCCGTCTGCGAACACGTGCGGCACATTCAAACTGCCGTCCTTGGCCATGTCCATCACCCAGATGGTCTTCTCGGCGGCCACGTATAATTTGCCGCCGCGCACCGACATGGCGTGCACCGAACTCATGTTGCGGGCCACCTGTTTGCGTTCCACGTTCTCGATCTGGCCGTCGCCGTTCACGTCTTTGAGGTACCACACGTCGCCCTGTTTCATGCGGCTGAGGTAGATGCCGCCGTCCGGCATCACAAGGAGGCTGCGGGCGTTGCCCAGGCCCGTTGCCATGACCTTGAGCTGAAATCCGGCAGGCACTTTGAGGCGGCTGAGTTGGTTGGCACTAAATTCCAGTGCCACCGGCTCCAGGCGGGTCACAGTGGCGGTGGCCGCAGGTTCCGGCGGCGTGATCGGTTGGGGGGTGGACGGAGCAGTCTGGGCAGCAGCCAGGCTCAGGGCGAGGCTGCTGGTGAGCAACAGATGTTTGAGGGAAATCACGCCTTCCAGCATGGCAACCAAGCCCGTTCGTGGAAGTAAAGCCTATTACTCTATGATGCTCAGCTCAAGGACAGATGGAGTGAACCCGCTAGAGAGGATCTGAGCCTACCCCAAATAGACAGATGCTAGCGAGCAACATTGAACCTCTCAGCGGGAATTTGTGTTCCAGCTCCAAGTCATAAGCTGAGAACCGAGGCCAGCGCGACCTACTCAGAGAGGCCACGCCACCGACTCGCGTCCGGCCTCCTCAAGTGCGGCATTGGCCCGCGAGAACGGGCGAGTACCAAAGAAACGCTCAGCGCTGTACGGCGAAGGGTGAGCGGACTGCAAAATGACGTGCTGCGGGGCGGTGATGAGCTTTGCCTTCTTGCGGGCATACGCGCCCCACAATACGAACACCACCCGCTGCGGCTGGGCGTTCACCGCCCGAATCACCGCGTCGCTCAGCGGCTCCCAGCCTTGACTTGCGTGACTGTTGGGTTGGCCTGCCCGCACCGTCAGCACGGCATTGAGTAGCAGCACGCCCTGAGTGGCCCAAGGCGTCAAATCACCGTTTCGGGGAGGTTGGATGCCAAGGTCGTCGTGAAGCTCCTTGTAGATGTTCTGCAAGCTCGGCGGCACCTGCACGCCGGGCCGCACGCTGAATGACAGGCCCTGAGCTTGGCCGTGTCCGTGGTAGGGATCTTGTCCCAGAATCAGTACCTTCACCTCCTCCAATGGGGTCAGCCGTAGGGCATTGAATACATCTGGCGCGGGTGGGTAGACCGTATGCTCGGCCCGCTCACGCACCAAGAAGTCCTTGAGAGTATGGAAGTACGGTGCGCAGAACTCGGCGGCGAGCGCGTCCCGCCAAGAGCCCGGCAGGCCCGCAATGTGGATAGGCTTTGCGCCGATTTGAGCGCTGCCGAAGAGGGCGGGCTGAGCGGCACTGACCAGCATGGGTTTCGGCGGTTTGGACGTCACCTTGATGGGCTTGGGCGGCAAGCCTCGCGCTACCCGCTCCGCCCGCATGACTGCCTTCTTGCGGCTGCCGTGCAGGGCGTAGACCCGCTTTGATTCCAGTTCGAAATGCGCTTGACTACGGGCCGCCATAATTTTGGCTTTGGCGGCCCGCGCCGCTTTACCTTCGTCCACGATTGGGGCAGGGTAGTTCAAGCGGCTCGACCCGCTCCACTCCCAAGGGGCGTGAATGAAATCTATCGGTGCGTCCTGCAGTTCCGGCACCCAACGGCGGATGAACTCCCCTGACGGGTCTTGCTGCTTGGCTTGACGGGTGGGCGAGTAGATGCGGACGCGGTTGATGCCCACCACCGCGCTCTGCATCTGCATCTGTGACCAGTGGATGCCAGGTTCATTATCCAGCCACTGCCGTGCCAGAAATACACCGGTGGGCCGCCAATGCAGCCATAGGTGCTGTGAGGCGAAACTCACCAGCATGGCCCGCATCCGGAAGTTGAGCCAACCGGTGGCTTTCAGCATCCGCATGCAGGCATCGATCAGTGGGAAGCCGGTTTGCCCGTGTGCCCAGCGGTCAAAAAACTCAGGGTTCCAATCCTGTTCGCGCAGGCCGTCAAAGGCCCGATTGAGATTTTGAAATTCCATCTCTGGTTCAGATTCCAGCCGCTGGATGAAATGGCAGTGCCAGTGCAGGCGGCTCTCGTAGCTCCTGAGTGACCTGACCCAGCGCGGGTCGGCTGCCGCATCACCGCTGACGGCGGCCAAACGCTGCCGGGTGGCATGCAGCGTCTCCCTGAGCGACAGAGTACCGAAGGCCAGCGGAGCGCTCAGCCGCGAACAGGCGGTCTCTGCACTCAGCGGGCTGCTCATCTCGCGCATGTAGTTCACGCCGCGCACCGCTAGGAAGCTGTCCAAGGTAGTGCGGGCTGCCTGTTCGCCGCCGGGCAGGATCGTTTGTTGGCTGGGCACGACGCTAAGCTCTGTGTGGGTTCGCAAGTCATGTGTAGTGACAGCCGTGCCGCGCAATCGGGCGGGCGGCGGCAGCGGGTGCGACCCCAAGCGCTCCTCCCAGGTGTCAGCCCAGCCGTCGCGGTTGGTCATCCGGCGCACCACGCCGTTTTGCGGCAACTCGTGAAAGGGAATGCCACGCTCCCGTGCCCAAGCCCGTACCCGTCGGTCACGGGTGTAGCTCACAGCGTTGCCGGTTTCTTCGTGTGCCCAGATACTGCCGATGCCGACTTCTTCGCGCAGCGCTTCCAGCACGCTGACCGCCTCACCCACCCGCACGATGAGCGGCGTGCCGAGTTCGCGCAGCCGCTCGTTTAACTCCTGCAAGCAGGCATTGAGGTAGGTCAGGTGGTGTCCGGCGAATTCCTCGTGCGTGAATTGCTCCGGTTCGTAAATGTACAGCGGTACGACTGGCCCGCGGGCGGCGGCGTGTACCAGCGGGGCGTGATCGCTGATTCGCAAATCCTTTTTGAACCAAACGAGCTGTGTAGACTGGGCAACCGAGTTAGATGCAGACAGAACCGACATAGCTTTATTATCTAGCGAGCGGAGTCGTAGTTCCGTAGGCGAACAGCCTGATCCTTGAACAGCTTCAGTCTCCCGTCAACCCAGTCTGCCAGACTCACTTCATGAAACCGCTCCTGCTGACCCTCGCACTGGCAAGTCTGGGCGTTGGCTTCGCTTACAACCAGAACGCGCCCATCCTGCCCGATCCTAGATTATCGCCGGGCGATGTCCTGACGTCCGACACCGCCATCATCTGCGTCTCGGGATACACCAAGACGGTGCGGAACGTTCCGCAACCCCTCAAAGAGCAGGTCTATCGCTCCTACGGAATTGCCTCACGCGAGTCCGGCGAGTACGAGGTCGACCACATCATCAGTCTCGAACTCGGCGGCTCCAACAGCATCAAAAACCTCTACCCCGAAAGCTACAAAACCCAACCGCTCAACGCTCACGTCAAAGACTCGCTGGAGAACAAGCTCCACGCCCTCGCGTGCGGCGGCAAGATCACCATGCAAGAAGCGCAGCAGGCCATCGCCAGCAACTGGACGACCGCCTACGTCAAGTACGTCGGCCCCTTGCCGGGGGGCGCACAGCCCATTGTTAACGGCAACGCACCCATCACGCACGTCCCGACCCTACCGACTCCCGCTCCAGTGCCAATCAGCAGCACCGCTCAGGGCAGTGGCACTGCCACCGGGACCACCACGCCGAATGCCGACGGGAGTTGTCCCACTACTGCGCCTATCAAGGTCAGCTCAGCGGGTATCTATCACCTGCCCACCGGCGACGGCAACTATCAGCGCACCAAGGCCAAGAGTTGCTTTACCAGTGCGTCAGCTGCGCAGTCCGCAGGCTACCGAGGGATTAAGAAATGATCGACGTGACCTTAACCGTAATCCAGGCCGACGGCAGTAGTGCCGCACCGAGCGAAAAGGATCAGCAACTCCTTACACTTGTGCAAGGCCTTCTCGCCAAAGACCCACACTTCCAGGTGTCGGACAAGCCCATACTCAGCCGCGCCGAGGTCAACGCGGGCCAGCAGGACACCGAGGCGGGTTACCTGTACCTTCGTTACGACATCCCCGGCAAAGTGCCACAGGAGTTCTGGGGCCACTGGGGCAGCCGTGACCACGTCGCCTGGAAAAGTGGGCAGATCAGCGTCAAGCCGCAAGCAGGCTCACTGACGCGCTGACTCGTCCCACCCGATAATGGCGGGGTGCGGCGCATCGTTCACATCGATATGGACGCCTTCTACGCCAGCGTCGAGGTGCGCGATCAGCCCAAGCTGATCGGTCTAGCCGTCGCGGTTGCCCACCAGAGCAAACGCGGCGTCGTCTTGACGGCCAGTTACGAAGCCCGCCAGTACGGTGTTCGCAGCGCCATGCCCACCAGCCTGGCGCTGCAAAAATGTCCCCACTTGACGCTGGTGCCACCCCGCATGGACGTCTACAAGCAAGTCTCGGACGTGATCCGCGCCGTGTTTTTCCAGTACACCGACTTGGTGGAGCCGCTCTCGCTGGACGAAGCGTATCTGGACGTCAGCCAGCACCCGTCCGGCACGCTGATTGCCAGAGCGATCAAAGCCGACATCCAGCGCGAGGCTCGGCTGACCGCCTCAGCTGGGGTGAGCTTCAACAAGTTTCTGGCAAAGCTCGCTTCGGATATGCACAAGCCCGACGGCCTGACTGTCATTCGACCTGAGCAAGCGGACGCCCTGATCGCCGCTCTGCCAGTTGAAGCGTTTCACGGCGTCGGCCCAGCCACCAAAAGCCGAATGCATGACCGCCGACTGTTCACTGGAGCCGATCTCAAACGCCAATCCCTGAGTGACCTGACCCACTGGTTCGGTGCTCAAGGCGCACACTTTCACCGGATCAGCCACGGAATCGACGAGCGGCCCGTCGATCCTGACCGGGAACGCAAAAGTGTCGGTGTGGAGCGCACCTTCGAAGATGATCTGAGCGTGTTCGCCGAGGCGCAGGCCGCTCTACCGGGTCTGGTCGAGCTGCTGATGCCGCGTCTGACGAGGGCCGATTACCACGGGCGCAGCTTGGTGCTGAAAATCAAGTTCGCCGACCGAACTGTTTTGACGCGCCGAGTGACCAGTGCTGCGCCGCTGTTAGACGCGGCGAAGGTGCTTACTCTGGCCTACGAACTGCTGACGCCTGAACTGCTGGCGGGCCGAGCAGTGCGGCTGCTGGGCTTGAGTGTCCAGAATCAGCTTGTGGCTCCCATATCTGGGGCACAGCTGCCGCTGTTTCCCAGAGGTCTAGACACTCTGAGCCGCGACCAACCGTTGGTGAAGTAAAGCGTCGACGTCCTGCAACCAGCGCACTCTGCGAAGAACTGCTGCCCTGACTTGCGGGTGCGCTGCTGCCCCCGGCATTCCGTGCAGTTCAAACGAATCGGTGTGTTTCCCTGACAGTCCCTGCACTTGAAGGGGTTATGTTGCCTTAACTTGGCCCACGGCAGTCGGAGGGCAGGGGTGGCCTGAACTTCAGGCCACCCCTGCCGCGACGGTTGACCACATCTGGAACGCCCGTTTCTGATTGCTTTTTCTCACTGCGGCGCAAACACTGGTGCGGGAATGATGGTGGAGATTAGTCATCCGGGCGTGCAAACTCAGGAATTCCTGAGCGCATTTTCGTCGTCTGAACCCCTGCTGACTGCGCTCTTGTCGTCGTGTGGATCGATGTTCCTGCTCAATAACGTTGTTACACTTGGCGGTGGAGATCACCTCTTGGTGATCCACGTCGGCCAGGCTCGGGATCTCCCGGATGGCCGCCCCGTAACTGCGCAGCTGATCGGTATGAATGACCTCTGGGACGTCATATTCACACAATAACCTTGTCAGGAAGGTCTTTGCCGCCTCCGTGTCTCGGTGTCGCTGGAGCAAGATGTCGAGTACGAAGCCGTATTCGTCCACAGCCCTCCAAAGCCAGTGTCGAACGCCATCCACCGTCGTGCACATCTCATCCAGATACCACCGCGAACCCCGGCGGGGTTCACGGTGACGAAGGTCTGCCGCGAAGAGAGAACCGAACTTGATACACCATTCGCGGATTGTCTCGTGGCTAACCTGGATGCTGCGCTGGTGCAGCAATTCTTGAACGTCTCTGTAGCTGAGTGGGAAGCGGTGGTACAGCCAGACAGCGTGTTGAATGATGGTCATGGGGAACCGGTGGCGGTAGGGCTTCGGGTTGTTCATGGCCGGTCAGCTTACCCCACGCCGATTAAGGCAACATAACCGAAAAAAGACCTGTGAACTGAAAATTTCTCAGTGATGGCGGGCTTCCAGCAGTTTCAGGGTGAAGACGCAGATCCAAAAACAGTTCGCCGCATGCCAGCACGGTGCAGCAAAGCGCGTACACGGGTCACCACTGCGCGTAGGGTGAAGGGCTTGATCACGTATCGTCAATCCCCAAGTTCAATCCGCGCACCTCGCCTCACGGGCGTGATAAACATGTCAGGCGGCTCGACCTAGTCTCAAGTATGCCAAGCACGCCGTCACCTGAGGGCGAGTTGTTGCGTCCCATTGATCTCCAAGGTCCCAATCCAGACGCGCAAGCGCCTTTCCTCTTCACCGCCCATCTCCTACCGAGTGATCAGCCTGCATGGTTGTCGATGCTCGTCGTCGCGCTGACCAACGCCACCAATGGAATTGTCATCAGTGCCAACGTCAAGGGACGCCCCATTGTCTACTGCAACCCGGCGTTTGAACAGCTGACCGGCTACACCCGCAGCGAAATCGTAGGCCACAACTGCCGCTTCCTTCAGGGTGAGGGCACCGATCCTGAGGCCATCCATCAGATGAGGACGGCCTTCGACGCCGGAGCAGCGACTGAACTCGTGGTTCTGAATTACAAGAAAAGCGGAATGCCCTTCTGGAATGCCCTCAATATCGGACCGATCCACAATGCCCAAGGAACCTTGACGCATTTCATCGGTGTTCAGACCGACGTGACCGAACGCATCGACCTTCAAAAGCAACTGGAGCAACGCGCCTTCACCGATGTGCTCACCGGCCTGCCCAACCGGGCGCAGTTCATGCATGAGCTGGAACGCGAGCTTGGTCTGGTCGACCGGCAAGGTCACCTCGCGCTGGGCTTCGTGGATCTGGACGATTTCAAGTCAGTCAATGACTCTTACGGTCACAAGGCCGGAGATGAATTGCTGATCCAGGTGGCTGCACGCTTGAGGGGCGTCGTCCGGGGAGCCGATCTGGTCGCGCGGCTGGCCGGGGACGAGTTCGTGCTGCTGCTAAGGCAAACCGCGTCCCGAGATGTTCTTGAACGGATCGGATCCCGCACGCTGGCCGCGTTTCAGCGGCCATTCGTGCTGGACGCCGCGACCGTGACCGTCCACGCCAGTCTCGGTTTCGTCCAGCACGTCGCTGGCGAGCATGCAGCTGCCTTGCTGGAACGTGCGGACCGCTGCATGTACGCTGCCAAACACCAGGGGAAAAACAGTTTCGTGACGGATTGAGCCTCGGACATGTCACACAGATTCGGTCGTCACTACTCCGGAAGGTGTTGATCTAGACCACCATCGGCAGGCATCTGCTGAGTGCATGGACCGCCTTGGGAGCGCTCACACGCCCCTTGATTGAATTCAGGGATACTATGCAGCATGTCCCCCCCATCTGCGCGTCCGGCGACCCGCTGAACATTCGTGCCTCAGTGATCCGCTCATGGAGAGTCCGGTGACGCCGGAGCATTCCTCTCCTGAAGCGCGTGCGCTGCGGAGCGAGGCCGAGCGCCGCCTGTTCAGCCTGAAGCCGCTCGAAACCTGGGAAGGCTGGCAAGCCGCAGCGCTCATTCATGAATTGCGCGTCCAGCAGGCCGAGATCGAGTTGCAAAACGAAGAGCTTGGGCACAGCGTCACCGCCCTCGAATTTGAACGCCAGCACTACCGCACCCTGTATAAACACGCGCCCTCCGCCTACTTCACTCTGAACGCCGCTGGAGACATTCTGGACGTCAACCTGGCAGGCAGTCAGCTGCTCGACTTTCAGCGGGGTCAGCTTCTCACGCGGCCCTTTGGTCTGTTCATCGCTCCAGAGCAGCGGGCCGAGTTCAGGGACGTTCTGGATGCTTTGAAGCAGGTTCACTCCTCGCGGACACACCTGTTCACACTCGAGCGGCGGGGCGGCGCACGCCTTGAGGTGCAGCTTCAGGGACTGACCCTGCCCACCTCGGTGCGTGATCAGCCCGGCGTCCTGATCGCGCTGATGGACATCACGCCCCTCTCGCAGGCTCAAGCCCACCTGGAACACCTGAATGCCACGCTCGAAGAGCGGGTGAGCCAGGGTACCCAGACACTGCTCGACCTCAATGCCCGCTTACACCACCAGGCCAGTCACGATTTCCTGACTGGCCTGCCCAACCGGGCGGCCTTCGCGGACGCACTCGAAGGCGCACTGGACAGCCTGCACCAGCATGGTCGGGATTTTGCCGTGCTGTTCTTCGATATCGACCACTTCAAGGTCATCAATGACAGCCTGGGCCACCCGGTTGGGGATCAGGTGCTCATTGAACTTTCCAGGCGTCTGCACGGGATGACCCGGCCCGAGGATCACCTGTCCCGGCTGGGAGGGGACGAGTTCGCTGTCCTGCTGCACAACGTCACCGACCCGAGCAGCGTCTCCAGCGTTATCGCCCGGCTGGACGCGGCGGTGCAGGAACCGTTCGTGCTGGAGGGCCAGGAGCTGCGCTTGACGGTCAGCGTTGGCATTCTGCTGGTGAGGGACGGCTACCACACGGCCCAGGAGGTCATCAGCGATGTGGATCTGGCCCTGTATCAAGCCAAACGGGGCGGGAAAGCCAGGTCAGCCGTGTTCGTGTCCTCCATGCGGGAGGAAGCCAGGGAACGGCTGGAACTCGAAGCCCAGTTGCGACTTGCCCTGGAGCGCCGTGAACTGGTCGTGCATTACCAGCCGATCGTGGCGCTGGCCAGCGGTCAGGTGCTGGGCCTCGAAGCCCTGGTGCGCTGGCAGCATCCGCAGCGGGGCCTGCTGCTGCCCGGCGTGTTCATCCCGCTGGCCGAGGAGCTGGAGTTGGTCGGCCAGATCGACCGCTGGGTGTTGATGGAGGCCCAGCGTGAGGCCGCGCACTGGCACCTGGACCGAACTGGAGTCCAGCCGCTCTGGATGAACGTCAACGTCTCAGCCCGTCAGTTGGAGCAGATTCGCCAGGTCACGGATCAGCTCACGGAGCACGCCTGCCCAGCCGCGTGGCGGGTGCTGATCGAGATCACCGAACGGGTCCTGACCTCCCACGAGGCCAGCGACCCGGCCACCCTGAACGCCCTGCGTCTGGCCCAGGTGGAACTGGTGCTCGACGACTTTGGGATGGGATTTTCGTCACTCAGCGCCCTGCACCGCTTTCCGGTGAGGATGCTCAAGATCGACCGCTCCTTTGTGGCGGCGCTTGGCGAGAACGCTCGCCTGATCCGGGCCACCGTGCTGATCGGCGAGGCGCTGGGACTGACGGTGGTGGCCGAGGGCGTCGAAACGCAGGCGCACCAGCAGAACCTGCTGGAACTCGGAATCAAGGTCGCCCAGGGCTGGCTGTTCTCGGCTGCGCTGCCTCCCGAAGAGATTGAGGCGTATTTGCGGGCGAATGCCGCGCTCACCAGCTGACTTCTGAACCACCCGGCACAGCCACCAGTTCGCGGGGCAGCTGCACCCAGAACACTGAACCCGCGCCCGCCACACTCTCCGCCCAGATCCGGCCCTGCAAGCGCTGCACGATCCGCCGGGCCAGCGCCAGTCCCAAGCCCTGACCCTCGAAGTCCCGTTCGCTGTGCAGCCGCTCAAACACGCCGAACATCCGCCCAGACTGCCGGGCATCAAAGCCCACACCGTTGTCGCGGACGCTGAATAAAAATGTCCCCTCCTGCTCCTGCACACCCACATGAATCCGGGCCTCGGGGCAGGGACGGGTAAATTTGACGGCGTTCGAGAGCAGGTTGCCAAAAATCATCTGCAAGCTCAGCGGATCGGCCTGAAGGGTGGGCAGAGCGTCGTGGGTGAGTCTTACCTGCCGACCCGCCCGCTCAGGCCCCAGTTCGGCAAACACCTGATCGACCAGCCGGTTGAGGTCCACGGTCTGGTGACGGCTGAACGGCTGGCCCGTCCGGAAAAAGAGGGTCAGCGAGGTCATCAGCTCATTCATACGTGAGGCCGCTCGCAGCAGATCCTTTAGAAGACGGGCGCTGTGCTCATCGGGGGCCTGGAGGGTCCGGCCCAGCAACTCGGCGAACCCGCTCACCTGCCGCATGGGGGCGCTCAGGTCGTGCGTCATGGAATGCAGGAAGGTCTGCAATTCCTCACTGAGTTGCTCGGTCTGCCGGGTGCGCCGCTCGGTCTCGCGCTGCGCCGTTTTCAGCGCTGTGATGTCCGTGAGGGCCAGCCGGACCAGGCGAGTCGACGGCCCCGCCAGCCCGGTACATTCCAGCAGCGCGTCCCAGGCGTGACCACCCTGGCGAGGCATCCTGACGTCCATCCGGTGATGTTCGGCGTCTTCAGCTGATTGAAGTGCGCTGCGGAGCAGTTCGGCGAAGGCGACGTGCTGGCCGTCCCCGATGAAGAGTGAGAACTGCCGCCCCACCAAGTCGCCGCCCGCGGCACCCAGTTGCAGGCACCCAGTCTGGTTGATCTGCTGGATCAGGCCGCCCTGGTCACAGACCACATAGCCCACCGGCGCGAATTCAAACAGGTCGGCGTAGCGGTTGCGGGCCTGCTCCAGCTCCAGATTGATCTGCCGCAGCACCTCGTTTTGCTGTTCCAGCTCGGCCTGGTGAATATGCAGTTCCTGTTCCTGATGATTGAAGCGCTGCTGGAGGTCATCAAATGTAAGCAAGGAGGCTCCTGATCTGGTCATTCAGACGGCAGCACCCTCTGGAGGATGGGACGATCCGCTGAACCTACTTCACACGAGGAGCGAGATGAGCCACGCTGGGCTGAAGGTGACTGAACTTTAGGTCAGATGAAGGATGTGAACTGTGATGAAGTGGTGACCGCCGAAGGCCCAGCGCTGGACACAGAGGGGGAACTTTTCTCCGCAGCCAGCCTGAAGTCTTTCGCTGTCCTGGGTACGGCTTCAGGAAGACGGTATGGAACTGACCTCCGCTCAGTGCATTCTGTAGCCATGCTTCCTTTTCGACTGGTGGTCATCGGTGCCTCTGCGGGCGGCCTGCCGCCACTGACCGCCCTGGCTGCCGGGTTGCCCGCCGACTTCCCGGCGGCCATCTGCATCGTCATGCACATCCCAGCTTACGCCCCCAGCTACCTCGCAGAGATTCTGGGCCGGGCTGGGCCGCTGCCAGCGTCACAGCCTGCTAATGGCGACCCAATTCTGCCGGGGCGGATTTACTGCGCGTCCCCGGATCACCACCTGCTCATCGAGAATGGCCAGTTCAACGTGACCAAGGGTCCCAAGGAGAACCGTGTTCGTCCCGCCGTCGATACGCTGTTCCGCTCGGCGGCGTACAGCGAGGGTCCCAACGTGATCGGCGTGGTGCTCTCTGGACTGCTCGACGACGGCACCTCGGGGCTGTGGACCATCAAGCACTTCGGCGGCGTGGCTGTGGTGCAAGATCCCCAGGACGCCGAGTACGACTCGATGCCGAAGAGCGCCGTCAGTCAGGTCAAGGTGGACCACACGGTGTGTGCGAACGACCTCGCGGCGTTACTGATTCAACTTGTCGCTGCGCCGATGAAGGAGCCCGGGGAGACCATGGCCAGTGACGAAGACCGCCAGCGGGTGGAGGTCGAGGTCAGCATTGCCAGCAGTGCCCACGCCTTCCGCAAAGGGGTGATGGCCTTCGGGAAGGTCACGCCGCAGACCTGTCCGGAATGCGGAGGCATTCTGGTGGAGATCAAGGAAGGGGGATTCACCCGTTACCGCTGCCACACCGGCCACGCCTACACCGGGGACAGCTTGCTGGTGAGCGTCACCGAGGCCATCGAGAATAAACTGTGGCGCACCATGCGGGCGCTGGAGGAAGCCAGTATGCTGCTGGAGAACACCAGCCAGAACTTCGCGGCGGCTGGGAATACCTGGCTGGCCCAGGAATACAGCCGCAAAGCCGCAGAGATGGAGGCCCGCACGCGACTGATCTTCCAGGACATCGTGGATAACAGGAGCTTGAGTGCCGAGCAGCTCGACCACGACGTGAGCAAGGAGCGGTGAAGGCGGTGCTGTGGGTCGCCCTTGAAAGTTCGCCCCACGCGGCATGGCTCCTCACGCCACCTGGTCAGCGGCCCGGATCAGGCTCCAGCCACCCAGGCCGTCCCTGTCACACGTCCGGCGTCGTCCCCTGGAACCTGATCAGGTCGATGTTGGTGAAGGCCACGACCACGCCGCCGATGTAATTGTCAGTCGTCCGGTAGAGACTGAGGCGCATCAGATACCACCGGCCCCCGTCTGCCCCACCTGCCCCATCTGTCTGGCCGCCACCGTCTCTGGCGGCCCCAGAGGTCTGAACCTGCATCTCGAAGGGTTCCAGCGTCTTCAGCACCCGCTTCACGTCCCGGATCAGGTGGTCGTAGCGCAGGTTGAAGTGAAAGTCGGTGATGGGCCGACCCACATCCGACAGCGTCAAAGGAATGATGGCGCTGATGAACGGCGTAAAGCGCCTGATCTTCAAGTCGTTGTCCAGGAAGACGGTGGCGGTGCCTGCCCCCTCCAGCAGATTCTTGGTGTCGTCGTTGGCCAGCGCCAGATCACGGATCACCAGCTGGTGCTCGGCATTGATGGCGGTCAACTCCTCGTTGAGCGACTGGAGTTCCTCCTTCGAGGTCATCAGTTCCTCGTTGCCGCTCTGGAGTTCCTCGTTGGTGCTCTGAAGTTCCTCGTTGGTGCTCCTGACCTCCTCCAGGCTGACCGCCATCTCTTCGACGGTGGCTTGCAGGGTCTCCCGGCTGTGGTGCAGTTCCGACTCTAGCGCCACCACCTGATCGGTCTTTTCGGGACGGGACGGGCTGGCACCCTGGCTGACACTGCCTTGAGTGTCCAGACGTTCCTGAAAAACGATCATGACCAGCCCCGAGGACGGCCCGGTCAGCGGAGTCACGATCAGATCAAGCGTCTGGGTAAAGCCTTCGACCTCCACATGCAACTGACTGCGAACCACTTTTCGGCGTTCGGTCAGGGCTTGACGCACCGCCGCCGGGAGTTCGTAGCGCAGCTCCCCCTGCGCCATTTCGAACACGTTGTTCATCCCCCGGCCCGGCGACAGCTCCAGATAGCGGCCCGTGCGTCCATGAACGTAATGCACCTCGCCCTGGTTATCGGTCACCACGGCGGGCGGTGCGTACTCGGCCAGCAGCACCTTCTGGGCCTTCTGAGCTGTGTCCGGGCGGTGACTCCTGTCCTGTCTGGACTGCTGCCCGGCCTGGCCCACGCCCTCCTGATTGAGCTGAGTGGAGACTGCCGTGTGACTCACTGGCGGCAACGCCGCCTTACCCTCCCCGCGCTGGTAAATCTTCCAGTGCTGGCTGAGGGTGCCGAAGTGATCTTGCTGGGCACCAATCGACTCGCTGGTTCCCAGGAACAGCAGCCCCTGGGGCCGCAGCGCGTAGCGAAACAGCGCCAGGATCTGGGTCTGCAAGGCAGGACCTATGTAGATCAGCATGTTGCGGCAGCACAGCAGATCCAGGCGCGTGAAGGGCGGATCGCCGAAGGTGTTGTGGGTGGCGAAAACAACGCTCTCACGGATATCTGCCCGCACCTGATACTGGTCGCCTTTGACCGAGAAGTAGCGGCGGAGGCGCTCCGGCGAGATGACGTAAGCGATCTCCCTGGAATACAGGCCACGGCGTGCCTGGTCGATGGCCGCCCGGTCGATGTCGGTGGCGAAGATCTGCACCCGGATCTGCTGATCCTCGCTGATCTCCTCGGTCAATTCGTGCAGCACGATGGCGACCGAGTAGGCTTCCTCGCCCGTCGAGCAGGCGGTGACCCAGACCCGCAGGGTACCTTGCGGCTCTTTATTCGCCTGGAGGTAGGTGCGCAGATGCTCCTTCAGCTCCGCGTAGGCCTCGGTGTCCCGGAAGAAGCTGGTGACGTTGATGGTGAAGTCCTGGAACAGCGCTTCGGTCTCGTTGGGCATCTCCTCCAGCAACTTGAGGTACTGAGACACGTCCTGTATGCGCCAGCCCAGCATGCGGCGCTCGATCCGGCGAATGAGGGTCGGGCGCTTGTAGCGGCTGAAATCGTGGCCCGTGCGCTGCTGCACCAACCGCAGGATCGTCTGGAGCGGCGCACTTGCCGGGTCACTGTCATTCAACAGAGCCCCAGCGTTCAGACTCAAGGTTTGCTGGGTCAGACTCAGCAGTCGCGCCGCGAGGTCGTCGGGCGGCAACACGGCGTCCGCGAGGTGGGTGGCGACGGCGCTGCTGGGCATCGAAGCGTATTCAGCCGTGCTCGGGTCCTGCACCAGAACCTGTCCGCCCCAGCGTTTGATGGCCTGGATGCCCCGCGTTCCGTCGGTGCCCATACCTGAGAGCACGATACCCACCGTGTGTTCGCGCTGATCGGCGGCCAGCGCGGCAAAAAAAGTGTCGATCACACTGCCCTTGACGTCCGCCAGGTCGCCGAGTTGCAAGACGCCGTTCAGGATGGACAGACTGAACCCAGGTGGAATGATGTAGACCTGGTCGCCCTGGAGGACCATGCCGTCCTCGATCTGAAGCACGGGCAGGCTGGTGCAGCGCCTCAGAATGTCCGGCATCAGTCCTCGGTGCCCAGGATCGAGATGCGGCACCACCACAAAGGCCAGGCCCGTGACGGGTGGCAGCCCCAGAAAAAAGCGCTCGTAACCGTCGAGTGCGCCCGCTGATCCCCCGATGCCGACCACCGCCAGGGGGGGCGCTGGGTGAATGGCGGTGTCGCCTGGCAGGTGCTCCAGACTGACGGAGGGCGTTTCTGGGTGGATGTGCTTTTCGGGCATCGCAGAGACTCCAGGGAAGAGGAAGGAACAGGGAAGTCATCTGCTGGTGGGGCTGGCCCCGCGTTTGCCGTCTGGAGGGGAGGCGGCTGGAGCCTGGCGAAGTCGACGGGAGCAAGGTAAAAAAGTGGACGTTGTGGTGATCGCCTACAGCCCTTTCACCCAGTCAAGATACGGCGTGCGCCCTCCTCACACTGGTCTACGAGCTGCCGGGCACGTCACAGTTAGCTTGTTATCAGGCTGTCAGCAGAACGGTCAGTGTTCTGATAGAGCCTCCAGAGGACACTACAGTATGTACATCACGTCCTCCCCTCAACCTCTGCCTGGAACCGTGATGCTGGTCGAAGATCTCACCGCCGCCCGCACCCTCCAACGCTTCTTGCTCAACCGAGTCGGTCTTGAGGTCCTCGAGTGCGCCGATCTTCCCGAAGCCGAGTCCGCCCTGAGCCGCTTTACTCCGGGCGTGATCGTTCTTGACCTCAACCTCCCAGGTGGGCACGGCTTGGACCTTCTCAACCATGTCAACCGGTCAGCCACGAACGTTCTCGTCATGAGCAGCATGGTCCAGCAGCACACCGTCGAGCACCGCCAGTCCAGGGGAGACGCCTTTCTTTCCAAGCCCTTTGATCCCGCCGTATTCGTCAAAACGGTTGTGTTGCCTTAATCGGATTTGGGTAGGCTGATCAGCGTGACCGATGGAACGCCCTACCGCCACCGCTTCCCGATGTCTATCATCCAGCACGCCGTGTGGCTTTACCATCGCTTTCCTTTGAGTTACCGGGACGTCCAGGAATTGCTGCACCAGCGCGGCATCCAGGTCAGTCATGAGACCCTCCGCGAGTGGTGCATTAAGTTTGGTCCCCTCTTCGCTGAACATCTTCGCCATCGGGAACCCCGCCGGGGTTCCCGATGGTATATAGACGAGGTTTGCACGACGGTCGACGGCGTCCGACACTGACTCTGGAAAGCAGTAGACGAGTACGGTTTCGTGCTCGACATCCTCCTCCAGCGTCACCGCGATACCGAGGCCGCAAAGACATTTTTGATTCGTCTGCTCGGTGAATACGACGTTCCAGAGGTCATTCATACTGATCAGCTCCAGAGTTACGGGGCGGCCATCCGGGAGCTTCCGGGCCTGACTGACGTCGACCATCAGCACGTCATCTCCACAGCCCGGTGCAACAATATTATTGAGCAAGAACACCGGTCCACACGACGACAAGAGCGAAGTCATCAGGGCTTCAGACGACAGAAACGCGCTCAAGAATTCCTGATTTTGCATGCCCGGATCACCAATCTCCACCGTCATTCCCGTACCAGCGTTTGTGCCGCAGTGAGAAGAAGCGGGCAGGCGTCCTCAAGGGCGTCCGTTCTGCCCAAGAAGCAATCAGCAACGAGCGTTCCAGACGTGGTTAACCGTCGCGGCAGGGGTGGCCTGAACCTCAGGCCACCCCTGCCCTCCATCTGCCGCGGGGCAAGTTAAGGCAACACAACCGGAAAAATTCCCAGCCTCTACACCCGACCTCTCCCTCAGTCCGCCGCCTGCAACTGGCTGGGCACGAAATCGCCGTGCTGCTTGAGCAACTCATCGGTCAGTGCCCAGATCTGATCCAAATCCAGCTCGGCGGCGGTGTGTGGGTCGAGCATCGCCGCGTGGTAAATGTGCTCGCGGTTGCCGGTCACCAGCGCTTCCACCGTCAGCGCCTGCACGTTGATGTTGGTCTGCATCAGTGCGGCGAGTTGCGGCGGCAAGGTTCCGATGCGGGTCGGCTGCACACCCTGACGGTCGACCAGGCACGGCAACTCCACGCAGCATTCGTCGGGCAGGTTGCTGATCAGTTTGCCCGCACCGCCGCCCTGCAATGCATTGGGGCTGTTCATCACGTTGCCGTAGACCACCCGGGGCTGCCCGGTCACCATGCTGTGAACGATCAGTGAGCCGTACTCCACGCTGCGCTTGACCTCCAGCGGTGCCTCGGGGTCTTCAAGCGTCGTTTTGAGTTCGGCCCAGCCGTCGAGGTTCGACTCGCAGCGCCGGGGGTACTCGTCGAGCGGCACATTGAAGCGCTCAATCAGGTCCTCACGGCCCGCCTTGATGAAGTACGGCACGTACTCGGCAAAGTGCTCGCTGCTCTCGGTCACGAAGTAGCCCAGCCGCCGCAGCATCTCGTAGCGCACCCGGTTGCCTTCCGGTATCTGGCCTGAGTTGGCCAGTTCCATCAGTCGGGGATACAGGCTCTGGCCCTGGTGCTCAAACTTGAGATAAAAGGCCATGTGATTGATGCCAGCGGCCAGGTAATCGATCTCCTCGACCGGGATACCCAGGTCGTGGGCGAGTTCCTCAGCAGTGTGCTGGACGCTGTGGCACAGTCCGACGGTTTTGATCTTCGTCTGGCGGGCCAGGCCCCAGATGTTCATGGCCATGGGGTTGACATAGTTGAGGTGCAGGGTGTCGGGGCACAGCCGCTCCATGTCGCGGCTCATGTCGAGCAGCACCGGCACGGTTCTCAAGGCCCGCATGATGCCGCCGATGCCGAGCGTGTCGGCGATGGTCTGGCGCAGGCCGTACTGCTTGGGAATCTCGAAGTCGGTGACAGTGGCGGGCTTGTAGCCGCCCACCTGAATCATGTTGATGACGAAATCGGCTCCGTCCAGGGCACGTTCACGGTCGGTGGTGGCGGTGACGCGGGGGTTTGCGCCCACCGTCCTAGCGACCCGTCCAGCCACCTGCTCGGTCACGTCGAGGCGCTCCTGGTTGATATCGAAGAGGCGAATATCGGCCCCGCCGAGTTCGGGAAAGCTGAGGATGTCGCCGAGCAGATTCTTGGCAAAGACGGTGCTGCCTGCACCGATAAACGCGATTTTGGGATTGGTCATGGTATTCCCCTCGAGAAGTGAATTTGAACGTTCAATATTTTAGACTGAAAAGAAGGCTGAACGAAATGAAATTGTTCAGCCTTCGTTGAGGGCTTATTTGAACAGCGCGTTGACCTTGGCGTTGGCGTCCTTGAGCGAGTCGGCGGCTTTGGTCTTGCCGAGGAAGACACTCTGCATGGCGCTGGTCAGGATGTCGTTGATCTTGGCAGTGTTGTCGGAAATCGGGAAGAAGAAGGTGCCGCCCGGCGCTTTGGCCTGATTGATGAAGGGCGTGGCGTCCACGCCTTTGGCCTTGTGTGAGGCGATGGACATGGCGGCGGCGGCGGGAATGGCTGGGAAGACCGCGCCGGTCTTGCCGACGACGTTCTGGCAAGCCGGGGAGGCCATGTACTTGACCCACTTCCAGGCGGCGTCCTGGTTCTTGCTGCCGACCCAGATGCTGTCGGCCAGGCCGTTGAACATGCTCATGCGCTTGCCGTTGACGCCCTTGGGCAGCGGCGCGATGCCGACCTTGAAGGGAAGAGTAGAGGTGTAGTCGTTGATCAGCCACGAGCCGGTGGTGACCATGGCGACCTTACCTGCCCGGAAAAGCGAGTCGCCGCCGCTGGCGGTCACGTCCTGAAAGCTGGGAATCAGGCCGTGCTTGAGGTTGAGATCGGCCAGCCACTGAATCGTGGACGCGAGGCGCGAGTCGTCGTAGTAGAACTTGTTGCCGAACAGCCCGTTGTTGTACTTCCAGCCGGTGGTGGCGGCGTAGAAGGACCACTCGGTCTGGCCGTTGAAGCCCGCGCCGTAGCCGGTTTCGTAGCCGTACTGCGCCACGTTTTTCTTGTCAAACTTGGCTGACGTGCCAGCAACGCCGCTCTTGTCCTTGGTCAGCTTGGCGATGGTGGACTGCCAGGTGCCGCCGTCCGTGGGGTTCCAGGTCAGGTTGGCGAGGTCGGCGGGTTTCAGGCCCGCTTTGGCCAGCAGGTCGGCGTTATAAAAAATGCCCACGGTGTCCCAGTCCTTGGGCAGACCGTACTGCTTGCCGCCTTTGGCCCACAGCTCCTTGAGGCCGGGGTAGTACTTGGTGGTGATGTTGTCCTTGGCGATCAGGGGAGCCAGGTCGACGAGCTGGTTGTTGGTGGCGAAGTCGGGAAAGTAGGCCAGGTGATCGGTGAACACGTCCGGCGCGGTGCCCGAGACGAAGCCGGTGGTAATGGCCGTCCAGTAATCGCCCCAGCCTTTCTGGGTGATCTTGACGCTGATGTCGGGGTTGGCCTTGGTAAAGGCGGTGGCGCACTGCTGGTAGACAGGCTGCTGGTTGCTGTCCCACAGCCAGTACTGGAGGGTGGTGGCCGCCTGAGCGCCACTGGCGAGCGGGCCAGCGAGGAGGGAGAGGGCAGCGGTCAATGAGAGCATTTTTTTCATGGTGGTTCTCCTTGGGTGAGAAGCGGAGGGCCGCAGGGCGGAGCAAGGAAGGCAGGGGAGCAGGGGGGACGACAGAGGCGCAGACCTCATTTGGTGCCGCTGAAGGCCAGCGACTCCACCACACGGCGGCCCAGCGCGATCAGCAGCAGAAAAACCGGGATGATAGCGATAAAGGTCCCGGCCATCAGGCCCGTCCAGTCCGGCGTGCCCTGGGGCGTCTGGGTCTTGAAGACTTGCAGGGCGACGGGCAGGGTGTAGGACGCCTCGTCTTTGGCGATCAGGAAGGGCCAGAGAAACTCGTTCCACATGCCGATGGTGGTCAGAATGGCGAGGGTGATGATCGGTCCCTGGCTCATCGGCAGGGTGATGCGCCAGAAGATGGTGAATGGACTCGCGCCGTCCAGGAAGGCGGCTTCCTCGGTTTCCTTGGGCAGCGACAGAAAGAACTGGCGCAGGAAGAACACCGCGAACGGAGACATCAGGAAGAAGGGGGCCACCATGCCGGGCATCGAGTTGAGCCAGCCCAGATTCTTGATGGTGATGAAGTTGGGGATGGAGAGCACGATGCCGGGAATCATCAGCGCGATCAGGAAGGCGGTGAAAATGGTGTCGCGCCCCGGAAACTTGAGCCGCGCAAAGGCGTAGGCGGCCATTGACGAAAAGAGGGTCTGGAACACCACGATCAGGGCCGTGAAGATCACGCTGTTCTTGGTGGAGGTCAGAAAGCTGACCGAGCTACCCGACCCGCCCGCCGCCTGCGCTTGTTCGGGCGAAACCATGCCCAGCACCCGCTCGAAGTTGATGAGCGTCGGCTTTGAAGGCCACAGCGAGGCGGCCTCGGCGTAAAGCTGTTTGTTGCTGGTCAGCGCCGTTTTGAGGACGATGAAGATTGGAAACACAGAGATGAGGACGATCAGGAGCAGTCCGGCCCAGGCGAGGGCACGGCCAAAGGGAAAGGGTTTGCGGGAGGCCGGGATAGGGTCGGTACTGGGCAAAGTAGTCATAACGTCTCCTGTGCAACTGAAGTCGGGGAAGGCGGGACGTTCATCAGTCCAGATCGGATTCGTTGGCCCGCAAAAACTTCAGTTGCAGCAAGGTGAAGACGACCAGCAGGCCGAAGAGCAGCATGCTCATGGCGGTGGCGTAGCCCATTCGGAAGAAGGAGAAGGCGTTCTGGTAGATGTAGTAGACCAGCACCTTGGTGGAGTCCACCGGGCCGCCCTGGGTGGTCACGGCCACCGTGTCGAAGATCTGAAACGAGCCGATCAGCGAAGTCACCAGCACGAACACCGACACGGGTCTCAAGAGCGGCAGCGTGATTTTCCAGAACACCGTCCATTCCGTGGCTCCGTCGATGGACGCCGCCTCGTAAACGGTGCGCGGAATGGCCTGGAGTCCGGCGTAAAACAGCAGCGCGTTGAAGCCCATGTACTTCCAGACATTGATCAGCGCGATGGTGGGAATGGCCTGATCAGTGGAAGTAAAGAACGCCTGCTTGCCGATGGGCGTGGCGTCGAGCCATTGGTTGATGATGCCCAGCAGCGGATCGAGCATCCATAAAAAGATCATGGCCACCAGCACGCTGGAGAGCAGGTACGGCAAGATGATCAGGCCCTTGATGAACATGCTCTTGACCAGCCGGTCCATCGCCACAGCCAGCAAAATGGAGAGCAGCGTCTGGAGCGGGATGTTCCACAGGACGTACTTGACGGTGATCCACAGCGCCGACCAGAACTTGGGATCGTGGAGGGCCTCGTCATAATTGGCCAGGCCCACGTTCTTGGGATCGCTCAGCAGGTTCCAGTCGGTGAAGCTGATCTGGAGACCGCGCAGCGCCGGATACAGGTAGAACACCACGAAGCCGATGATGGCGGGCAGGATAAAGAGGTAGCCGATCCAGGCCTGGCGCTGGGGCTTTTTGGGCCGGGCGGTGGCCACAAGCAGCTGGGTGGTGGTCTGGGTCGTCATGGCAACTCCTTTTGAACGTTCAAAAAACGATGCAAAAAATGCTCAGGCCGATTCACGGATGATCAACTGAGTGGGCAAACTCAACTGCACCGCCTGGCTAGAACCGGGGCTGATTTCCGTCAGGAGCAGCTCCACCGCTTTTCTGGCCATCTCGCCGTACGGCACGTGGACGGTTGTGAGGGTCGGTGCGGTGAACAGTGCGAACTCGAAATCGTCAAAGCCGCTGATCGTAACGTCGCCAGGAACATCGACGTTCAAGCGGTGGGCCGCCCTGAGTGCTCCAGCCGCCATCCGGTCATTGCCCGCCAGCACCGCGTCCGGCGCGAAAGAACCGGCATGTAGGGCTTCAAAGGCAGCCTTGCCCGAATCGTATGACCAGTCGCCCTGCACCACCTGATGAGCCAGGCCATGCTGCTCAGCGGCCTGCGTGAAGCTCTCGCGGCGCGCGGCGGCGGTGCTGCCCTGATCGTCCTTGGGGATAATTAGGGCCAGGCGGCGGCGGCCCTGCTGGGCCAGGTGGGTGACCAATTGCACCATCCCCTGCGCGTAATCGGCGGTCACGCTGGGCATATCGAGGGCCGGAACCGTATGATCGAAGAATACTGTCGGCATCTTCCAGTCCCGAAACATCTGCACCTCCTGGGACGTGAGGTTGGATCCCACCACCAGCGCACCCGCGAAGCGCTGCTGCAAAAAATTGCTCTTGAGCGTCTGAAAACTCTGGGGCTGCCCATGACTGAGAAAGGCCGTGGTCATGTCGTAACCGCTTTGATTGCTCTGTGCCACGAATGCCGACTGGATGAGGTTGCGGTACGGATCACTGATGTCACTGGCCGAGTGGCCGTAGAAAGCGCAGCAAAGCGTGGTTACACGTGACTCACGCAGTGCCTTGGCTGCTTGGTTGGGGTAGTAGTCCAGGGTACGGATGGCATCCAACACGCGCTGACGGGTTGTGGGGCGGATCGAGGGATGGTCGTTGAGGACATTGGAAACCGTCTGATAGGAGACTCCCGCGTGGGCGGCAACATCCCGAAGTGTGGCACGTGTCATGGACACCTCCTTACTTGGCTCATTTGAACGTTCAAATGAATTGAATCATGTTCAAGCGGGAAAGTCAACGTACTCGGATTGAGATCCGGACAAAAGTCTGTATACAGGGGGAATGATGCCCTGAGGGTGACCCAGTTTTGCGTAGATGGAGATAAGCCTCGACAATAGGAGGCACCATCATGACGACCCGAAAAGTCCATACCACCGAATTCAAACGCGATGCTGTGCAGCTCGCCCGCACGAGTCGCACTATTTCCGGCACCGCCCGAGATCTGGGGATCCATGTCTCTCTGCTTCGCAAGTGGACAACGGCGGAGCAGAAGGACGGCCAGGCGGCGTTCCCTGGTCAGGGTCAACAGGTCTTGAGTGCGGATCAACAGGAGCTGCGTCGGCTTCGCAAGGAAGTCGAAATTCTGCGCCAGGAGCGGGAAATACTAAAAAAAGCCACGGTCTGTCTTGGGCAGAACAGCACCCTCGTCGTGAACGGACGCCCAGATGGACGCCACTCCTCCCGTATGGGGCTTGCCCGCTTCTTTGCCAAAGAAACTACACGCTGAGATTCATGTTTATCCACGAGCACCGCACCCAGTTCCGTTTGGACATCATGTTCTTGGGCAGAACGGACGCGCTTGAGCACGCCTGCCCGCTGCCGGGTGTTGGAGGTTTCCGTGAGCGGGTATCACAGTTGGCGAAGAAGGCCCATCTCCAATCACCAGCAGCGCATCCGCGAGATTCATCACCATCGCAAAGAGCGCTACGGAGCCCCACGCATTCACGCAGAACTGCACGCCAACGGAGTCGCAGTATCCAGAAAGCGCGTTGCCCGACTGATGCGGGTAGACGGTCTCCGCGCGAAAGGCAAGCGTCGTTTGGTCCGTACCACCGACAGCAATCACCATGACCCGGTTGCTCCCAACCTGCTGGATCGTCAGTTCAACGTTGAGCAGCTCAATCAGGTCTGGGCCGCTGATTTGACCTACATTCCCACGAAGGAAGGCTGGCTGTATCTCGCGGTCACACTCGACCTGTGTTCACGAGCAGTCGTTGGTTACGCCATGGACGCCCAGATGCCCGCCACCCTGCCCTAGCTGCCTTACAGATGGCCGTTCAGCGTCGTGATCCACCGCCCGGCTTCCACCACAGCGACCAAGGCAGCCAATATATCAGCCACGTTTTTCAAGCCGCCCTGATCCAGACTCAGGCGCGGTGCAGCATGAACCGAAAAGGAGAATGTTGGGACAATGCTGTTGTGGAGAGCTTTTTCAGCTCCCTTTTCAGGGAGCTGATCGAGGATACGATCTTCGAAACCCGCGCCGATGCCAGACACGCCATCTTCGAGTTCATTGAAGTGTTCTACAACCGCCAGCGCCGTCACTCCACACTCGGCTACTTGACACCCGCCGACTTCGAACGCCAAGCTACAGCCGCTTAACTTCAACTACGCGAAAACGGGGCAGGCCCAGTCCATGTTCGTGGTGAGAGTGACTTGATCTTCAGAACAACCTCGCACGCCGTCTATCATGAGCCCGGTCGAGGAAAAACAACCAGACCGATGACATTCATATGACTCATCTCGCTTGTAGAATTTGCCTCAAGTCACGCTGATAATGGAGGAACCAGCCATCGACCAGTTCGGCGTACCTGACTCCCAGCTCCTGCGCCAAGCTTTCGCGGTGAGCGTTATCGGCGTCGTCATCAGCGATGCACGGCATCCCGATCTACCGATCATTTTCGTCAATCCCGCCTTCGAGCGGCTCAGCGGCTACCCGGCTGCCGAGATCATCGGGCGCAACTGCCGCTTCTTGCAAGGCCAGGATCGCGATCAGGACGCCCGGCGTGAGATCAGTCTCGCCCTGGCACAGGGGCAGGACGTCACCACAGTGCTGCGCAACTACCGCAAAGACGGAACGTTGTTCTACAACGAGTTGACCATCAGTCCCATCCGTGACGTGGCAGGCACCGTCACCCACTTCGTGGGCTTCCAAAACGACGTCACCGCGCGTGAGCAGGCTAGGCAGCAAGAAGAGCGCACCAAGCAGCAACTCACGTCCACCCTGGAGCGCATCACCGACGGCTTCGTGTCGTTTGACCAGAACTGGAACGTCACGTACGTCAACGAGGCGATGTCGAACATGACCGCCCGTCAACCCAGTGAGACCCTCGGCCAGAACCTGTTCGATTTGTCGCCGCTGTCCACCCATTCGCCGCTTGGCCTGGCCCTCCAGCAGGCCCAGAAAACCCAGAGCGTCCAACAGGTCTTGGATTACTCGGCCATGGGCAAGCAGACGGACATCACCATTTATCCGGGCGAGGACGGCGTCTCGATGTTCGTGCGGGATGTGACCGAGAGCCGGGAAGCGCAGCGGGAGCATCAGATCAGCGAGGAGCGTTTCTCCAAGGTCTTCGAGACGAGTCCAATCGCCATTTTCATCACCCGCCAAAGCGACAATCACTTCATCGAGGTCAATGCTGAGTTCTCGCGTCAGAGCGGCTACACCCGCGCGGAGTTCCTGGGCCGTTCTTCTCAAGACCTCGGTTTGTGGGACAACTCGGCGAACCGTGAGGTCGCCTGGAGTATGGTCGACGGCGTTCTCACGGCTGTCAACCGGGAGATTCTCTTCCTCAGCAAGACCGGAGAGGAGGTCTACGGGGTGCTGTCGATTACTCCGATGGAGGTGGCCGGTGAAGCCTGCGTGATCGGTTTCGTGCGCGACGTTACCCAGGAAAAGTGGGCCAGAGATCAGCTCCGGGTCAGCGAGGAGCGCTACGCCAAGGTCTTTGAGGCCTCCCCAATCGTCATGACGGTCTCGAATCTCAGCACCGGCCAGTACCTTGATGTCAACGCCGAATTTCTGCGTCAGGGTGGCTACACCCGCGAGGAAGTAATCGGACGCACCGCGCTTGATCTGGGCTTCTGGGTCAGTCCCCTCGACCTTGAAGCTGTGGGACGCAGCCTTATGGAGGAGGGCAAGGTTCTCAACCGTGAGGTGCAGTTCCGCTTGAAGTCTGGCGCGGTGGCCGACACCGTCATATCGGTGGTTCCAGTAATGATCGCGGGGGAAGCCTGTGCAACGACGCTGATCCGAGACGTCACCGAGGAAAAGCGGGTCAGGGATCAGCTCCAAGCCAGCGAGGAGCGCTTCGCCAAGGTCTTTGACGCTTCTCCAGTCGCCATTGTCGTCTTCCAGGTCAGTACTGGCCAATGCATCGACGCCAACGCCGAGTTTTTGCGTCGGAGCGGCTTTAGCCGCGAGGAGATGATCGGGCGCACGCCGTCTCATCTTGACGTCTGGGTCAACCCGCTGGAACGCGACGATGTCGGGCGAACGCTTCAGGCAGAGGGGAAGGTCGTCAACCGTGAAGTGCAGTTCCGCGGGAAGTCCGGCGCGGTGTCCGATACGCTCGTGTCCATCGTGCCGGTGATGATCGGTGGGGAAGCCTGCACGGTGATGCTGATGCGCGACATCACCCTGGAAAAGCAATCGAAGCAGGTTCTGGCAGACAGCGAGGAGCGCCACCGCCAGATCGCGACCCAGCTGCAACGGACGCTCGACCTGTCCCTCGACCTGATCAACTCGATTGACGCCGAGGGTCGCTTTGTCACCATGAGCGCGGCCTGCCAGCAGATCCTCGGCTACACACCTGAGGAGTTGATCGGACGCAGTTACCTCGACTTCGTCCATCCAGATGACCGGGCCATCACGGTGCAGGAGGACGACCAGATCACCGCAGGGCAGCCGACGACCAGCTTTCAGAACCGCTACCTCCACAAGGATGGACGTGTGGTTTGGCTGGAATGGGCAGCTGTGAGCCTGCCCGACGAGCCGTTGACGTACTGCGTGGCGCGCGACGTCACCGAGCGCCGGGCCGCTGAGGAAGATCAGGCGTTCCTGGCGGCCATCGTCAACGCCAGCCACGACGCCATCCTGGGTGTGACGCTGGACAGCACCATCCGCTCCTGGAACGCGGGGGCCGAAGAGCTCTACGGCTACACGGCGGCTGAAGCCTTCGGCCAGCCGATGACCCTGGTCGTCCCGCCGGAGCTTCACGCTGAGCAACTCGAGATGCTGAGACGGGCCGGGCAGGGTCATCGCGTCGAACCCTTCGAGTCGGTCCGGATCGCCAAAGATGGTCACCGCATCCCGGTGTTCGTTACGGTGTCGCCGATCCTTGATGTGGCTGGCCGGGTCATCGGCATCTCCAAGGTCGCGCAGGACATCACCGCACGTCAGGCGGCGGAGCGCGAGATTCAGGCGCTCAACCAAGACCTGATGCGGCAGGTCGACTACGTCACTAGCCTGCGCACGATCGACCAGTCGATTGCGTCGAGTGCCGATCCGAGTATCACCCTGGGCTTGATTCTCGACAACATCTGTCAGCAACTCGGTGTGGACGCGGCCACCGCGCTCCTGTTCAACTTTGAGACCTTAAATCTTGACTACGCCGCCACTCGGGGATTCAGCGCCAGCATCCTGCAGGGCACAGCCGTGAAGCTCGGTGTGGGACTGGCCGGTCAGGTGGCGCTGAGCCGACAACCGCTCAGCGTGCCGGACCTCGACAGCGTCCTGGTGTTACCCGACTGGCGCGAAGTGATTGAGCAAGAAGGCCTCACGGCATACTACGCTGCGCCGCAGATCGCCAAGAATCAGGTGTTGGGCGTCATCGAGGTACTGAACCGCCAAGCGTTGCCCATCTCTCCCCCATGGCTGGAGATGCTCGAGACCCTGGTGGGTCAGGCGGCCATCGCCGTGGACAACGCGCGGCTGTTTGAAGAGCTGGAACGCAGCAATCTGGAGTTGCGTCTGGCCTACGACGAGACCATCGAAGGCTGGGCGCGGGCGCTGGACCTGCGCGACCGAGAAACCGAGGGCCACTCCAGGCGCGTCACCGAGATGACGGTGGCGCTGTGTCAGCGTCTGGACGCTTCACCCGAGCAGTTGGTTCATGTTCGCCGGGGGGCGCTGCTGCACGACATCGGCAAGATGGGCATCCGGGACGCGGTGTTACTCAAGCCTGGCAAGCTCACCGACGAGGAGTGGGTGGAGATGAAACAGCACCCGCGTTATGCGGTGGATCTGCTCTCGCCGATCAAGTTCCTGCGCCCGGCACTGGACATCCCGGAGTACCACCACGAGAAGTGGGACGGCAGCGGCTACCCGCTGGGCTTGAAAGGGGAGGCCATCCCCAGAGCGGCCAGGGCGTTTGCGGTGGTGGATGTCTACGACGCGCTGACCAGTGACCGACCGTACCGCCAGGCCTGGAGTAGAGCGCGGGCCATTGAACACATCCAGAGCAGTGCGGGCACTCACTTCGATCCGGCAGTGGTGCAGATCTTCGTTCAGATGCTTGAGCAGAGCGCACCGTGAAGCCCCGCCGGTTCTCGGGCAAGGTCTGCGTACTGTTGAGAGGAGGGCCCGGTTAGGGCGCAGCTCTGGGCGCAGGAGGAGTGCGCGGATGACGCGCAGTATCTGGCCAACCTCACGCGCGAACTCGGTGCCACTGGGAATTCGCGCGCCAGCAGCGAGCATGTCGCCAGATGCCTTCGGCAGCTCACCGCCATTCCGGCCTGGGATACCGCCCAGCGACCCGATTCGAGGAACACCGCGCCGCACTGAACCGACCTTTCACAAGGTTGGTTCTTGCAACATCGGTAATAGCAGAGACTAACTGCATGCTCAAGTCGGGTCTGGATGAGTCCATTTTAATGTAAGGAAAGTATAAAGTAACATCCAATAGGGTGCCTTATGATTCCCACCCGTGGTACAGATCCCACCGGCTCCACGGAGGTCGCCCTTTCCACTGATGAACAGTTACGGCTGGCTGCCCTCCACCGCTTTGCCGTCCTCGACACGCCCCCGGAGCCGCAGTTCGACCATCTGGTGGAGCTGGCCGTCCGCGTCTTCGACATGCCCATGGCCCAGATTACTTTCGTTGATGAGGACCGGCAGTGGTTCAAGGCCAACCATGGCCTTGCAATGTCAGAGGGGCCGCGTAGCGAGTCGTTCTGTTCGGTCGCCATTGCCCAGGACGGCGTGATGATCATTCCCGACGCCACCCAGCACGAGCAATTTCGCACGTATCCCAACGTGCTGGGTGAGCCACACATCCGGTCTTACGCAGGTGCGCCCCTGATTACGCTCGATGGGCACAAGCTCGGCACCTTCTGCGTCATCGGAACGGAACCTCGGGCGTTTAGCGAGAAAGAACAGGAGCTCCTCGCGTCCTTCGCGCAGATGGCGATGGCCGAGCTGAAGTTGCGCCAGGCCCTGCATGAGCTGAGCCAAATGGCGATGAATGACGCGCTCACAGGTCTCCCGAACCGGGTGCAGTTCCGCCAGCAACTCACTGAAGCTTGCAGGCGTGCCGACGTCTCCGGGGAGAAGGTGGTGGTGGGCCTCCTGGATCTCGACCGCTTCAAGCTGATCAACGATACCTTCGGGCATGCTGAGGGGGACCGTCTTCTCAAGGACATCGCGCGCCGCTTGAAAGAAGCCACGGCGACCAGCGACGTGGTGGCCCGGATGAGCGGAGACGAGTTCGTGCTGCTGCTCGCTGATGTTCGCTCGGTCGCGGACATCGCTCTGGTGACCAAGCGCTTGGAAGACAGTTTCGCGGTTCCGTTCCTGCTGGGAGGTCAGGAGGTGTTCGTCCACTGGAGTCTGGGCTTGAGCGTGTATCCGGACGACGCAAAGGAACTGGACGCCCTGCTGGGCCATGCGGACGCGGCCATGTACCGGGTCAAGCGGGCTGGGGGAGGCCACGCGGCCTTTCAGCGGCAAGAGGATCAGCGGACCACCCTTCAGGTGGAGCGCCTGACCGCGCTGCACCGGGCACTCGAACAAGATGAGTTGCGGCTGTACTTTCAGCCGATCGTGCAGGCCGGGAGTCAGGCTGTGGTGGCGCATGAGGCGCTTCTGCGCTGGATCAGGCCTTCCGGAATCGTCAGCCCGCTGGATTTCATCCCACTGGCCGAGACCTCTGGGCTGATCGTACCGATCGGCCGCTGGGTGCTGCGGCAGGCAGTCAATGCTGTAAAAACAGGGCAGCTTCAGAAGGTCTCGGTGAATATCAGTGCCCTGGAGATCCGGCAACTGGACTTCATGGAGCATCTGCGGTGGATTCTGATGGAGAGCAGTGTCGAGCCCCAGCGAGTCCTGCTGGAACTCACGGAGAGCAGCCTGCTGGAACCACGCTTCGCCGCCGTCTTAAAGGAGATCAACGCGCTGGGGGTGCAAACAGCCCTCGACGATTTCGGGAACGGCTACAGCAGCTTGGCGGCGTTGACGAATCTGCCGGTGCAGGTGGTGAAGATCGACCGGAGCTTCACTGCGCCGATCGGCGAGGACACGCCTGCTGGGAAGAGAGCGCTGGAGGTGGTGCGCGGGATCGTGACGCTCGTCAACGCCCTTGGACTCCCAACGGTGGCGGAGGGCGTCGAGACACCTGAGCAGGCGGACCTCCTGCTGAAGGTGGGATGCACTTACTTCCAGGGCTACCTGTTCGGACGCCCGGAGCCACTTCCTTGAGATGCTGAGCTGTCCAGTCCATCGCCCACCCTCTCCACCGACGTTTGCAGCATGGTCGAGTGACGACTGAAGGAATGTCCATGACTTCGTTGTCCCCTGTTTTGCCTCCCAGGACCTTGGAAACGCTGCTGGTCAGCGTGCCCTCCGCGCTTTTTGTGCTGGACGCTGATGGACGGGTGCTGTACGCGAATGCGCTGGCGGCCAATCTGGTGCGTAGAAGCCCAGAATCGGTGCTCGGCTGCGACATTGCCCAGGAGTTCGGGCAATTCCTGTCAGCGCAGTGGGATCAGGCGTGTCAGACGGCCCGCAGCGAACAGCGGACCGTGGAGTACGAACTCCATAACGTCGCGCTGGCTGGGTGGTTCCGGCTGTTCCTCACACCAGTGGAAGACAATCTGGTGATTCACATCAAAGACACCACGGAACTCAACCGGATGATGCAGTTGCAGCAGGTCAGTACGGCCCTGGCGAGGTGTACGACCCCGGACGAAGTCATCGAGGTCACGCTGTTGCAGGCCGTCTCGACGATGGGCGCGTACCTGGGGGCCGTATTCGAGTTGGACCTGTCCGGGGAGAACCTGGAGCTGGTGGGCGATGTCGGGTATCCCGAGACCTTACGGGCGACCGCGAAATATGTTCCGCTGGCTGAGAATTTCCCGCCCTGCGAAGCGGTGCGGACAGGCAAACCGGTGTTCCTGCTCGGTGAAGCGCTCGATCAGCGGTATGTCGGGCGTGCGGAGATTCGTTCGGCACGGACGCAGAGTCTGGCCTCTCTACCGCTGCTGGTCGAAGAGCGGGCACTGGGCGTTCTGGTGCTGAGTTTCCAGACGGAGCAGACGTTCGGCCAGCAGGCGCAGGCGTTCATGCTGGCGTTCGCGTTGCAGTGTGCCCAGGCGCTGGAACGGGTGCGGGGCAGGGCGGTGATCGAAGAATCCCGTGAGCGTCTGGCGTTCCTGGCAGCGGCGAGCGCCCTACTGTCCTCCTCCCTCGACATTCACGGCACCCTCCAGCGCCTGGGTCAGCTGGCGGTCGAGAACGTGGCCAATTGGGTCACGATTTTCCTGGCAGACGAAACGGGTCACCTTCAGCTGACAACTGCCGTTCACCGCGACCCTGATCACCTGCCGCTGCTGAACGCCTTGATGGACAACTACCCGTTGAACATGAACGATCAGCATGGCGTGGTGCAGGTTTACCGTACCGGGCGTTCTTCGCTGGTGGGGGCCGTAGCGGTGACCGTGATCGACGCTATTCCGGACGTCGGCAAACGCGAGATTTTGCGGGCCATGAGGCTGGAGTCACTGATGACTGTTCCGCTCACGACCCGTGGCCGGGTGATTGGCGCGATGGCCCTGGCCTCGTCGAATGCCGAGAAGGCGTACGGGCCAGAGGACTTGGAACTCGCCGCGGAACTGGCCAGGCGTGCTGCGGGCATCATCGAGAACGCTCAGCTGTTCTCGGCGGCCCAGGACGGAGAGGCGCGGCTCGCGGGCATCATCGGCACGGTGACGGACGCGGTCATCACCTCCGATGAGCAGGGCCTGATCGTGGTGTTCAACGCGGCCGCCGAGCAGATGTTCGGGCTGAGCGCTTTTGAAGCGCTCGGGCAGTCCCCGGAGCATTTCCGGCCTTCCCCGCTACCAGACAATCAACTCGCGGCGTCCAGCATGGTCGGAACGGCGGGGCACCGGATGTTCGCTGAGCGCGCGGACGGAACGAGTTTCCCGGTCGAAGAAACCACCTCGGAGGTGGTGGTCCGGGGGCAGCGGCTCCTCACCTCGGTGATCCGGGACGTCACCGAACGCCTCCAGACTGAACAGACACTGCTCGAGAGTGAAGCGCGCTTCAGGACCACATTCGAACAGGCGGCGGTCGGAATCGCACACGTGGGTCTCAATGGCCGCTGGCAGAGTGTCAATGATCGGCTGTGTGACATTGTCGGGTACTCGCGCGAAGAACTGCTGACCCTGTCCTTCCCGGAGATGACCCACAAAGACGACCTGGAAGAGGATCTGGAGTACGTTGATCAGCTCCGGTCGGGGAACATCCGCACCTATTCGATGCGCAAACGCTTTTACCGCAAGGGTGGCGGTCTGGTGTGGGTGAACATCACTGGCTCGCTGATGCGCGACAGCAACGGTGAAGCGCAGTACTTCATCAAGGTGGTCGAGGACATCACGGATATCAAGCAGGCAGAAGTTGCCCTGCGGGCGGCACGTGACGATCTGGAGCGCCGTGTCGAAGAGCGGACAGGCGACCTTCAGCGGCTCAGCCAGGAACTTCAGGTGCAGGTACAGGAACTCGAACTGCGCAACGGTGAAGCTAAGGTCCTGAGCGAGATGAGTGAGATGCTGCAGGCGTGTTTCACCTTCCACGAAGTCGAGCAGGTGGTCGCCCAGCATGCTGCTCAGCTGTTCCCCGGCATACCGGGGAAACTCTACGCATATGGCGCTTCAAAGAACGGTCTGGAGGAACTGGTGGCCTGGAATGGTCAGTCCACGAGCGCCTTCCTGTTCGGACCCGAAGAATGCTGGGGATTGAGACGCGGCCGACTGTTCGCTTCAGCGGGCGGTGGACTGACCTGTCAGCATCACCGGGCCACCGGAGCGACGCTGTGTGTGCCGATGTTGGCTCAAGGTGAAACGGTCGGCCTGCTGTACCTCGAAGGGAATGAAGCGGGCTTCTCGAAACGGCAGGAACGCCTGGCTCAGACGGTGGCGGAGACGGTTGCACTCGCGATGGTGAACCTGCGTCTGCGCGAGACGCTGCGGCAGCAGTCGATTCGCGATCCGCTGACGGGGCTGTTCAACCGACGCTACCTGGAAGAGACGTTCGAGCGTGAGTTACGGCGGGCGGAGCGCAAAAGCGAGTGTATCGGCATCATCATGCTTGACGTCGACCGCTTCAAGACATTCAACGACACCCATGGGCACGAGGCTGGGGACGCACTGCTCAAGGCGTTGGGTGGCCTGCTCAAAGAGAGCATCCGGGCGGAGGATGTGGCGTGCCGGTACGGCGGGGAGGAGTTCACGCTGCTGCTGACCGGAGCCACCCAGCAGCAGACGTTCGACCGGGCCGAGCAGATACGGGAAGCGATCACCAGGTTGAAGATCATGAATCAGGGCAAAATTCTGGAGGGTGTGAGTGCTTCGATGGGAGTGGCGACGTTTCCGCAGCACGGCCGGGAGCTTGCGGGACTGGTTCGGGCCGCAGACTTGGCGCTGTACCGGGCCAAACGCGAGGGCCGCAACCGCGTCATCAACGCAGACTAACTGATGATTCGAAGGAAAGGGGTGAAATCGCAAGAGTTTCGTGGAGGATGAGTTTAACCTGATCCAGTAAAATGTAAGTCTGGGGTACACCTTATATTGACAAATGCATCCAATCGCCAGGCCTGGAAACTCGTCCACCATCACCTTCGAATCCTCTACAGGCTCCATGGTTTCTAAGAAGTGAGGGCATACTCAGCGGCAGAGATGTGCAGCCGTTCGCAGTTCACCGTGTCGGTGTTCTCCAGGCCAGTCCGTGGATTACGGTGCAACCTGAAGAACGTCAGGGCTTCGCGTCTTGTAGACCTTTGTGGAAGACTGACCCTATGCAAGAACGCCTCTCCCTGGAAGCCCTGGCGGCCCTGCCTACAGTCGCGGCGCTCAACATCTCTCACAGCGGCGATCAGGTGGCCTTCTACGCCGACTGGACAGGTCATTTCGAGCTGTATACGCTCGATCTCGCCACCCGTGAGCGCCGTCAGGTCACAGACGGTCAGGCTCCCAAGGCAGTTCGGGCGGGCTTTGTGTGGTCGGCAGACGACTCGCGCCTGCTATTTAGTCGGGATCACAACGGTGACGAGCGGCAGGCGCTGTTTGACTTGAATCTGGCTTCTGGCGACGTAAGCGTCCTTCAGCACGCGCCACAGAGTATGGATTACGCCGTGGACGCCCACCCGGACGGCCAGAGGTTGCTGGTCAACAGCACGCGCGGTGGGCAGATGAACGTGCATGTTTACAACCTGTCGAAGGAAGGGGAGGCGTCCTGGACAGCATTAACCACGCTTCCCAACGCCACTCAAGCCGCCGCCTGGAGTCCGGACGGTGCGTGGCTAACCCTGACCACCAACAAGAGCACAGACCTCCGCAACACCGACGGTTACGTCATGAATGCCGACGGCTCTGGTTTGCGCCGCATTCTGCGTGTGCGTGAAGGCAGTCAGGACAGCGTGGGCGAGTGGCATCCAGACGGAAAACGCGTGGCCGCCAGCAGCGACGCGGACGGAACCCACCGGGTGGGGCTGCTGACTGTAGAAACGGGCGAGGTGCAGTGGCTGACTCCCCAGCAGGAGGGCATCGAGGAAGACATGGGGCGTTTTTCGCCGGATGGCCGCTGGCTCAGCGCCATTCGCAATATGGACAGTACCACTGACGCCCGTGCTCTACGACACGGCGACAGGAAGGGCGCGTACGCTGAAATTGCCGCCCGGCCTGGCACTGGGAACGCAATTCACCCGAGACGGCAGGATGCTGTTTCAGTTCATCACGTCCACGACCCGGCTGGAAGTGCTGCTGTACAATCTCGCCGACGACACCTTCGAGGTGCTCTTGCCCGCCGAGTACGGTGATGTGAATCCCACCGACTTCGTGCCGGGCGAGTACCTCCGGTATCCGGCGGCGGACGGACTCGAAGTGCCCGCCATCCTCTACCGCCCGCGTGAGCTTGAGAAGGGCAAGCAGTACCCAGCCCTGATCCACGCCCACGGCGGTCCCACCGCGCAGTTCTTCCGGGGCTTCGATGCACAGGCGCAGTTTCTGGCGGACCGGGGCTACCTGGTGTTGTGTCCCAATGTTCGCGGTAGCAGCGGGTACGGCGTAACTTGGCGCGACGCCAACTTGATGGACTGGGGTGGGCGCGATCTGGCCGATATCGCCGCCGGGGCCGAGTACCTGAAGTCTTTGCCGGAAGTGGACGGGAAGCGCCTGGGTATCTTCGGCGGCAGTTACGGCGGCTACCTCAGCTACATGGCCGTGGTAAAGCAGCCGGAGCTGTTCAAGGTGGGCGTGCCTATTGTGGGCATCACCAACTTGCCTCAACTGTACGAGGACAACTCCCGCGTGATGCCGCAACTGGGGTACTACTTCCGGACTATGATGGGTGACCCAGTGGAGAACGCCGAACTGTGGCGTGACCGCAGCGCCATCACCCACGCCGCCGATTTGAAGGCGCACCTGCTGATGATGCACGGCACCAACGATCCGCGCTGCCCGGTCAATCAGGCACGCGGTTTCCGCGATGCACTGACGGCGAACGGACGCAAGGAAGGACGCGATTTCGAGTATGTCGAGTTTGCTGACGAGGGGCACGGCGCGGGCGACATTGCTGGAAAGACCCGCAGTTACCGTCTGATGGCCGATTATCTCGCGCGCCGGTTGTGAGGGACGGCGAGAATGGCCTCCGGTGCGGACGCCCTCATCAGCAAAGACGAACACCTGCCTCGTCTGCATGACGGCTTGGGTTTACCTGTGTTCGAGCCCAAGCAGCTAACCAACCTTGGCCTCATGGTCACTCATTCTTGAGAAACGCTGTTGACAGTTGTCCCAAACCCGCTGGTAAGTCCACTTACCGAAAGGTAAGGTGCGGCTGACGCCTATTCTCTTTAGAGCCTCGCGGGGTCAAAACAAATTTACCCACCCCGTTGCGCACAGTCACGCCCCCATCAGTTCAGTGGGACAGAATATCGCCGACATGTTTTGCATGAAGCTGGAGACCCTATGAACCGAACTATCTTGGCCCTCTGCGCGGCCCTAACATTGACCAACGCCTCTGCTGCACAGATCGCCGACGGCACTTGGACGCTCATCCGCCTGACTGACACTCTTGGCACCATCTCCACGGGCGGCCTGGATGCGCCCACGCTGAAGCTGCTGGGCACCAGTATTTCTACCGCTGAGGGCACGCAGGTTTCCGGTTCTACCGGGTGTAATGTCTTCAGCACGTCCGGCCTCTTCGGCAACAATCTTCAGATGGGCGGCACCCTGAAACTCGGCCCCATCGCGGCCACGCGCAAGCTGTGTCCCGAAACACAGATGATCCTGGAGCAGCGTTACCTGGACGTCCTCGCGCAGGCCCGTGCCTTCGTGCGGGTGGGCGACACGCTGATCCTGACCTCTGGTACGTCGAAGGCGGTCTATCAAATGGGAAGCGTCATGGAATCGCGCCTCAAGGCCACTTGGCGACTGGTAGGTGGCCAGAGCAATGAGCCTCTGACCGTAACCTTCGCTGAGGACGGGCACGTCAGCGGCACCACGGGGTGCAATAGCCTGATGGGCACCTACAACGTGATGGACGGCCAACTGACCTTTGGGCCGCTGGCAACCACCCGCCGCGCTTGCACCGATCCCGCACTGGCCGAACAGGAACAGACGTTCCTAAAAGACCTCTCGGAAGTGACGGGTTACCAAGTGGCTGGCTCGATGCTGAAACTGACCACCACGTCCGGCAAGGTACTGACGCTGGCGCGTCCGGTGAATTGAGGCTAGAAAACTGAAGAAGGGCAGATGGTGGGCGATCTATACTGGCGGGAGAATTCTCCCGTCTCACGTAGAGCGCCGCCCCTTGACCTGGAGGTCCGATTCATGATCCGTCCGCTTCAAACGTTGGTTCTGTCGGCCCTTGCCTCTTTTTCAATGGCCCACGCGCAACAGCCCGTCACCGTGCAGACACAACAAGGTGCCGTTGTCGGCCAGCAAGCCGAGGTTCGCATCTTCCTAGGTATTCCTTACGCCGCGCCGCCCATAGGTGACTTGCGTTGGAAGCCGCCTCAACCTGCCGCCGCTTGGAACACGCCGCGCGACGCCACGAAGTTCGGTAGCCAGTGCCCCCAGGCTGTGCTGGCGCTGTTCCTCCTACCTGGTGAAACCCCTGGCACCGTCAAGGGTCAGGAGGACTGCCTCTCTCTAAACGTGTACACGCCCAACGGTGCCGCGCCAGACAGCAAGTTGCCCGTGATGGTCTGGATTCACGGTGGTGCCTTTACGGCTGGATCGAGCAGCGGGTACGACGGCAGCGTGTTGGCTGAGAAGAACAACATCGTGGTGGTCACGATCAACTACCGTCTGGGCGCACTGGGTTGGCTGTCGCTCCCCGCGTTGGGGGCTGAGGCGGGCGATGGTCAGTCCGGCAATTATGGTCTGTTGGATCAGCAAGCGGCACTGAAGTGGGTGCAAAGCAACATCGCAGCTTTCGGCGGTGATCCGGCCAAAGTGACCATCGCAGGGGAATCGGCGGGCGGGATGAGCAACTGTGCGCACCTGGCCTCGCCCACCTCAGCCGGACTGTTTCGGGGCGTGATCATTCAGAGTGGGCTGTGCACCAGTCCCGGCAATAGCGTGACCCTAGCCGACGCGCAGGGCCGCAACCAGAAGTACGCCGCGAATCTGGGCTGCAAGGCCGCTGATCTGGCCTGCCTACGCGCCGCACCAGTGGAGAAGCTGCTGAACACCAAAGTGCCGGGGCTGCGTCCTGCGCCTAATCTGGTGTGGTCTCCGGTCTACGCCTCGGCGGTGCTGCCCCTGACCTTGCGCGCGGCCTTTGAAACCGGGCAATTCAACCGCGTGCCGGTCATGAACGGCACCAACCACGACGAGGGACGGCTATTCGTTTCGGTCGCTTCGCCAGATGGAAAGCCAATCAGCCCAGTGGTGTACTGGGGCGGTACGGGGCTGACTGTGGGGGCCGCGAACACGGTCAAGGTGCTGAGGCAGTACCCGTACCGTAGCTTCGGCACACCCGCGCTTGCTTTTGCCACCATGTTTACGGACGCAGTGTTCAGTTGCCCAGCCCTGCGGGTAGACGCCGCACTGTCGAAATATGTTCCTGTCTACGCCTTCGAGTTCAACGATCCGAACGCTGTTACCATCGTCAAAACCCCAGTGGATTTGCCGAGTCTTGGCGCACATCACTCCAGTAGCCTGGCCTACGCCTTTCAGAGCAAGGTGGACGGTTTGGCCAATTCCGCCGACTTCACCCCCGCGCAGCGCCAGCTCTCAGATGCCTTCAGCGCGGCGTGGGTGGCATTCATCAAGACCGGTGAACCAGCCTCGACGAACTGGAAGGCCTTTGATCCGGCCCAGAACAATGTGCAGGTCTTCAGGCCAGACGGGGTGCAGCCAAGCCTTCTGTTTTCCAATGACCACCGCTGCAACTTCTGGCTGCCTCTAAACTTGCAGTAACGCTGCTGTCAACCTAGGGTATACCTCAACCTGACGTCAGATTGGAAGCTCAAAACTGCGATGAACACGGCAAAAAACCCAGCCATTTTCCCGCCGGGCTCAAGGTCTAAGACCCATTGCTGACACTGGCACTCCTCTCACAAGCTTCCTCAAGGGGCTGCAGGCGTGCAGAAGACCTGTGACGCAGTGCTGATCCGCACGGCGCATTCCCGGCCATCGGCGAAGGTGAGCGTTCCCGTGACGAACTGATTCAGCACAGGCAGGAGGCCTTCGCCTTGATCGTCGAGGTCGATGGGGTCTTGCCCGTCCCAGCGCACCTGTCCACCCGCCGCGAGATGCTGAGCGTCCAGTCCAAACGTCACAAAACGTGACCGGGTGAAGTTCTCCCGCCAGTCGATGACTGTTGCCCCTTCGGTGGGGAGCGTGAGATTGAGCGTCTCAGACTCCACCGCAATTTCAATGGGCAGGGTGGTCAGGTCAAGTTGCACCTGACTGCCGGAGCCGGACTCCAGCGAGAGCACCAGGTCTCCCGCAGCGTTGGTCCGGCCCTGATACGCTCCTTCGGCGGAGATGCCGAGATCAGGAATGCCAGTTTTGAGCAGTACAAACCGGCGGCTGCCCTTATTGGCACTGAAGGAGAGTTTACCGGCCACCAGCGTCGCGCGGCCTTGCAGTTGTGCGTTCACGTTGCCGCTGGTGCTGGCACCGACCTCCACTTCGGTATGTCCACGAAACTGGTAATCGAGTGCCAGATTGCGCAGATCCGTACTGGCGCTCACGCGGCTGGAGGGCGTGAGCTGGTCGCTGATGGCTGCACCGAAGCCCAGCGGGTTGCCCGGGCTGCCACTCACGCCAGCCTGAGCCTGAATATTCGGCTGTGGCGTCCAACTCACACCGACGCCGAAACGGCTTCCGCGTGTCGTGACCGCAGCGAACGGGAGGACGTTCAGGTGAGGTCCAGCCCGGACGCTGCCGTCGACCTGGGCGTACCAGCCGTTCAGAGCAAGATTGTACCCGCCGCTGAGATTCACGTTCAAGGGTGCCGAGGCGTACCGCAGCGCGGCGTCCACCTGCGTACCGCTCAGGTCTCCGAGGGGAACCTGGGTGGACAGACCGACGTTGAATGCGCCGGTTATGAAGATGTACTGCGCTTTGAGGGCCGTGACCGGTGCGGATCCGGTGGTGTCGATCCCCACTCCAAACCGCAGGTGTTGTTGCGGCGGGGCGAGCACCACCCAGGCGTTGGCGATGCCCTGTCCGGCTTTGAGGCCCGCTTCCGCTTCCACGGTGACACTTGGCGTGAGGCCATACTGCAAAGCGCTCCCCACGTAAGCTTGACCGGCCAGTGCGCCGCCTTCTGCTGTGACGGTATACCCACCCGGCGCGAGCAGTTCCGGCGCGTAACTGTAGTCCTGTGAGATAAAACGTGTTCCGGTTTCGTCCTCGATGCTGACCAGAATGGATCCTTTGCTCTGGCGCAGAGGAATGTCATGCAGCGTGATGGTGCCCGGCACGACCTGGGCGTGGGCGAGTTCCGTTCCGTCCACGCTGACCCGCACGTCCGAGCCCAGGGGGAGCACGAAGCTCAGTGACGGCCAGTAGCGAACGTTTCCCCCACGGATCATGCCCTGAGCGCCTTGCAGTGGCCCAGACCAGAAGTTGAGGGTGCTGGGCAGGTTGTAGATCAGTTGCGCGTACCGGTCTCCACTCGGTTGGTAGCGCACGCGGCTGTACAGGCCCAGTGGCCCAGATTGCAGCGTGGTCGTATAGAGCTGCCGTATCCCGATGAAGCTGGAGAAGTTGCCCTTCAGGTATTCGGCGCGGGTGTCGAACTGCGCTCCTCTGAACGCCCCGGCTAAGACATTTCCGCTGGCCCCGAAATGGTATTCCAGGTTGAACAGGGGAATAGACGGTAAGCGCGGCACGGGCGGGACGGCCAGTGCCAGGGTTCCCGTGCTCAGCAATTGGGGCAGGGGGTCGAAGCTGAGGGTGAGTTGCTCGGGATCGATTTTCAGCGGCAACTCGGATCGGAGCCGCACAAGGTCGATGTCGTCGCAGGTCAGCTGAGCATCGAAGTAAGCTTCTTCTCCACTGCGAATGGCCGAGCGTTGCAGCCAGGTGCGCTGATCAGCCGCGCCAGTGCGCAGCCAGTAGCCGCCCCTGGAGCGGCCAGCGACCCGGACTTCCACGAACGATTCGTCTGGCGGGCAGGCCGCTGGAAGTGCCGTTGAGGGCGCGTCCACCGGCAGAACAGCGGGCGGCGTACTTTGCGCAGCGGCCAGGCTGGTCAGCAGCGCCAGGAATGTCCAGTTAAGGTGTCGGGACATCCAGCGTCTCAATGTGGTCTTGCTGGGCGCGGTCTGTCGAGTGAATCACCAGCGTCTTGGCAGTGCTCAGCGTGGGCGGCAGGGAAACGCGCATGGTCGAGCCAGGCAGGACGTAGACGCTGCCGAGATTCAGCGCTTCACTATTCAGTAAAGTGGTCATGTTGCGGTACGTCGCGTGGGCCGTGCCTGTGTTGTTCAGGACCAGAGTCAGGCCGCCAGCTGTGCGTTCGAGGCTTGCTTTGACGTTCTCCTGAGCGCTCGGCTGGGTCACGAACAGCGGCAGGCTGAACACGTAGGTCGGCACGATGGCCGCCTGCACCTGATCGGTTCCTGGCGTGGGCGCAGGAGCACTTTGCGCGATTTGCCGGAGCAACAGGCGGTAGGTGACCTGCAGCGCACTGGGCCGGGTCCGCAGACCGATGCGTACCACCTGAGAGCGTCCAGGAGCGATGGTGAAACGGACGGGATTGACGGCGGCGTCGCGGGTGGGAACGGTCACGTCCTGGCCATCCTGCTGCGTCCAGCGCATCAGGGCGGCATTGAATTCGATGGGTGTGGTGCCCTGATTGGTGAGGGTCGTGACGGCCATCAGCTGGCGCTGCGGATTGATCTCCAGTGTGACGGGCGTGATACTCAGGGTGGCCGCCGCTGCCTGGGTCAACAGGCTCAGGAGTGAAGCGAAGAGAAAACGGCGAACAGGCATGGTGAACTCCTCAGGAAGTGACGCGTGCAGATGCGGCGGATTAGAAGGTGACGTTGATGGTCAGCGCACCGGTGTAGGTGCTGCTCGACGCGCCCCACTGGTTGCGCGGCACGGTAATCTGGAAGCGGAACGACGTTTTGGCAGGATCGAGGGACGTGCCAGCAACGTCAGGGATGAAGTACTGCAACTGATCTCCATTCGCGGCTTTGAGGACGCCCACGTAGCGCTGGGCGGTCATATCGAACTGACCGCCAGCGGCGCTGAAGGTCAGGGTCGGCTGATCCGTGGGATCACACTGCAGGGGCACTTCAGCGGACATGACCGCGTCGGTTTGATAGGTGTAAGTACCCAGGCTGCTGAGCGTGGCAGAACCGACCACGCAGGCCGCTTGGGCGCTGGAGAACAGCAGGCAGGAAATGAAGGTGAGTCGGCGCATGAGGCTCCAGGAAAGAACGTTAGAAGCTGATGACCAGCGACACGCTACCCGTGTAAAACCCGCTGGACGCGTTGAACTGCGGTGCCGAGGGCCAGCCCGCATTGACCAGCGTAACGGAGCGGGTGGCACCACGGTACGTTCCGTTGATGACAGGTGAGTTGGGACCGGTGACAAACCAGGCTTCGACGTTGAGCTGATCGGTGGTACCGGGTGAAAACTGCGTCAGGACAGCAGTGACATGTGCGCCGGGGGTGGAAGTGGAGGTGGTGCCGATGAGGGTGCGCTGGGAGATGGGGGTGTTCTTGTTGCAGTAGACCGAGACGGACACCTGTCCCTGGGGGCCACTGGTGACACTGCCCGCTTTGTACTCGGGATACAGGTCGATGGTCGGCGCACTGTTGGCTTGATCGAAGACGCAGCTGCTGCTGGTGGTGACATTGAGGGGAATGGTGGTGCTGGATTGAGCGGCGAGGGCAGCGGAGGTGAGGCTGATCAGGAGCGCGAGCGGGTGCAGTCGGGGCATAAAACTCCTTGGATGGTGGGGGCGTTGAGAATACTGTAGCGACGGCAGTCTCACGGGAAGCTGACGGGAAATGCCAGCAGCCAGAGAAACGCCTGGTGCGTGACTCTGGCTGCTGGAGTAAAGGGTTACTTCGAGAGGCTGATGTTGTCGAGAACGTAATTCGCAGACCCGGTAACATTCCCGAAGGTGACGCGCTTGAGGTTGGTCCAACTGCTGTCCAGCGTAATGGTCTTATACGCCACGTCCGGGTTGTCAAGCGAGGCGGTGATAGTGTTCCCGTCCGCTTTGTACCCAGTAAGTGTGAAGCCGACCTCGTTGCCAAAGGCCGGAGCAAAATCGAAAGACTTGAGCGTGAAAGGGGCCTGATCGATGGAAGCGAGTTGCAGCGTCACGCTAGCGTCGAGATTGGCGATGGGTTGGCTGGGCCGAGGGTGAAAGCCATTCCCGAAATCTTTGGAAGGCTGAACCACATCTTGATTTCCCGTTCCGTAGATCTGGTAGCCCTGCTCCTGATAAGACTGATAGAAGCGAACATCCCTACTGGCCACAGGCGGAGTATCGAAATTGAGCGTGACACCTGTGACTTTCTTACCCGCTTGGACAGTGACGCTCTGGGTGCCGACGACTGTTGCACCGTTTACGCAGCTGGTGGTGATGGTGTACGTCCCAAACGTCGCGTACGCGTGATCCTTGGTTTCGATGCGGCCTACCGTAGGAGACGCCACGCTGGTCGAGGCGCTGCCGTCGCCCCAGGTGACCGAGCAGGTGACTGGGCTGGCAAAGCTGCTCTTGACATACGCACGCACACTGTCGTCGCTGGTCGGCACCGGCAGGACGTTGAGGTACACCTGCGGCGCGAGGCCCTGGGCACTCAGGGTGTCGCCAAACCCGCGCCGGTTCAGATCGGCTATGACCTGAGCTTCCAGGGCTTCGGAGGTGGTGCTATAAGTCTGACCCCCTTGACCTATCGGGGTCGTCCTGAATTGTGCGGCAGGCTGAGCGGGTTGAACTGCTTGCTGAGAGCAGGCGGCCAGGCTGAGGGTCAAGAAGGCGAACGCGACATATTTTTTCATGATGTGACCTCTGAAATCAGGGCAGTGACTGAGAAGCGACGCGGTCATCATTCACACCGTGCAGCGCCGCTCGTTTAGACGGAATTGTTTATTTTGAGACGTGAATGTTATCAACCAGCAGCCAGTTACGATTAGCAGTATCGTTGCCAAAGGTGACCTTGGTAAGATTGGTCCAAGCTGAACCGAGTTGGTACGTTTGCATTTGATCGCCAGAATCGGAGAGAGCTACAGAGAGACTACTCCCATCCGATTTGTAACCCGTCAGAACAAAATTCGCTGATGTTGACTCTAGGCGCTTATAGTCGAAGGAAGTTAGAGTAAAGAGGTCAGAGGGAACAACTCCCATCATGATAAGGCTTGTGGTGTTATCGCAGCTACAAAGCGTCTGACTCGAATTAAAAGTGTAAAAATTAAAGGGCGATCCTTTTCCAAATTGATAAATGCCATCGGGCACATTCATAGTGAAACTATAGCCTTTTTCTTGATATTCACTGGAGTAGATTTGAACTTGATTGTCGCTTACCACAGGATTTTCAAAGTCGATAATCGTGCCGGTGGCTTTCTTACCCGCCTGGACAGTGACGCTCTGGGTGCCGACGACGGTTGCACCGTTTACGCAGCTGGTGGTAATGGTGTACGTCCCAAACGTCGCGTAGGCGTGATCCTTGGTTTCGATGCGGCCCACCGTAGGAGACGCCACGCTGGTCGAGGTGCTGCCGTCGCCCCAGGTGACCGAGCAGGTGACCGGGCTAGTAAAGTTGCTCTTGACATACGCACGCACACTGTCGTCGCTGGTCGGCACCGGCAGGACGTTGAGGTACACCTGCGGCGCGAGGCCCTGGACACTCAGCGTGTCGCCAAACCCGCGCCGGTTCAGATCAGCCATGACCTGAGCTTCCAGGGCCTCGGACGTGGTGCTATAGGCCTGCCCCCCTTGACCTATCGGCGGCGTCCTGAATTGTGCGGCAGATTGAGCGGGTTGCACCGCTTGCTGAGAGCAGGCGGCCAGGCCGAGGGTCAAGAAGGCAAACGCAACGTACTTTTTCATGAGGTGACCTCTGGGGATTGAGAAGCGGCGCGGCCAGCATTCAAACTGTGCCGCGCCGCTTGTTCAAACGGAGTTGATTATTTCGAGACGTTGACGTTGTCGATGATCAAATATGCACTATCACTAAGAAGTTCCACTCGGGTGAGGTCAGTCCAGTTACTGTCGAGGGTGACTGTGGTGTTGTTGTCGGTGCTCGTGGTCGAATGTAGGGTAACAATGGTGTTGTTTGACTTATAACCAGTAACCGTTACTCCAAACGTTCCGCCCCTGAGGAATTGTAACTTGCGGTAGTCAAACTTCATTAGACTGAATGGCGCATTGTTAGCAGCTTTTATTATTATTGCATCAGGCGGACCATAGTTACTGCTCAGACCCTGTGTATTAATGTTATAATAACTAAAAGGGCCATTCGGTGCGAAAACAACCAGACTGGAAGAATCAGGCTGTTGGGTAGTGAAAGTGAAGCCTTTTTCCTGGTAGCTGGCGAACAACAGGTAGCCAGGAGCTGGTAGGGGCGCAACGGGATTTTCGAAGTCGATAATCACACCCGTAGCTTTTTTACCCGCTTGGACAGTGACGCTCTGGGTGCCGACGACGGTTGCACCGTTCACACAGGTGGTGGTGATGGTGTACGTGCCGAACGTCGCGTACGCGTGATCCTTGGTTTCGATGCGGCCTACCGTAGGAGACGCCACGCTGGTCGAGGTGCTGCCGTCGCCCCAAGTCACCGAGCAGGTGACTGGGCTAGTAAAGCTGCTCTTGACATACGCACGCACACTGTCGTCGCTGGTCGGCACCGGCAGGACGTTGAGGTACACCTGCGGCGCGAGGCCCTGGGCACTCAGAGTGTCGCCGAACCCGCGCCGGTTCAGATCAGCCATGACCTGAGCTTCCAGGGCTTCGGAGGTGGTGCTATAAGTCTGACCCCCTTGACCTATCGGGATGGCACTCAATTGTGCGGCGGGTTGGACTGCTTGCTGACCGCAAGCGGCTAGACTGAGGGTCAAGAAGGCAAACGCAACGTACTTTTTCATGTCGCTCCTCGGGAGTTGGTGCTTAGAAGGCGACGATGTAATCGGCGGTGTTGGTGTAGTTGTTCTGGCTGGAGGCACCGTACTGCCCAGGCAATGGGGTGGCGGTCAGCGTGTAGATCCAGACGTCGCCGCCGCTCGGTCCAGTGGTGGGCGTGGTGGGATCTTCGCCGTAGCCGAGAGCGACGTTGAGCACGTCACCGTTTCCGGCAGTCAATGCCAGGGACAGATCGGGTTCGTTGGCCCAGTAAGTGGTGAACGGCTGGGTGCCGGTATTGCACAGTACCGAGACATCGGTCTGACCGCTTTGCGGTTGGGCCTCAGCCGCTTTGTAGGTGGGAATGGCGATGGTGGCCGGGCCGCCGGTGAAAACGCAGCTGTTGAGGACAGTGCTGTTGACGGGGACGGGGGTGCTGGTATTCGCAGCGAACGCGAGGCTGGTGAGCAGCAGGGCGGCAGTTGGCAAGATCAGGTGTAAGCGCATGTTGTTCCTCGGGGTCGGCAGAGACCGTGTTCAGAGAGTGAAACCAAATGCGGGCTGCGGGCAAGGGGAGTGCCGACAGCCCAGCGCAATGGATTTAGAACGTGACGGTGATGGTGGTGCTGCCGGTGTAGCTGCCCGAGGAAGCGCTCCACTGGTCGGCTGCGGCGCTGGGGACGATGCTGTAGACACGGCGGTCGCCGCCTGCGTAGGTGCCGCCCGTGACGGGGACAGTGTCGGTGCTGGTGCCGAGGGTGACGGTGGCGCTGAGGGTGTCGCCGCCGGTTTTGGTGAGGGTGACGGGGCTGGTCAGAACGGCTGCGCCGGTCGGCAACAGGGCGAGGGTGCCTTTGTTGCAGTACAAAGTGGCAGTGCCGTTGGCGACGATAGAGGAGCCGGTGGCCGCGACGTAATTGAAGCTGGCGGCGGTGGTGGCTGCGGTGTCGAAGACGCAGCTGTTGGCAACGCTGGCATTGATGGTGACGGTGGTGCTGACGTCGTCAGCCAGAGCGGTGGTGAGGGTCAGGGCGGCGAGCATAGCGATGATCTTTTTCATAAGTCTCCTGTGACTGCTGACGTGTGAGATGGCGTCTTGGGTTTGAGCGCGAGTGGCAACTTCAGATGGTTCTTTGGGTGAGTCATACTCACGGATGAAGCTGTATTCAATGAGTGAACTATAGGAATCAGCTCTTGCAAATTTATTTTTTGTTCAAAATGCCACAGAGCACACCTACACTGCCCGACATGTTTTTGGTGAGTAAATTTATGTGGTGAGCTGGGCAGTCTTGTACAGAGGCCATCCAAGCGGCGGCTTGAGCTGGGGCATAAAGGGACACAAACGACCATTCAACACCCTTTATACTTGGCCAATTCATGCACGCCATCGCCTATTACCGCGTCTCCCGCCAGAAACAGGCCGCCTCCGGTCTCGGCCTCGAAGCCCAGCAAGCCAATGTCGCCCGGTTCGCCCGGTCACGTGGGTACGAAGTGATTGCCTCATTCACGGAAATTGAGACTGGCACCAACAAGCGTCACAGGCCCGAACTCGCCCGCGCCCTCGAGCAGGCCAGACGGGAAGGGGCTGAACTGCTGATCGCCAAACTGGACCGACTTGCTAGAAACGTCCATTTCGTCTCCGGCTTGATGGAGAGCAAGGTCAAATTCACGGCCGTCGATCTGCCGGAAGTGGATTCATTGACGGTTCACATCCTTGCCGCCGTGGCCGAACAGGAAGCCAAGATGATCTCGACGCGCACCCGAGATGCACTCCAGGCGGCCAAAATGCGGGGCGTCAAACTCGGCACGCCAGGGAATCTCACCTCAGAAGCGAGGCAGCGCGGTTCACAGGCCGGGCGGCAGCGGGCCATCGAGGTGTACCGGCTGGTCAGCGGCTACATTCAGCTGCTCAGATCACAGGGCCTGTCGTTGCAAAAAATTGCTTCGCGCCTCAATCTCGAAGGCCACCGCACGGTCATGGGCAAACGGTGGCAACCGACTCAGGTCAGAAACGTACTGCTCAGAAGTATGAGTTCGGGAACGGATCATTGAAATGCAGCTCAATCCACCGTCTGAGCTGCTACCTCGAACTGGCTAACAGCCTCTTCCAACGGCGTCCGGCCCTGAGCGATGTTCAGCGTCAGGTCGAAGAGGTCATCCAGACTCAGGGTGAGGCGCAGATCATGCATGGCCAGCCACACTAGGGCGCAGCTCAAAGCGGTTCGTTTGTTCGCATCGATGAAAGCGTGAGCACGTGAGACGTAATAAAGGTAAGCCGCCGCTTGAGCGGGTACGCTGGGGAATCGGCGCTGCCCGAAGATCTCCTGAGTCGGCTGCGCCAATGCGCTTTCAAGCAGCCCAGGCTCCCGCAATCCCGCTCCGCCCCCGTAGCGCGTGAGTTGACGCTCGTGAAGGTCAATGACTTCTGCGAGCGTCAATCCTTCAGGCATCCGCCAGCCGCCGGAAGAGGTCATCGTATTCTGTGAGGATCTGGTCTCGGGCCGCCGCGAACTTCGCCTGACGCTCGAGCTGGGCGGGAAGGGTGGCGGTCTGGGCGGGCGTGATGACGATGGCGTTGCCCTGAATCTCGATCTCCACCTCACTGCCGATGCCGGTCAGTTCCTTCATCTCCCTGGTGATGACGAGCGCTTCACTGTTGCCGAGTCTGGAGAGGGTCTTTCGCATCCCTGAGTATAACGCTGTTCGTACATCAATTCGGTTTTGGTCTCACAGGGATGCGAGATCTGGATCGCCCGGTGACCCACCCTGTCGAGTCTGCTGCCGCAAATACGCCGATGCTGGAATTCAAGGGTGTGCGTTGAGATTGCGGTTCTCAAGTGACCCGGCGACTCGGAACACGACCATCCACGGTGACTTCATGGAGATCACGTGTCACTTATCCAAGCAGGCAAGCCGCAAAGTAACGTGAGTGAATGTGGAGCCGAGCAGATCACGAAGCGCTGTTGTTGACTCTCGCGGTCGCCGAGTCCCAGCAGCAGCTTCTGGATCAGCTGGTACAAGGCTCAGTCAAGGCACTGACGGGGGTGACCTTGTGGCGTCAGGAGGACGGCCTCAATCGTTCGTCTCAGACGCTCACAGACCTTCAGGGCTGTTGGAGAATTGGCCTCGGTCATCAGCAGCACGAACTCTTCACCGCCGTAGCGGGCGAGTAGATCGCCCCGGCGCAACTGGCTCTTGAGCAGCACACCCACCTGACGCAGCACCTGATCACCGACCAGGTGGGAGAAGCGGTCATTCACCGACTTGAAGTGATCGATGTCGCACACCACGATGCCGAGCTGCTGATCCGGCGACAATCCGGTCAGGGCGACATCGAAGGCCCGGCGGTTGGGCAGCCCGGTCAGCGCGTCTTCATTGGCGTGCTGCTCAAGCCGCGTGAGTAACTCGGCGGTCTGGGCCTGGGCCGCCTGCAGATCACGGTTGGTTTCCTCTAACTTGGCGTTCAGGTGCTGCGCCGCCTGCCGTTCGTGCTCAGCTTGCTCCAGATCGAACTGTACTCTCAAGCTCTGAAGCCGCTGATCGGAAGCGGCACTGAACAGCTCTTTATTGAGCTGGAGATGCTGTTCAAGGTGAGTCAGCGCCTCCTGGTAGCGCCCTGCCCGCCGGTAAAGCTTTGACAGCGCCAGATCAATTTCGCACAGCTCACTGCGGAGTTGACCGTGTTCAGCCAGGGTACGTGCGCGGTTCAGGGCGCTCAATGCATCCTGCACCTGACCCGACGTTCCCAGCAGTTCGCCCAGACGCAGCAGGCTTTCGATCTCTACACCCTCATCTCCAATGGTCTGGGAGATCTCCAGACTCCGTTCAAACAGGTGCCGCGCCTCTTCCAGTCTCCCCTGCTGCTGCTCTACCCGCCCTAGGAGCAGATCGAGACTGGAAATCTCGGCCTGGTCTCCGGCTTGCTCCATCAGCACGCGGGCTTGCAGATACATGGCCTGAGCTTCCGGGAATTGCTTGAGTCCAAAATGGGCGTACCCGGCATTCCGGAGCGCCAAGGCGTCCAGCATGGGATCGTCTTCATCGTGCACCTTCAGACAAGCGACGGCGGCCTCCAGCGCGTCGTCGTGCCCCCCTATCCCATTGTAGGACACACTGAGATTGTTAAGGGTGCGCCGTTCTACGGAGGGCAGAGCATGTTGCCGACTCAGTCCCAGAGCCAGAAGGTGGTAATGCAGTGCATTGGGATGATCACTCATGTTGTTGTAGGTCGCCCCGATGTTGAGGAGCGCGTTGGCCTCGCCTTCGACATTTTTCAAGGTCACGCTCAGCTGCCTGACCTGCAAGAAGAGTTCCAGCGCTTCGACGGGACGGCCTCGGCGGGCCTTGACGATCCCCAGTACGTTCAGACTGTCGCACTGGCCCTTCTGATCTGCCAGTTCGACGTAGAGGTGCAGTGCCCGCTGAAGTTCGGGTTCCGCCCCATTGAAATTTCCCTGATTCGTCAGTCCATACCCGAGATAAAGGGTGGCACGGGCCAATTCAGCGATGTCTAAGGGCTGCTCCAACAGGAGATGTGAGACGCGAACACATTCCTGCGGAGCGCTGCGCCGACAGGACCAGCTCGTATCCAGCAGCGCCCGGATCTGGTCCAGGGAGAGGAGAGGGGAGTCAGAACTGAGAATCGGCATGGAGGGTGCAATTTCAGATGGAATGGGCGAGGAAGAGTCGGCGAGATCTTTCACTGAGCGCACCTTGGTCACATCAAACATACCTCGGAATGCAGCCTACCTATTCTCCTCTCACCGCAACCTCTCAAGCATCGGGCATACCGTCCAGGCCGCACGCTGAGCCGAATCTTCATCAGCGTCTGTATGTTCTGAGAGAAGGAACAGGGGCAGCGATGCACCACTTACCAAATCCAGCAGCGTGGCCTCTCAGTCACGGCTTTCAATGTGACGACCACCTTCAGCGCTGAAGCTGAGGAACTCGGCTTTGATCTCAAAGTGAATTGCGGCGGGCTTTGAGGCTACGGCACTCAAGCGGCCCAGCAACTCGGAGCGTCGCCGCCAGTGGTGTCACGCTTTCATGGACTGCCGAAGCACCTCGGCATGCGCTGAACTGACCGTTCCCATCTGCATACGCACTGCATCAGTATCTTCAACCGACGGTACCGCTTGCAGGTTTACTTCTCCACGGGAGCGAGGGAACTTAGGAGACCCGCCTCACTGCCACGAACCTGCCGGAGGCGTCAAGAGGTTGGACTGAAGATGATCGTAAAGCTAAGGCTGAATATAGAAATGCTCCTCCTTCACTTCAGCTCAAGGACGTTCAGAGTCGGCACACTACAGCCACAAAAGCGCCGCACGATCGGTCGCTGTTTGGAGGATTCCCATGAGTGAACATGATTTTGTCCGCCTCTCCGACCTGACCCGCGACCAGAGCGATAACACCAGTGCTGATGGGGTCTACGATCCGACCGGTGACATTGCCTACGGCAGCAACGGCGAGAAAATCGGCACCGTTCGGGACGCGTTGGTCGAGTACGACACCGGCCTCATCCGCTACTTTCTGGTTGACGCCAATGCTAAGCAGGTGCTGATTCCAGTCGGCAACGCCCGACTGGATGACCAGGGTGTATATTTCGATCAGCTCACCAATGAACAGGTTGGCCACATGCGGAGCTATAGCTTCGAAGAGGGTTACGGCCCAGAAGCGCAGGAAGCCGATGAGCGCGTGCTGCGCGGAGCGCACACGACGGAGACGACCGGTGAACGCGTCCTCCATGCTGCTCAGCCAGGTGCGCAAGGCACGCCCCCCGTCATCCAGGACGAGGCCCAGACCAGCTACCGTCAGCAGGCGCAGCGCACACCAGATAGATTGCGGCTGCTCGAAGAGCGCTTGGTCGTGAACAAAGACCGCTTCGTGGCTGGCAGCGTGGAGATCAGCAAACACGTCGAAACCCGTCAGGAGCAGGTCAATGTGGCTTTGCAGCGCGAGGAAATCGTCATCGAGCGTCATCCGGTCACCGAGGTTCGCGCCGCTGCTGAGGGCACGGTGCTGGGCGCAGCCAGTGAGACCATCCAGGTAGACCTCGAAGCTGAGCGTGCCAACGTCGGGAAGGAAGCGTACGTCACCGAGGAGATCGGTGTGGGCAAACGTACCGTGACCGATAACCAGACAGTCACGGAAACCGTCGGCAGGGAGGTTCTGGACGTGACAAAAACGGGAGAGGTGCGTTTAGAAGGCCATCAGACTGCCGCAACCGATCCCAAAACCACTCGCTAATGTTTTAGGAAGGAACTTTCCTTTTCTCCGCAGTCCTCAGTGAAGTTTCGGGCTGCCTTGACGCCGAGTGAGAACAGGTCGTCGAGCAGGTTGAGAGTGCAAAACCGGCGGGCCGTTGAGTTGAACTCAAGCCGTCGGTTTTTGGGATCATATCCAGTGGCGTAATTCGAAATCGGATCGCACCGTGCCTGCAGGGTGAAGCTGTGTCACCTTCGGCGCTTCATCTAGAGACTGGGGGACAGCCGAAGAGACACTTGCCGGTCACAACGGAGACCGGCATGCCCGAGAACAATCCAGTTGGGAGTCGTTCGTCCCGTCCGCGCCAACGGGCGCGAACGGCTCCCGACTCATCTGTCAGAACCTTCCGGGCGACTGGAATCAGCATCTCATGTTTTAATTGCTTTTATGACTTCTGAATCTTCAATGCCCTTCAAGAGTGCCCTGATCATCGTCAATCCAAAGAGCGGTCAGGGAGAGAGTGGCGTCGAGCAGTTCGCCCAGTACCTCAAAGACGCCCAGGTGCGTGTCGAAATCCGTGAAACCACAGCTGACGGGACGCCGGACGACTATGTCCGGGATTTAGAGAACTTCGACGCCCTGGTCGGCGCGGGCGGGGACGGAACCGTCAGCAGCCTGGCCTACGCTGCCCGGTCATTTAATAAGCCGTATTTGCCCTATCCAGCGGGCACAGCCAATCTGATCGCCCAGAATCTCGATCTGCCCAAAGACCCGCGTGAGCTGGCCGACCTGTTCCTATCCGGCCGGACCGTGGTGCTTGACCTGGCTGAGCTTGAGGTGGACGGCAAGGTTCACGGTTTTGCCATGCTGGCAGGGCTGGGACTCGACGCAGCCATGATCCGCGACAGTGAACACACCAAAGATCGCCTGGGTGTGGCCGCTTACGTAGCGAGCGCCTTGAAGCAGCTCCGTCCCCAGCACGCCCACTTCAAGCTGACGCTGGACGGCAAAGACCATCAGGTCGAGGGGATGGGCGTGATGGTTGCTAACTTCGGGATGGCCAATTACCGGGTGCCGATCACTGGCGATGTGAGTCCCGCAGACGGGAAGCTGACGGTAATCGTCCTAAAGGGCAGCAATATTACGAGCCTGCTTCCGACGCTGCTCGGTAGTCTCCGGGCCAAACTGCATCTGGGGAACGCTGATCTCGGCGACAGTCTGGAAACATTCGATGCCGCAGAGGTCAGCGTGCAGGCCAGTCAAGCCTTACCCGCGCAGTATGATGGGGAAACCCTTGAAGGAGACGTTGAGGTCTTGAAAGCCAGGGTGCTTCCAGGAGCAGTTCGCTACTTTACACCAGCGGCCTTGAAGGATCTGACGACTTGATTTCTGCAAGAGGTCTCGCCCTGATCTGAGAGTAGACACGTGGAGTTGGAGGCCGACCCACTGCTGTCAGACGCAAGACCACAATCCAAACATCACCGATTCTGTCGGTGATTGCCAAATCGCATTCCAACGCAACCGCCCACCCGCTCTATAGGTTGTTAAATGTCTGTGAAAGGAGACCAAATAGAATCCGGTGTTACACTGCGCCGATGAAAACGGAGTCATATCAGGTTCGTGAGGGCAAGAAGTTGAGCCTCAAGGAGTACGACCCCAACGAGACCACAGGCGTCACCAAGGAAGAGGCCGCCGTCCGCAAACCTCAGCTTCAGCTGCACCTGGTCAAGCTTCAGGAACGGTTGCACGCCGAAGAAAAGCAGAGCTTGCTGGTGGTACTCCAGACCCGCGATGCTGGCGGCAAAGACGGGACGATCAAGCACGTCTTCACCGGGCTCAATCCGCAGGGCGTCAATGTCACGGGGTTCAAAGAGCCGACCCCGCTGGAGCTGAGCCATGATTTCCTCTGGCGGGTTCACGCGCACACACCAGTCGCGGGAATGATCGGCGTCTTCAACCGCTCTTACTACGAGGACGTGCTGGTGACACGGGTTCACGGTGAGGTGGACAAGCAGGAAGTCGAGCGCCGGTATGACGAGATCCGCGCCTTCGAGATTTCTCTCCAGAACCGTGGCACCCGGATCCTGAAGCTTCATCTGAACATCAGCAAGGATGAACAGAAAAAGCGCTTCCAGGATCGGCTGGACGATCCTGAAAAGCACTGGAAGTTCAGCCAGAACGACCTCGATGAGCGTGCCCTCTGGGACGACTACACCAAGGCTTATCAGGACACGCTCAGCGCCACCAGTACCGCCACCGCCCCGTGGTACATCATTCCCGCTAACCACAAGTGGTTCAGGAACGACTTGATCATGCATATTCTGCTGGAGACCCTCAACGATATGAATCCTCAGTTTCCCAAGGTGGACTTCGATCCCAGCAAAATCATCATCGAATGAGCAGCACCACGGGTGCTGCTCAGCTGAAGACGCCGTGGACATGAGACTCTGCGTCCCCTGCCCTTGTGTTCAAGTGCGGGAGATCCAGTCTGAAATCGGACCGGGACTCCCGCATGGTTAGAGGCAAACGGGCGGCGTCAACAGGCCAGTCGGTGCCCACGGGCCAGGCGGTGTACTGCACGGTTCGGGGCCTGCGTACGCACGCACGGGTTTACGGGCGAAATCATCCAGTGACCATCGTGATCGTTCCGGGGCTCGGCTGCGCTTCATGGATGTATCTTCGGCTCGCCCGCTTGCTCGCCCAGCACCACACCGTCTGGCTCTATGATCCTCCGGGGCACGGGCTCTCCCGAGGTCACCGGAACGATCCAGTCATTACCGAGCAGTTGACCGATCACCTGGCGATGTGGCTGGAGGCGCAGCAGCTCAAGCGTCCGGTGCTTCTTGGTCATTCCCTAGGTGGAGAAGTAATCATCGAGCTCGCCGTGCGGTATCCCCAGTTGGCGGGAGCGTTGATCGCGGTAGCACCCACCGGCATTCCCGAGAATCCCAGCCTCCTCAAGCAGATGCGGCGGTTGGTTCGGGACATCCCCCGAGAACGGCTGGCCTTTTTGCCGCTGTCCCTGATTGCTTACCTCCGGACTGGGGGGCGACGCTTCTACCGGCTTGCACGCGCGGTTGAGCACCAAAGTGCGCTCCCATTCTTGGTGCTGATCTGCTGCCCGGTGCTGCTGATTGGCGGCGCTCGCGATCCGGTGGTGTCTTCGGGAGCCTTGCAGCGGCTGACCGGGGGCTGGCCTCATCTTCAGGTAGTTGAGCTGGCAGGAGCGCCGCACGCCTTGACAGATGCCAACGCCGATGCGGTGACTGAGCAGATACAGCGGTGGTTGGGTGGCATTCACTTGACTGAACAGGCTGATTGACAATTGTGGCAGGGCCAATCGCGTTGGTGCACGAGTGTGACTTCTCACGTCGTCTCGGAACCAGGGCCGACCACTTCGGTGAACGAGGGATAAGCGATTGGACGTGTGAATGGATATCCAGAGCAGACACCGTGCCATAAAAGTGGCGCTGTAAATCTAACGTTCATCTCTTGTTGTGCTCTCACTTATCCGCTCGTCTTCATGAATCTTAATTGTAATAAATCAAATGATTTGCGCCGTCCTGACATTTAAATTTCTGTCATACGCATAAGGCAGATGGGTTGAGCAGAAAGAGTGTGAAACTCAATGATCGAAATGCGAGCTTTAAAAGGAAGTCTCTTATGAAGAAAATTCTCCTGTTGTCACTAATCCTGTCCGTTTCTCCCGTAGCTTTGGCACAGAGCGCAACGACCGACACCACGACCACGGGAACCACGACGACCACACCGCTTGACCCCAATGGGGACGGCGTGGTCGATACCAACAACAATGGCCGCGCCGATACCCGCGAGTTCCCCTGGGGACTGCTGGGCTTGCTCGGGCTGGCGGGACTGTTTAAACGTCAGCCCCCCGTGGTTCATGTTGATCCCCGCGACACCGTACGTTCCTGATTCTTAACACCCAAGTCAAGGACGCTCACCCTGAATTCAGAGTGAGCGTCCTTGACTTGACTTGCCGGTCAATACACTGAGAGATAGATGGACGATAGCGGAGGCGAGGAACGCTTCTAAAACTTTGTCGCTCTGCGCCTCGAACAAACGCTTGTGTATCTCGCCGTCTCGGTGATCTGCAAGGCCGCCGGGCGTTTAGTCCAGCGAAACGGTGCTGCAAACCGCCCGAATCACAGCAAGGAGATGGCTTCGTCTGGGGCATAAAGGTTCTCAAATGTTGGAGACAGTCATCTGATTGCAGCGGCCGTCCTCAACCGCCGGTGCTCCTGCTTCTCCAAGTACATCCGCTCGTCGGCTAGATTAAGCAGGTCGCTGCCCTGATCGTCGTCACCTTCGGCAAAGGCCAGTCCCGCGCTGGCATCGACCTCCGGAAAGCCAGCGACCCGGGTCTTGGCCACTGCATTCCGTACCCGTTGCATCAAAGTCTCGCACCCGGAAGAGGAGGCCCGTACCAGAATGGCGGCGTACTCGTCGCCGCCCAGCCGATAGACCCGGTCCTCGGCGCGCAGGCTGGAACTCAGTGTCCCGGCAAAGGTCACCAGCAGGGCGTCGCCGCGCTCGTGGCCTTCGCAGTCGTTGAGCTGTTTCAGGCCGTCCACATCGACCATCAGCACACCCACCGGATCCTTGCTGCGGCGGCGGCGCTCCAGTTCTCGTGCCAAATCCTGTTCGAAGGCGCGGCGGTTGCCCAGCCCGGTGAGCGAGTCGATCAGTGCGGCATGTTCTAGCTCCAGCAGGTAGTGCTGGCGTTCCAGATTGATTCGCACGCTGCTGGCGGCAGCCTGAAACAGGGCCTGATCCTCGGTGGTCCAGGGACGCCGTTCTCCGCGTCGCACAGCCACGTACAGAAACTGCTGCTCCCCGAGAGTAGTCAGCGGCACGAAAGCGACGCTGCGCACGCCGAATTGCACGAAGGGTTCATGAGCTCCCGACTGCGAACAGTAGTCATCGATGAACAGCCCCTCCTGCCCCTGCATCACCTTCCAGATCAGGCCCTGCCCACGGGTCAAGCCCTCTTCCATAATCACGGCAAAATGGTCAATCTCCTGGGTTTTTTCAGTCTTGTCCCAGGCCGCCACGATCCTCAGCTGGTCACCTTCCTTGACCACCAGACTGCCCCAATCAACGTCTCCAGCTTTGCCAACCACCCTAGCCGCATCAATGGCCACTTTCTCCAGCGACATTTCGGATTGCGCCAGCTTCGAAACTTCCAGCAGGGCCGCCGTGTATGTCGCAGCGCGGCTCAGGTCGATCTCGGCCTGTCGGCGCAGGGTGATGTCCTGGGTAATCGACATTCCTCCGAACACCTCGCCTGAGGCGGCCTCGCTCTGAGGTGACGCCGGATCCGGTTCAGTTCTCAGCGGGAGTGTCCGGATCAGATCAATGCCTCCCTCACGGACCATCTCGCGTTCGGTCACCTGGCCTAGCAGCGCCGCACGGTAGTCTGCTTCGATCAACGCCGCGACCTCGGGCGAATACACCTCACTGGGCGTCTTGCCTTCCAGCAATTCGGCGCTCAGGCCGACTGATTTCAGACCGGTTCCGTCCACCAGGGTGTAGCGCAGCGATGAATCGAACAGCATCAGGGTGCCGTCGGGAAAATTGGCGGCCACCGTGTGATACAGGCGATCCCGCTGGCGCAGCTGCTGTTCGACCCTGATCCGCTCGCTCAGATCGGTGATGACCGCGATCCCCCCGACACCCTCACCGGTCTCGTAGGGAACCACCACCGTCAGGGTCGGAACGCTCTGGCCGTCAGGACGCCGAAACGTGATGTTCTGCCGGGACGCTCGGCCCGCGAGGCGCTCGGCTCTAGCGGCCATCAGCCCGTTGTGCTCGGCTGGCTCAATCAGCTCGAACGACGACATGCCAATCATCGATTCTGGAGTTCGCCCCACCATCCGGGCGTAAGCCGGATTGACGTACCGGTACAGGTGGTCGGGGCCAGTGATGCCCAGCCCCTGGCCCATGTTGTTCATCACCTGCTGCACGAAATTGTGCTCGCGTTCCAGGTCGGCCACCGCCTGTTCCTGACGCCTGATCATGGGAAATAGCAGGCCCAGGCCCACCACACCGAGCGTCACCAGCGTGAGCAGCAGCGAGCCCAGTGCCACGCTGTCGAGCTGGAACAGCCGTTCCCGGACATGAATCCCGTCGATGGTCACGACCACATCGAGGGCGGGCAGCAGTGAACCCTGGGCGGCGATTTGCAGCGTCACGAGATCAGCGTTGAGCTGTGTCAGCTGGCGATTCGGGGCCTGCTGAAGTCTCCAGCCAGCCAGCAGGAAGGCCCGAACCTGCCCGTCGAGGGCCGAGGCCCCGAAATATAAGTCTCTCACGTCCTGCGCAGGGGTCTGTGGCGGATACAGCGAGGAGTCGACATCAATCAATTTCTTATGCGCTTCTGCCATCTGGTTGAGCGCCTTAGACAGGTCTTCGCGCAGACTTTGGCGTTGGCTAGTCTGGGACAGCACCAGCTGCTGCCCCAGCAGGGCGATGCGCTGAGAAAGCATGCGCTGCTGCCCCGCGACATTGATGAGCTGGGCGTCGCGCTGCTGAGTCTCGACACGCCCAGTCACGCGGGCGAATGACACTACGCTGAGAAGCGCCAACACGGTCAGCAACAGCAACGCCGCCGAACGCACGTACAGCGAGGCTGGGTGCAGACGGGAGAGGTTGAGTTGGGCAAACCGTGAGACGGACAAGGAAACCTCTCAGGAATTGAACAGTGAGCGGGGAGGTTGCTTCCGGTCCTGATGACACTTGGCACCTTACCCGAGTTGAGAGTAGGCGCACGACTGTGACACCCGACTGACAATCGCCATACCCAAAGACGGTCTGAGGGTGACCTAAGAATGCGCAGATGGAGATTAGTGCGTATTCCGGTCGTGTTGGTCGGTGGATTTGTAGTGCCATCCGCAACTCTAAAACTCCATATTTTCCGTAAAACGCTTTAGTTTTCCGTACTTCTCCCGATCCTTACCGTTCAAAGGAACCCACCGAAGAGCCGACTTTTCCCGTGCTGAGCGGCACCAACCCCACTTCCCCGTCCAATTCCTCATATACGGAAAAAGATTATTTTCCGCCATACTAATCTCCACTGGCTGACTTTCAGCCATCCGGAGGCCAATCAAATGTCGAACCAAGAATTCGTTCAAGCCTGAACCCACTACCTCACCAGTGAAGAGGGCCGTTCCCCCGCCACCGTCAAGGAATATTCGAAAGACCTCCGGCTCCTGATGAACTGGCTCGACCAGCCCGCCCGGCCCCACTTCCAACCGGACTGGCAGTGGGTCAGCATCGGTGCCCGCGAGTTGCGAAGTTTCCTGGCCCAGCTTGGCCCCGCGCCGCGCCGCCACCACCGGCTGGTCAGTTCATGGCGCTCGTTCTGGAAGTTCCTCAGAGACGTCCAGCGAATGCCCGGCGTGCAAGCTGGCCCGGATGAACTCAAGCGCCCTAAATTGCCCAAACGCCTGCCGGGGGCGCTGAGTCTTCAGGAGGTGGCCTTGCTGCTGAGCACCGCTCACCATGACGCCTCGCTGAGCCGGGGAGAGCGCAACTGGGCGATCATTGCCTTTCTCTACGGCACCGGCTTGCGGATCTCGGAAATGCTGATGCTCACCTTCGAGAGCATCGAGTATCAGGGTGGTCAGCCTTCCGCCATTCGGGTGGTCGGCAAGGGCGACAAGGAACGGCGCGTTCCACTCAGCCCAACGGCCCAGACAGCTTTAATGCGCTGGCTCAGACAGCGCAAGATGTACGGCCATCCCACGGCGGCCTGGGTCTGGTCGCCGCTGAGTGGGAAACGCACTGGTCAGCCGATGCAGGCCAGAACCATTGAGAAGATGATGGACGCGGTGGCGCTGCGTGCTGGGCTGGACGTCAGGAAGGTCAGCCCGCACAAGCTCAGACACTCGTTCGCAACAGCACTGGTGGAAAACGGACGCAGCCTCGACGAAGTGCGGGATCTGCTTGGCCACGAATCGATTGCCACCACCCAGATCTACGCCCACACCTCCCAAAAGCGCATTGCGGCGGCGGCGGCCAGCTTGCCGGATGTCATCGGATTGGCGATGCCCGCCCAACCGGCCAGGCTGACGAATTTGACTTCCTCTCGTGCGGGTTGAGCGTTTGCCTGGCTCAGGTCGTTCACTCCCACCGACGACCCAAGCAGGAAACGAAAGCTTAGGACTTGCGCGAAACTGGGCAAATTTGAGATTCTGAGCTGTTAGGAAGAGCTCGAAGAGTCAGTCGAAAACGGTACTGCGAGTTTTGGCTGCAACACAGATCAATCGGACACAGACCTATTTTGCTGACCACATCGACGACAACGTTTTCGGAGTGTCATGGTTATGCCTCCTATGATCGGGGCTTAACTCCACCTGCGCAGAATTGACTGAACCCCAGACCTAACATGTCAGAAGAGTGTGAGTGTAAATGAGGTTTCGTGGTAGGAATGAAACTTTCCTCGGTCGTTTTTTTGACAGGCTTAATTCTATCCAATTCTACGGTGTACGCGACTAGACTTAGTACAGACCAAAACAGAATAGCTTCTCAGCTAGGCGGGGAACGTCGGACAGATTGTGAGTCCAGAGTTGTCCCACTCGCAAAGCAGATGCTAGTACCAGAGTTGCTTAAGTTGCGTCCAGATGCCACCACACTGGTAAGATGCTCAGCTTATTACTTTATAAATCATTCCAAAATGCGTCTTGTTTGGAAAGAGAAATTAAAAAACCTAGGTTATACTGTCGGTGATTGGAAAAAAGAAGGCAATAGCTGGAATCTGATAGCTACGTCGGGAAAAATAAATAGTATTGGAAGTTTTTCTATAAGTAATAGTATTTACGCAGAAGTAACTCCAGACGCTGGCCTAATTACTTTCTTGGGCGTAGAATCCAACAAGCTTTCTAAGTAAAGTTGGAATAGCTTGCTAAAAAACAATATTCATGGGCAAGATAAAACTGAATCCTGCACGGTTCAGGATGATCATCAGACAGGCATTCAGCAGAAATCCCCAAAGTCAGTGTTACAGGGGGGATGGGCTTATCAGCGTCAAGCTCTCACTAATAGGAAGGGAGATCTTTCCGATTACAAGGGCATGAGGATACCCTCAGTAGAACAACACGGTCAGCCAAGTGTTTTTTTTCAACAGATGCCATGCACTCGGGCGAGTCAGGCCACGGCTCAATGGGAGAGTTGGACGGCCTTTCATAGGTAACAGGAGAATTTCACATAGGGCATCGGCGCTAACAGCTGAGTGACAGGGGACGACCCACGCATGAAAATGACGGCTGAGCAGCGTCATCAGCCTCAGCTGATTATGCGCGGTCGCAGCGTCTGGAGCGTAACCTCGCCCACCCTGAGCGGCGCCCAACCCACCCAGAACTGTACTCAGCGTTAACAGGCGAACGATGGTCCGGTTCAACATAGCGCTCCTGTCACGGCTGGCTGATGAGGAGAGTGATCTGCTTCGGATCCAACTGGGTCCGACCAACGAGAACACTGCTCAGCACCATGCGGTACATCACTACGGTGGTGTAATACTGGCCGTTGCCGGAGAGTCGAAATAGACCGTAGCGCTGCCCGACCCACGGCCGGGTAAGCCCCGGTAGGTACGGCCAAGCGTCGTCATCGGCGCTGCTCTGGTCAAAAAGCCGTTCTGCCCTCAAATCCCGCTTCCTACTTTCTCCACTGCCCACTTCTCTCCGCGCTCCTTAGAATGTCGTCATGTCGCCTTCGCCGGTTCGTGTTCGGGTAAGTAAGTCCTTTGACTTCAGTTTTAGACGAAAGACCAGCCAGGTGTGGCCAACGTATTGGAGATCAACACCCGTGCTTCCGGCGGCACCGATCTGGCAATGGGTGGCAGCGGCGTGAGCGGTATCACGTTATTGCTGGACGCGGCAGTCGGCAATATCAGGTACGATTTTGGTGAAACGGGTGTGCTGGTCGCCGAATCTAAGACCGCCCGTATCGTCAGCCCAGCGTTGCTGGAAGCTGGCCCAGCGCTGGAGCAGGGGTGAATACTTTTCTAGAACAAGTCACGCTGCCCAGCGGCACGCTCAGCTTGGAGGTGGAGCAGGCCGGATGGCCGCTGAATGAACTGCTGCGTTACGCGGTGCGGCGCAACCCGAAGCGTGGGTTCTTGTTTGTCAGCCGTGTGCTGGGCAAACATCTTCCGGTTCGCCCAGCACTGGCCCGCCGAAGCTGGGCGGCGCTGGCAACCCAACTGCCCCCGCTGACCCGGCCCCATTTCATCGGGCTGGCCGAGACCGCCACTGCGCTGGGCGAGGGTGTGGCCCGCGAGTGGATGCTTCAGCACCCCGACGTGCCCGCTAGCTTTCAGCACACCACCCGCTACCGCATTAGCGTTCCGCTGCTGCTGCGCTTTGACGAGCCGCACTCGCACGCGCCCGCCCACTTGCTCTATGACCCCGGAAAATTGGCCCGCAGTGCCCGCGAGTTGGTGCTGGTTGACGACGAACTCTCCACCGGGACGACCCTGCAAAACCTCGCCGCCGAGTGGCGACACCTGCATCCGCACCTTGAGCGTGTGGTGCTGGTCAGCTTGACCGATTGGTGCCCCAGACGCGGGGCGCTGGCCGAAGCGCTGGGCGTCCCGACCTCGTTTGTCTCGCTGCTGCGCGGCACCTATACCTTCACCCCCGATCCGGCCTGGCAGCCGCCTCCACTTCCGGCGGTGACGGGCAACGGAGCCGATAAAACCGCCTTGCTGGCGCAGCACAGCGCCCGGCTGGGCCACCTTGTTCGGCCAGATGTTCAGGAATTGACCCTCCAACTCGGTCAGCGCCTTTTGGTGTTGGGCACCGGTGAATATCAGTTTCCCGCCGCGCAGTTGGCCCTTGACCTGGAAGCCCAGGGCCACGATGTCTATTGGAGCGCCACCACCCGGAGTCCGGTTCTGGACGGCCTGGCGATTGAGCACCGCTTGACCTTCACTGACAATGTGGGCGACCGCATCCCCAATTACCTCTATAACGTTGTTCCGGACGACTATGACGTGATTTTGGTTGGCTATGAGGGCCAGTGTCAGCCTGATCCGGCCCTGCTGAAGTTGCTGGGCGACCGGGCGCGGGCCGTGAAGCTGACATGACGGCCCGAATGGATCAACACTGCCGCATCGTGGTCTTCGCTGACCTCGACGATACCCTGTTTCAGACCCGGCGCAAACTGCGCGGCGACGAGGGCGTGCTGACTCCGGCAACGGTGGACACGCGGGGCGAGCCGCATTCGTTTCAGACCCCGGCGCAGGCGGCGCTCCTGGACTGGCTGAGTCAACCGGGCATCGCCGTCATTGCGGTCACGGGGCGCGACCTTGCTGCCATGTCGCGGGTCAGGCTGCCCTTCTCGTCGTGGCAGGTGCTCGACCACGGCGCGACCATGCTGGAACCCGGCGGCGCGGTGCATCAGCCTTGGGCCAGCAAAGTCGGCGCGGCCTTGCCGGAACTTCAGGGGGAATTGCGGATGCATCACGCTTCCGGACTGGCCCTGGCCGGTACGCTGGGCTGCACCGTCCGGCTTCATACCGCGCACGGCCAGCCTATGATGCTGGTGGCCAAGCACCCCGGTGCTGACGCGAATGCGCTGGCCGCCATGCAACACCACTGGGCGGCCGCTGCCAGTCCGGCCTTCAGCGTGATTGCCAACGCCAATAATGTCAGTGTGTTGCCGCGTGAACCGGGCAAAGCGGGCGCAGTGCGGTACTTGCGCGAGAAGATATTTCCCGATGCCCTGCTCAGCTTTGGCCTCGGCGACAGCGTGAGCGATCTGGGATTTTTGCAAGCGTGCGACTTCGCGCTGACACCTTCACGGGGTCAGTTGCTCAACGCGGCGGCGGCGGCTGGGTTGGTACAGCGGTGACGGTTACCAGATTCAGTACTCTGTTGCACACCTTCAAGGAGCGCCCATGACCCTGACCCATTTACCAAGTCGGCTCACGTCCACCTTCGCCGCGAATGACGTGACTATTTTGCTGGAAGGCGGTGAAGTGGAGTTGGTGGACATTGCCCGTAAGGAAGCGCTCATTCGTGCTGGGCGCAGTTACGGCACGCTGCTGACGCCCGAAACTGCACCCAGTGAGATTCAGATAACGGCCTACAAGCAGGCTCTAGTCCGCAGCGGTGCCCGAATCGGCGGGCTGCTGACGGCCCTCAGCGCCCGGCTGCTTGAACACCCCAACGTGGTCTACATCTCACTGGCCCGCGCTGGCCTGCCTGTGGGCTGCGTGCTGCGCCGATTGGCAAGGCATGCAGGGCGCAGGGCACCGCATTACGGCGTGAGCATCATCCGGGGTGTGGGGCTGGACGGTGCGGCGCTGGCCTTCATCCGCCGCACCCACCCGCAGGCCCATTTGATTTTTATTGACGGCTGGAGCGGCAAGGGAGCCGTCGCCCAAACCCTGACAGATTCGCTGCCCGCTGACCTCGCCTGGTCGTTGGCCATGCTGAGTGACCCCGCCGGAGTCTCTGACATCACCGCCACCTATGACGATTTGCTGCTGCCCCACGCGGCGCTGAACGCTACCGTCAGCGGACTGCTCTCGCGCACTTTTTTACGAGGTCAGGGCGGGTTTCACGGCGCAAGGCTAGAGAGCGAGTTGGCCGGCTGTGATGTGAGCCAGGAGTATGTCGACGCATTAGAAGCTCTGGCGCTGGCCGCGCAGGAGGACGGAGTTGAACTTCCCCGGCTGGCAGACAGACCCGTTTCTCCGGCCAGACAGGTGCTGGAACTTGCCCAAAGCCTCGGCGTGTCTGATCCAAATCTGGTCAAGCCCAGCGTCGGTGAGGCCACCCGCGTTTTCCTGCGTCGTTGCCCGACCCAGCTGCTGCTGCGCGATTTCGAGCATCCAGACACCGTACATTTACGTGAACTCGCCGCCCAGCAGCACATTCCCGTGAGCGTTCACCCGGCGCTGCCTTACTTGGCCGCTGCCATCATCGCCCCCGGAGCCTCCACAGGATGATCCGCCCCCACCTCGGCCCGGCGCTGTACACGCCCGCCACCCGCCCTGACCTCTTCAGCTTGGGTACCATCCGCTATCCCGACCTAGGGAGCCTGATTTACTGCACCGAGGACGCCATCCGCGAGGAAGACGTGCCCGCCGCCCTGCACAATCTGGAAGCGGCGCTGCCCACCTTAGTCGGCCAGCCGGGGCCGCAGCGGTTTATCCGGGTGCGCGACGTGAGCGTGCTCAAAGACATCCTGGGCTTTGATCTGCGCGGCGTGCGCGGCTTGGTGCTGCCCAAAGTGCATGACGGCAACTTGGGCGCTTATATGGCGCTGCTCTCAGATCGGCCCGAACTGCTGGTCATGCCGACCTTGGAGACCCGCGAAGCGCTCAGCGAACACCGCATGTCACTGCTGCGCGATCTGATGTTTCAGGAAGGTTGGCCGCCCCAGATTCTGGCGCTGCGAATCGGCGGCAACGACCTGATGAACGCGCTGGGCGTGCGCCGCAGTCCCGGCCGCACGTTGTACGAGGGGCCACTGGAGCGGGTCATCAGCATGCTTATCGGGGTGTTTAAGCCTTACGGCTTCGCGCTTTCCAGCCCGGTGTACGAGGTCTACGACGATCTGGCGACCCTGGCACGTGAGGTGCAGCAAGACATTGAATACGGTCTGAGCGGTAAAACCATCATTCATCCGGTGCAGCTTGAGACCGTGCTGGCCGGATACCGCGTGGCCGAAGCTGACCTGGCTGAAGCCCACGCCATCCTTGAACCGGGTGCGCCCGCCGTCTTCAAGATGAATGGCCGGATGTGCGAACCCGCCACCCACACCAAATGGGCGCAGGACATCGTGTTGCGGGCCGAGCAGTACGGCACGCTGCCGCCACAGTCCAGCGAGGCGCTGGGGTTTTAGAGGATTTGTCTGAACAGATGGCTGGGCAAAAAGCACGCTCAGCCATCCTCTCAAATCCACTCCCGTTGGTTCTTGGGCAGAACGGCTTCTTGACCAGAGCAGCGCCGATGACGACGCTTGGCCTCACCTACCGGGCCTGCCCGCTGTCTTGGGCAAAGCGGCACCTCTCGGGCCTGCCCGCTCGGTCAAAAAAAAGCGTCTTTTTTGAAAAATGCTCTAATAGACCTCACCACCAGGCGGCTCAGGCAGCTTCAGCTTGAGCGGCTTGTGAAGGCCGTTGAGATTACCTGGATTTATTCTCCATCATCTGGAACCGGATTGGAGCAGGAATCAGTGCTAGACAACGGTTCGAGGAATGGTCTGCGAACTTCTGGGCCTGGCAAAAACCCATGGTGCTGGATCACTGGCCCTCAGTGTGCTGCAACTTTTTTTGGCCGCAGATGCATGGCCGCCACGATGATTCCGCCCAGCAGCACGCCCACCAGGGCGGACCCCAGCGTTTCCACCAACCACTGCACCACGCCCTGTGCGAGGGGAATGGCCTGACCCGCCGCCAGGGCCAGATCGTGCAGCGTATGCGCGGGCCAAGTCAGCCCAAACTTATCCAGCCCGTCGACGATAATGTGACCGCCCACCCACAACATGGCCGCCGTGCCGATCACCGACAGCGCCGACATCACCACGGGCATCCCCTTGACCAGCCCACGCCCGATGGCCTGCGCTGCACTGGAGCTACTGGACGCCAGGCGCACGCCGAAATCATCGGTCTTGACGATCAATCCCACCACGCCGTAGACCAGCACCGTGATCATCAGCGCCACGACAACCAGAATCAGGGCGCGGGAAAGGAAGGGTTGCGCCGCCACTTCCGCCAGCGAGATCGCCATGATCTCCGCCGAGAGGATGAAATCGGTGCGGATTGCGCCCGAAACCATCTTTTCTTCGTGGGCGGTGCTGGTCAGCTTGATGACCTGCTCGCCCTCAATCTCATGATGTCCCGAGATTGCCTCGTACAGCTTCTCAGCTCCCTCGAAGCACAGGTAGGCCCCACCCACCATCAGCAACGGATTCAGCGCCCACGGCAGGAACTGGCTCAGCAACAACGCGGCGGGCAGGATGAAAACGATCTTGTTCTTGAGGGACCCTTTAGCGATGCGCCAGATGATCGGCAGCTCACGGTCCGGGGTGAAGCCCGTGACGTAGCGCGGCGTTACCGCCGTGTCGTCGATGACGACACCAATGGCCTTGACGCCTGCCTTGCTGGCCGCCGCACCGATGTCATCAATGGAGGCAGCGGCCAGCTTGGCGAGTGCGGCCACATCGTCGAGTAAGGCCACTAGACCGCCACTCAACGCACCACATCCCTGACCAGAGCAAAAAAACGGAGGAGCGCGTGCGGCAGAGGTGGCAAGGTCATCAGGAGGTTCACCCTAGCAAGCGTTAATGAACCCTTCCGCAGCACAGCCTGGGATCATCCATCCCGGTAGGCCTGCTTACACTACTTGGCATGGAATCTCTGTGGAACGAACTGAAGTTGATGCAGGGCCTGCTGGTGGCCTTTGTCCTGAGTGGCGCGATTGGCTGGGAACGGGAACGTATGGGCCGCAGCGCGGGCCTGCGAACGCACATGCTGGTGGGCATGAGTGCGGCCCTCTTCGTGGTGCTGGCCGAAACACTGATCACCTCGTTTGGCAACGATGATGACGGGGTGCGCTTTGACATGATCGGCCTGCTGGGTGCGGTGGTCAGCGGGATCAGCTTCCTGGGCGCGGGGGCGATCTTCTCGGATCGGGGGCGGAAAGCCAAAGGATTGACCACGGCGGCGGGTCTGCTGGCAACGGCGGGTGTGGGTGTAGCCTGTGGCCTGCACCTGTATGTACTGGCCACAGGAGCGACGTTGCTGTTCCTGTTTACGCTGGGAGTGGTGAAGAAGGTCGCGCAGGGTGAGGATGCCAGCATCGCCGAGGATCAGGACTAGAACGAACGTCAGTTCATCCGTATGAATTGCGGGACAGGTGGGAAGCAAAAGCATTGGCGTTGACGGGGCTTCGTGTCTTCAAGCGGATCAAACTAAAAGGGGTTGTGGGGGAAGCGAATGCCTCCCCCACAACCTAACCCGTTCTGCGTTCGGTTGGGTTGAGATTTGCCCTCGCGCCGTTCGCGCTTGTTCGCGCGCAGGCTCGATCAGATGCAAGCCGCAATAAACACTACACCGATCAATCCTGTGACCAGTTCAGGAATATGCACGTTACCATCTGCCTGAGGTCCCAAGTGCGCTGGTGCACTTCATCAAGGTGTTGACCGCTCAGCAGGACTGGCTGTTTCACTGCTCTCGTGTGCCGGGTTTGCCCCGGACAAACAATCTCTGCTGTCTGCGCCGAGCAAACCACACCGCGACGGCAAGCAGCAGTCCACCCACGATCATGGTGGAGGCTGAGCCAATGTACTCGCTCACTTTCTCGTAATGGTCTCCCAGCAGGTAGCCCGCCCCGGTCAGCAGGCTGGCCCACAATGCCGAGCCAATCGCGCTGTACAGCAAGAATGTGGGCAGCGCCATCTCGCTCATGCCTGCCGGAAGGCTGAGCAGACTGCGGATGCCGGGCACCATACGCCCGAACAGCACCGCTCTGGGGCCGTGACGGTCAAACCAGTCGTCAGCCTTGCGAACGTCCTTCCCGCTCAGGGCCAGCCATTTGCCGTGTCTGTCAGCCCAAGCCACCAGCCACTCCTCGCTGAAGATCCGTCCGATGAAATATAGCGGCAGCGTGCCAACCACGCTGCCCAGGGTGGCTGCCAGCACCACGCCCGCAAAACTCAGGTCACCGCGCGAAGCCGCGAAGCCCGCCGAGGGCAGGATCAGTTCACTGGGGATTGGCGGAAGCACGTTTTCCAGGATCATCAGGAGCACGATGCCCAGGTAGCCCAGGCTATCCACCAAGTTTTGGATCCAGTCGATCATCTGTCAAGCAGCTTAGCGGGCATGAAGCAGGCAAGCGTCATGCAAAAGTTGGGGTTTGACTGGCGTTGGATTCTCCTGATCGCCTGACGTGACCAGTGGAATCTCGGTTCCCTTGAGTGCTTTCCACTCATGCACGCGCCGTAAATGAAGATTGAACTCATGTTTTACGTCACTTGCTCAGTTACACTGTCGAGTAACGAGGGAGTAGCTACCTGCAAAAGCAGGGAAATGTGTCGTCAATACGGACTAATCATCCCGGTGCATTTCATAAAAGGCGAGACTCGGCACGCGAAGGCGTGCCGGGTCGTTTTTTGCGCTCCCGGCTCTCTCCCTGAACAGGGCGTCTTCGGTGCAAGGAGACAACATGGATCTATCTTTTCTAACGGCAACGGAGTGGTTGGGTAAGCCTGCCTGGATGTGGGTGATGTTCCTGGCAGTGGTGATCGCCCTAATGGCCTTCGACTTGGGGGTGCTGGAGAAACGCCGTAAGGCCAATTTGGCCCCGGACGACGAGGGCGTGATGGGCGTGGGCCAGAGCCTCAAACTCTCGGCCTTTTATGTCGCCATCGCGCTGATCTACGGTGTGTGGGTGTGGTTGACACTGGGCCGCGAATCCGGCATGGCTTTTTACACCGGCTTCGCGCTGGAGAAGGCGCTGGCACTGGACAATGTGTTCGTGATCAGTCTGATATTCGCCTTCTTCGCCATTCCGCTTAAACTGCAACGGCGGGTGCTGCTGTGGGGCATCCTGGGCGTGATCGTGCTGCGGGCAATCATGATTGGCTTGGGCGCGGCGCTGGTCACGCAGTTCGACTGGGTGCTGTGGATCTTCGGCGCGTTCTTGCTGTTCACCGGCATCAAAATGCTTAAAGACGGCGACGCGGAGCATGATTTTTCCAGCAACAAACTGCTGATCTGGATGAAAAAGCGACTGCGGATCACCGAGGAGCTGCACGGCGAGCGCTTCATCGTCAAGAAGGACGTAGGCGGCAAGATCAAGACCTTCGCCACGCCACTCCTACTGGCGCTGGTCATGGTAGAAACTGCCGACGTAGTCTTCGCAGTGGACTCGATTCCGGCCATCTTCGCCATTACACAGGATCCATTTATCGTCTACACCTCCAATATCTTCGCCATCCTGGGCCTGCGAGCGCTGTACTTCGCGCTGGCGGCAGCGGTTCACCGCTTCAAGTACCTTCAGCCCGCACTGTCGCTGGTGCTGGTGTTCATCGGCCTCAAAATCTTCTATTCGCAAATCTGGGGCAAGCTCGACCCAGCTATCAGCTTGGGCGTGACCCTCAGTCTGCTGGCCGGCGGTGTCATCGTTAGCCTGATCAAGACTAAAGAGGAGCCGCCTGTGCAGGAGCCGCCCGCGCCAGCGTGATGTATCCGGTGAACTGGTTTTCAGGTTTCAGGATGCAGTTCACCCGAGATCTCGATCTTTCCTCAGCGGAGCAAGGTGTACGGGAGCTTGAAAGGTGCCCCACCACGGCATCAATGATCAAACTGCAGAATAATAATTCTGGTTTGTATCCCACGGAGAACCTAGTGATTCAAAGAGAGTTTGGCTTTTCTTCCCTCGTGACCGCCGTCGCCCTGATCCTCACAACGTGGTGCGGCTTCAGCATCGGCGGCGTCAGTACGGCGTCATCAGCGCCTTCGGCGGCACCTTCTTACTGATGATGAACCCTGAGAAAGATGAGCACTGGCTGACCAGTTTTGAGCGCCGTCTGGCTGGACTGGGCAAGTTGGATAGCGTGATTGGAGCCTCCGCGTTGCTGGCCCCCGTCGGCACCAGTTTCGATCAGTTCCACGACTGTGCCCAGCGCGGCGACAGTTTCCGGCGGGCGGTGCTAGCGCTCATAGGTGCGGCAGAGGTGAAGGCGTGAGTGTTCAACTGATCATTGCGCAGGTGTTGCTGATGACGCTGGGACTGCTGGGCATTGCTGCCGCGCGCCCTGATCTGCTGATAGAACATGGATGGAAAACTGCGCTGGCATTGGGCATCACCCTTCTGGTGGCGCGGCTGCGGCCTCAGGTCTTCCTGAAGTTGGGACCGCCGTTCTGGGCGTTCACGCTGCTGCTGCTGGTGCTGGTGCTGTTCATCGGCAAGGGGACGCAGGAAAGCGAGGCCACCAAACGTTGGCTGGACTTCGGCGGCCCCTTGCGCTTTCAGCCTTCCGAGCTGGCTAAGCTGGGGCTGGTCATGATGCTGGCATCATTCTTCTCGCGCCGGGGTGTGCAGAACAAGCTGCTCAGCGCCACGGTCATGATCGTGACTACCACGGCGCTGATCTTTCTGGAACCGGATCTGGGCAGCAGCGTCCTGATGTTCGGGCTGGGCATCATCCTCATGTACGCCGCCGGGGTGAGGATCAGCAGCATCACCGGCTTCCTGCTAGCACTGAGCCTGATGGCTCTGCCCGTGTTCTCGGTGTATCTAGAGAAGAATCCGTACATCCTGGCCCGCTGGCAGGGCCACCAAGCGCGGGGCGAGGAGCGGGCAGTGGGCCTGGATCAGATCGGTTTGGCGCACCGAGACCTGGCCTGGGGCGGCTGGTGGGGCCAGGGACCGGACGGCAGACGCTACGAGTATTTCGCTGCTCACACCGACATGGTGGTTGCCTCGGTGGGCTTCACCAGTGGGTTGCTGGGCGTGGTTACATTACTGTTTAGCTATTGGATGATTGTCTCGGTGGCTCTGCAGACCTCGCGACTGGCCGCGCGCATCCAGCCCATGACGCCGGAGGTTCACGGGGCCAGTATCCTAGCGACCGGGGCGATGTTCATGATCGTGGGGCAGGCAATGGCGAATCTGGCCGTGGCCGCCGGGATTTTCCCGGTCACGGGCGTGCCGCTGCCGCTGGTCAGCTTCGGTTTTTCCAGCATGCTGACCATGAGCGTGGCGCTGGGTATCATTCACTCCGCCCTGCGCGAGGTCAAGCGCAACCTGCCTGAAACGGAGGTCCGGCCTGACGAGGTCAGCGTCTCCGAAAGTGAGAACGTGGTTCTGAGTGCCGACTGAGGACAGTCAGACGCCTTTGACTCATGAGTTGCAATTATGCAGTGTTTTACGGAAAGACGTGACCCACTGCGATGGTTCAGGGTCGACACCCGGCGCATGATGCGCTGACCGCACGCCTCAGCGCATCATGCGCGGCAAAGGCAATGGGGCGGAATCTTTAAAACATTAGCAATCCGACTTCCTCCACTCCGTCAATCTGCTACTTTCATGAGAACGATTTCAAGAGGTCTGAAGCCCAATCCTGATAGCTTCAGGCGTCAGCTCAGCACTTTGCTGACCTCAGATTTTCGCCTTTCTCGGCTTCACATTCGGGATGGAACACAGTATGAGCTTTCTAAATCGACTTAAGACAATGGGTTTGCAGGCGAGCAAGGAAGCACAAGATACTTGGAGCCGCTTTAACGACAGCGCCTTCGCGGACGCCACGATGGCGGCCTGCGCGCTGATCGGCGCGGCGGACGGCAAGATCGACCAGACCGAACGCAGCCGCACCGCGCAGTTCATCACTACCAGCGACGAGCTGAGGACGTTCAACGTCTCCGATCTGCGCGACAAGTATGACCGCTACTGTGACCAGATCACTGCCGATTTCGACTTTGGCAAGATCGGACTGATGCAGGTGATCGGTCAGGTGGCTGGCAAGTCCGATCAAGCCCGCGCAGTGGTGCAATTAGCCGTGGTGATCGCCAATTCCGACGGCGAATTCGACGAGAAAGAAATGGGCGTGGTGCGCGAGATCGCGCAGGCCCTCAAGCTCGATCCAGCAGATTTCGTGGACTGAACTTTGGGGAGGAGTGACAGATTGTCTTAACAGCTCCCCCCCGCCGGCCAGACTCTGGAGATTCCAGCAGCTTTTAACCGTTCATCCCCCTTCAAGGAGGCATCAACATGGCAGTATCACTGAACAAAGGCGGTAACGTTTCCCTGAGCAAAGAGGCCCCCGGCCTGACGGCCATCACTGTGGGCCTGGGCTGGGATCCCCGCGCCACCGACGGCAAGGAATTTGATTTGGACGCCAGCGCCTTTACCCTGAAAGCAGACGGCAAGATACGCGCCGACGGCGACTTCATTTTCTACAACAACAAAGTGTCTTCGGATGGCAGTGTGGTTCACAACGGTAACAACCGTACCGGCGATGGTGAGGGCGACGACGAAACCATCGATATCGACCTGAGCAAGGTGCCCGCTGAGGTAGACAAGGTGGCTATTACCGTGACCATCGACGAGGCCGACACGCGTGGTCAGAGCTTTGGTCAGGTGGGTGGAGCATTTATCCGCGTGATGAATAAGGATGGCGGCGCGGAGATCGCCCGCTATGACCTAAGCGAGGACTACAGTACCGAAACCGCCGTGGTCTTCGGCGAGATCTACCGCAGTGGCAGTGACTGGAAATTTCGCGCCATGGGTCAGGGCTACGCAGGCGGCCTGGCCCCGATGGCACATAACTTCGGCGTCAACGTCTGAGCCAGCACTAGAGCAGTTCACAGCGCAGGTATTAAAGGGTGGTTGGGAACGCGGTTTCCGACCACCCCTTCTTTCCACACCACCTATGGAAGATTGCGCATGGGTCTGGCCCATAGGATCATCCAATAGACAGGTGCTGGAGGCAGAAACGCAGGAACAGCCCGTGCCTTCGAAATCGTGAAAGGCAGAAACTCTACCCTAATCGATTGACGGTGTAATAGGGCTTGACCTAGCGAAGGCCGAAATTTTGGCCAACTCGCATGAGTGGTTTCTGAAGCGTTACGGCGAGCCGTTGCAGAAACGAAGGTTTTTGCGTCCCAGAAGGTATTTTGGAGAAATCAGTATTTTTGAGTTGCAAATCTATATTGCGAAATTCAGAACAATGGCAAAAGATTTTCGCACAGCATGCTGCTTGAGTCATCATCAACGATATACGGCCTAGACGGTAAAAATCATCTTTTCATCCGGGTTGGCTAAAAACGAGCCTTCGCCAAGTTAAGCCCTGAGAGCCGCTGTCGCCCGGCTGGAACCGACCACCCTTTCTGCACAGGATGTGCTGCGTGTCGCTGACGACGCACTCTACGCCGCCAAGAATGCGGGCCGCAACCGGGTGGAAGTCAGGCAGGTCACACCGTCAGTCAGCTGAGAGTGCGTCGCTGAGCGTCTGATCGGAGCTGCGCAGGTCAGTTTCAGTGCGGGAAACATGGGCTGAGATGGAAAGGAGGCAAGAATCGACCCGGAATCTCACCCCTCAACAGCTCTACTTCAGGTCGGTGTACAGGGTCTCCCGACTGATATTCAACTCGCGGGCCAGCGCTGCCTTGCGTTCGCCAGCCTGAATACGTTCTTTGAGTTGCTCAACTTGCTCAACACTGAGTATTTTCTTGCGGCCTTTGTAGACCCTCTTCTTTTTTGCAAGGGTAACCCCTTCACGCTGCCGCTCTCGGATGAGTGAGCGCTCGAACTCGGCGAACGCACCCATCACGTTGAGCAACAGTTGGCTCATGGCCGAATCCTCACCAGTAAAATTCAGCCCTTCTTTGAGGAACTCCACCCGTGCGCCCTTGTCCGTCAAAGCCTGGACAATGCGGCGCAGATCATCGAGGTTGCGGGCAAGCCGATCCATGCTGTGGACGAGAATGACGTCGCCGTCACGGGCGTAATCGAGGAGTTCGATCAGCTGGGGACGTTTGGCGTCTTTGCCACTGGCCTTGTCCATGAAGATCTTGTCGAGGTCATCCCTTCGAGCTGGCGTTCAGTGTTCTGGTCGAGTGAAGAGATGCGGACGTAGCCGAGACGTTTGCCGATCATACTGTCAGAATAGAGTCTAAAACTTGATTTGGAAAGCGACAAACAATCGGTTATTAGACCCTAAACCGACACATTTCCGCCACTTTTGATCTATCAACCTGGGGTATACCTCAGGTTGACATTTTACTGGATCAGGTTAAACTCACCATCCACGAAACTCTTGCGATTTCACTGACAAGCAGCGTTTCCAGGGTCCTGTGAGGCAAAACAGGGGACAATGAAGTCATGAACATTCCTTCAGGCATCACTCGACCATGCTGCAAACGTCGGTGGAGAGGGTGGGCGATGGACTGGACAGCTCAGCCTCTCAAGAAAGTGGCTCCGGGCGTCCGAACAGGTAGCCCTGGAAGTAAGTGCATCCCACCTTCAGCAGGAGATCCGCCTGCTCAGGTGTCTCGATACCCTCCGCCACGGTCGGAAGTCCAAGGGCGCTGACGAGCGTCACGATCCCGCGAACCACCTCCAGCGCCCTCTTCCCAGCAGGCGTGTCCACGCCGATCGGCGCAGTGAAGCTCCGGTCGATCTTCACCACCTGCACCGGCAGATTCGTCAACGCCGCCAAGCTGCTGTAGCCGTTCCCGAAATCGTCGAGGGCTGTTTGCACCCCCAGCGCGTTGATCTCCTTTAAGACGGCGGCGAAGCGTGGTTCCAGCAGGCTGCTCTCCGTGAGTTCCAGCAGGACTCGCTGGGGCTCGACACTGCTCTCCATCAGAATCCACCGCAGATGCTCCATGAAGTCCAGTTGCCGGATCTCCAGGGCACTGATATTCACCGAGACCTTCTGAAGCTGCCCTGTTTTTACAGCATTGACTGCCTGCCGCAGCACCCAGCGGCCGATCGGTACGATCAGCCCAGAGGTCTCGGCCAGTGGGATGAAATCCAGCGGGCTGACGATTCCGGAAGGCCTGATCCAGCGCAGAAGCGCCTCATGCGCCACCACAGCCTGACTCCCGGCCTGCACGATCGGCTGAAAGTACAGCCGCAACTCATCTTGTTCGAGTGCCCGGTGCAGCGCGGTCAGGCGCTCCACCTGAAGGGTGGTCCGCTGATCCTCTTGCCGCTGAAAGGCCGCGTGGCCTCCCCCAGCCCGCTTGACCCGGTACATGGCCGCGTCCGCATGGCCCAGCAGGGCGTCCAGTTCCTTTGCGTCGTCCGGATACACGCTCAAGCCCAGACTCCAGTGGACGAACACCTCCTGACCTCCCAGCAGGAACGGAACCGCGAAACTGTCTTCCAAGCGCTTGGTCACCAGAGCGATGTCCGCGACCGAGCGAACATCAGCGAGCAGCAGCACGAACTCGTCTCCGCTCATCCGGGCCACCACGTCGCTGGTCGCCGTGGCTTCTTTCAAGCGGCGCGCGATGTCCTTGAGAAGACGGTCCCCCTCAGCATGCCCGAAGGTATCGTTGATCAGCTTGAAGCGGTCGAGATCCAGGAGGCCCACCACCACCTTCTCCCCGGAGACGTCGGCACGCCTGCAAGCTTCAGTGAGTTGCTGTCGGAACTGCACCCGGTTCGGGAGACCCGTGAGCGCGTCGTTCATTGCCACGTGGCTCAGCTTATGCAGGGCCTGGCGCAACTTCAGCTCGGCCATCGCCATCTGTGCGAAGGACGCGAGGATCTCTTGTTCTTTCTCGCTAAACTCCCGAGGTTGCGTTCCGATGACGCAGAAGGTGCCGAGCTTGTGCCCATCAGGCGTGATCAGGGGCGCACCCGCGTAAGACCGGATGTGTGGCTCGCCGAGCACGTTGGGATACGTGCGAAATTGCTCGTGCTGGGTGGCGTCGGGAATGATCATCACGCCATCCTGTGCAATGGCGACTGAACAGAACGACTCGCTACGCGGCCCCTCGAACGTTGGAAAGCCGTAATTGGCCTTGAACCACTGCCGATCCTCATCAACGAAACTGACTAGCGCCATGGGCATGTCGAAGACGCGGACGGCCAGCTCCACCAGATGGTCGAACTGCGGCTCCGGGGGCGTGTCGAGGACGGCAAAGCGGTGGAGGGCAGCCAGCCGTAACTGTTCATCAGTGGAAAGGGCGACCTCCGTGGAGCCGGTGGGATCTGTACCACGGGTGGGAATCATAAGGCACCCTATTGGATATTGCTTTATATTTTTCTTACATTTAAACGGACTCATCCAGATTCGATTTGAGCATACAGTTGATCTTTGTTTGTCGATAATCTCGCAAGACCAATTCAACTGAATTGATCTCGCCAGCCTCGTTCCTGCTTGCGACTCGGATTCTTTTCTCAAAACCTAGCATCCCACTTCATTGACAAAGCTTCAAACATGACGTACTTGAAGAGGCGAAACATTTGCCTCCTCTCTCTGCATAGTCGTAAAGCGGAACCGTCAGAAAGTCGCGCCAGGAGCACGTCACTCCAGCCCATCCTTGAGGCAGACCCGTCGTTCCTTGAGGCCGTGAATCTTCTGTCATAGCTTGAGGACTACCCTGTCGTATGCTTCCCCTCTTCCCGCACGCCAGCGTGCACCCGTTCGACCGGGTGGAAGACGTCATCTTCATCCTCGACGCCCATGAACGCTTGACCTTCGTGAACGCCTTCGCCCTGAACGCCTGGGGAAAAGAACCTCACGAGTTGCTCGGGCGGATCTACCAGGACGCCCTCCCGACGAAAGCCCAGCCTGAAGTCATGGCCGCTTTCAGGCATGTTCTGTCGACTCAACAGCGTACCGAACTGGAAGTGTTCTGGAATGAACCCCCTAGAGAGGACCAACGGCCAAGCCACTTTGCCCCGACCAGCCGTTAGGCTGATCACAGCGCGAAGGAGCATTCATGCCAGGACGCAATCACAGCCGTGAATTCAAGCTTCAGGTCGTCAACCAAATCAATTCAAGCCAGCGAACGACCGCTCAACTCAGCCGGGAACATGGTTTAGTGCCCAGCCTGATCCACCGTTGGCGCAAAGAGGTCGAGGCGCGCGGAGAAGCCGCCTTCACCGACGGCGTGGCCACAGATCGCAGCGCCGAGCTGCGGATTGCTGAGCTGGAGCGGTATTGCGGCCAACTTGCCTTAGAAAACACCATCTTGAAAAAATCGCTGGCGACGTACCGCTTGAACAAAGGCACCAAATGATCTCGGATGCGCGACACGCGCATCCCACGGTGTCGGTGCGTCGCCTGTGTGAGCTGCATGCGGTCAGTCGGTCGTGGTACCTCCGTCAACGAAACCGCGCAGTCATCGACCAAGATCAACGACTCGCTACTGACATTGAAGCAGTGGTGCTGAAGTGGAACGGCTATGGGTATCGGCGGGTCACTCGCGAACTGGCACGCAGCGGGCAGTCCATCAATCACAAACGCGTTCTGCGGGTCATGCGGGAACATCGCTTATTGTGTCGACCCAAGCGGCGTTACCAGCGCACCACCGATTCCACTCACAGCGAGAAACGCTTCCCCAATCTGCTCCCACAAGTGATTCCAACCCAACCAGATCAGGTCTGGCAAGCTGATCTGACGTATGTGAGGGTGAAGCAGGGTTTCGTCTACTTGGCATGCGTGCTGGACAGTTTCACGCGTGAGATCGTGGGCTGGTCAATGTCAAAGTTTATCGACGCCGACCTATCACTGGCCGCGCTGAATAACGCGCTTGCTGCTCGCAATCCAGCACCTGGACTCCTTCATCACTCTGATCAAGGTGTCCAATATGCCAGCCGGCTCTATATCGCCCGCCTGCGGGCGATGGGTATCACGCCAAGTATGTCCAGAAGAGGCAATCCCTACGACAACGCTCGCATGGAAAGTTTCTACAAAACTCTCAAAACAGAGGAGGTTGATCTTCAAGATTATGCTGATCTGGACGATGCACAGCGCCATGTGAACCACTTCATCGGTAAGCTTTACAACCAAGAACGCCTGCATTCCAGTCTCGGCTACGTCCCACCTGCCGAGTTCGCCGCCCGCTATCATCCAGCCTAGAAGTGACTTGCCTGCTGGTCCTGCGCTTTGGGTTCACTCCAGTTCGGTGATCGCCACCAGGGATGGATCTACCTGATCATCTACCCGGATCAGGGCGGTCTGACCGTGCATGTCCGGCCACTTCCCAGAAGCACCGGAAGTAACACTCATACCGACTTCGATGCGCTGACCGGCTGCCTCACGCGCAGCGCCTTCGTGCAGGCGCAGCGTACCCTGATCTTCCCGCACGTTCTGGCCATCCTCGACCTGAATCTGCTGAAAAGCGTCAATACCCTTCGCGGACACAGCGGCGGAGACGCTCACATCCGTACCGTCGCACACGCATTAAGGGAAGCGTTGCCTGCGGGGGCCTTGATCTGCCGGTGGGGCGGAGACGAGTTCGTGATCCTCACGCCTGGCCATGACTAGGCAGCGCTCCAGAAGCTGCTGGATGAGACGAACAGTGCGTTGCCGGGTCCGATGCCGAACATCCTGGCGTTCACCATCGGCATAGCCCTTTGGGAAGCCGAGACAGTTTATGAGCGTGCGTTCGCTATCGCTGACGAACACATGCAACTCCGGAAAGAGCGGCTCAAGGAAGTCACTCCAGGCCAGCGCGAAGCCGACTCCTTCGTGACGTTCTCTCAGGAACTCGAGGCCCTTCATGACCCTGGCGACCTGATTCAGCACGCCCTGAACCGACTGCTGAGCGTGCTCAACTTCGATCAGGCCGCCTACGCCATCATCGATGGCAACGAAGTATTCTTCTCCCAGCAGGCTCTCCGCGAGGGCGTTCCGGCTCCACAACCGGCCCTGAATGTCCGGGTGCCCCTCACCGAGGCTGGCCTGATCGACACGGCCCAGCGCACACGGACGACGGCGTGGAGCACCGACTACCCGAGCACCTCGGACAACATGGCGATTATGGTTGTACAAGGCGTCAAGAGTGCCGTCGTCACGCCTGTCTTCAGTCATGGACAGGTCGCTGCTGTCATCGTCCTGCGTGCCGTGAACCGCTGGCAGACCATCACGCCGCAGATGCGCAAGATCATGGAACTCACCGCGCTGCGCCTGGAGCACGCTCTCGAACTGCGCCGCGCGGTCGGTGAAGTCCGCTCGACCCTAGAGGCGGGCATGCTGACGCTCGGCCTCGTTCTCGAAGCCAGGGATTTCGAGACCAGTGGCCACACCCACCGCGCCGCCATGATGGCGGCGCAGCTCGGCGAGCAGCTCGACTTGAACACCACCGACCTCCACCACCTGCGACAAGGAGCCTACCTGCACGACCTCGGGAAACTCTGCGTCCCAGATCAGATCCTGAGGAAACCCGGCAAGCTCACGCCGGAAGAATGGACGACCATGCAGAGCCACGTTGTCCAGGGACACGACCTGGCCGCCCGGATCGCCGGACTCTCTGCGGAAACGTTGGGTGTCATCCGCTCTCACCATGAGCGTTGGGACGGCAGCGGTTACCCAGATAGTCTTGCTGGAACAGACATTCCCCTGAGTGCGCGGATCTTCGCAGTCTGTGACGTGTACGACGCCTTGATCAGCCAACGGCCATACAAGGCGGCTTGGAGTCACGAGGCCGCCGTCTTGGAGATCGAACGGCAGTCTGGTCACCACTTTGATCCGGACGTTGTCCGTGCGTTTCTGGGCTTGATGGGACGAGCCGTGAACTTTCAGATTGAGCCGACTGGCAATCAGGAATCAGGGCATCCCTGAGCCGTACCGTGGTGTTCCGCACTGACTCAAAGGCCAGTGCGGGAGCAGCCTGAAGTGACTGAAGGATAACCTGAGCACCGCTTTCCTCCACCCTTAAAGAGGAAGATCTCGTCAGTGCGACAAGATAGTGTGACTTTTGGTCGCCCGCATTGGTGAAACGAGAGCCCGATCGATAATGTGAGTCCGCTCAGGATTTAGAGTCCAATCGTCTTAAGTGAATATCATAAAGCGGATGGTCGTGGACTCAGGAAAATGATGCGCTGTAACGGTAGATGGAAAGCCAGACGAACGTTTCCGAATTGCCCTGTCTGCGGCTGCGCGACAGACTTCGACGCACCAAATACGACGCCCTTGTACGTGGCCAAGCGGTCTGTATGACAAGCCGTATCCAGACGCAGTGCCAGCAAACCCTCCCACAACCTCGACCATATTCGCACTTCCTCAGGGCGTCCAGAAGAACACGCGCTACGCCCTGAGGGAGGCTTGGTGCTCCTGCTTCTGGAGGTACATCCGTTGATCGCTGAGACGCAGAAGACCCTTGGCCTCGTTACGGTCGTCTGGGAACGTGGCGATCCCAGCACTGACATCGGCCTGGCCGAACCCACTACTTCTGAGTCGCTCTAACGCAGCCTCGACGCGGGCCAGCGAGCCACTGACCGCCGTGCCTGCCGGAGCTGGATGTTTCACGAGCACCATGAACTCGTCACCGCCGACTCGGAACAGGGCGTCCTCGCCACGGAAGGCGAGCCGCAGTGACGTGGCGAACCCGGTCAGTAGCGCGTCACCCCGGTCATGCCCCTCATGGTCGTTCACTGCCTTGAGCCCGTCGAGGTCCAGCGAGATCAGGCTCAACCCCGAATTGGTTTTGCGGGCCTCCGCTAGGCCCAGGAGCAGGGCAGCTTCCAAAGCGCGCCGGTTCCCGAGTCGGGTGAGCGGATCGGTCAGGGCGTCTTCACGCAGGCTCTGCATGGATTGCTGACGCTCATGCGACAACTGGACGCTGTGTGCCACCGTCAGGAAGAGGTCCCGGTCATTTTCCGACCATGGCATGGCATTCCCGACCCGGGCAATGATCAGCGCCAGACCCCTGGCCGGATCGCCCACTGTCAGCGGAACGAACGCCAGCGCCCGCACACCTTCGTTCACCAATACCTCGGTGGATAGGGGGCTGTCGTGATCGCGGTCGATAAACAGCACCTCGTTTTGCTGAAGACTTCGCCAGACTAGGCTCTGCGACCTGGGGAGTCCCTGTTCCAAGAGGCGAACGAGTTTCCCAGACACTGCAGCGCTTCTGAACTGCACCTCATGGCTCACGAACTCACCCTCCACCTGGGCCAGGACAGCGAGGTCAAGCTGCGCCGGACCAGCCATGCTCTCGGCGGCCCGCCGGGCCGTCTCGTACAGACTCATCGGCGCTGCGGTAAGCCGGGTCACCTCGATGAGGGCCTTTAAGAAACCCACGGCTTGGTCGAGTTCCAGAAAGTTCTGGGACCGCTGGAGGGCGTGGCCCAGCGTTCCGGCTGTAGCGTCCAGAAGCGTCCGTTCCCTGGACGTCCAGGGTCTCGCCACACCAAAGCGGAACGCGGTCAGAATCCCGACCTCTCCGACCAGCCGCCCAAACGGTAGATGCGCTACGGCGCTCAGGCCCGCCTGCACCATGAACGGCAACGCCATCAGGCTGCATGGATAGTCATCGACGAACAGTGGCTTTCCCGATTCGATGCGTTCCCAGAAGACGCCGCCCTCGGCACGCTCAAAGCGCTGGTGGCGCAACACCTCGAACTGGAGCGAACCGTCGCCTTGCAAAACCACCACCTGGACGCCCCGGAGAACCGTTCCGAAGCTGATACAGATCTGGTCGGCCTGGGTAAGCTGCTGAAGGCGTCCGGCCACATGCTCACCGATGACGCGCGAGTCTCCGACGATACCGAGTTCGGCAGTGAGGTTGGCCAGGTACTCCGCGTCATCCGCGCGTTCCTTTGCTGCCCGCAGCTGCGCCCTAATCTGAATCAGCTCTTGGGCCTTACCAGAGGAGGCCTTGCCCGAAGGCCGGCGGGGGCTCACGTTGCACTCTGATGCAGCATCTGCATGAAGATCATCACCACTGCCGGATCGAAGTGGGTGCCTGCACCGTTTTGGATGTGTTCGAGGGCTCGCTCCCTGGTCCAAGCCTTTCGGTAGGGGCGGTTGCTGGTCAGGGCGTCGTAGACGTCCACCACCGCGAATACCCTGGCAGCCCTGGGGATGGCCTCCCCTTTCAAGCCCAGCGGGTAGCCGCTGCCGTCCCACTTCTCGTGGTGATACTGCGGGATGTCCAGTGCCGGGCGCAGATATTCAATCGGCGAGAGCAGGTCCACCGCGTACCCAGGATGCTTTCTCATCATGACCCACTCGTCGTCGGTGAGCTTGCCGGGCTTGAGCAGCACCGCGTCCGGAACGCCCATCTTGCCGATGTCGTGAAGCAAAGCGCCGCGGCGCACGTCCACGAGTTTCTCGGGTGGAACGCTCAAATGCTGACACAGCGCCACGGTCATCTCGGTCACCCGCCTAGAATGCCCCTCGGTTTCGTGATCGCGCAGATCCAGCGCCCGCGCCCAGCCTTCGATGGTCTCGTCGTAGGCCAGCCGCAGCTCCAAGTTCTTGCGCTCCAGTTCCGTGAAGAGCCAGCTGCTGTCCACAGCAATGGCCGCTTGATTATCGAGGATTCCGAAGGTTTCCAGCCAGGCAGCCGACGGATCGAAGGGTTTGCGGTGCAGCACCTCGATAACGCCCAAGACCTTGCCTTTGGAGATGATCGGCGCACCGTAGTAGGCCATGATCCGCTCCTTTTGAAGCATGGCCCACCAGGTCGGCGAGAGGGTAACGGTGCGGAGATCGGGGATGAGCATCGGCTGCCGGTTCACCGCGACCTGACCGCCCAGACCTTCGCCGAGCTGCAACGTCAGGTCGTGGAGTGCAGTGGTAAAGCCCCTGGCCGCCGCATATTCAAGCGTGAGGGTGTGCTGATCGAGCAGCAGAACCGTCACCGCGTCGGCGTTAAGCCGCTGCATGATGTTGTCCAGGATGAGGCCGAGCGTGACGTCGAGACCCGCGCTGGCGGCGATGGAGCGGTCGATCTCCTGCAAGCCGGTGACGTGACGCAGTTGATCCCTGAGATTTTCGTTGAGGGTCTGAACCTCGTGCTCGGCCTCGCGCAGGGAAGTGATATCGCGGGTGATCTTCGAGAAGCCGACCACCTGAGCAGCCGCGTTCAGGACGGGCGAGATGGTTACCACGACCTGGATCTGCTTCCCACTCTTGGTGATCCGCCAGGCTTCAAACGGTGGATCCCGCTCGCCACGCCTGGCCCGTTCGATCAGCTTCATTTCCAGGATCTGAAACTCGGCGGGGATCAAGAAGGTGATCGGCTGACCGATTACCTCGGCTGACGTGTAGCCGTAGAGTTCCTCGGCACCGGGATTCCAGGAGCGGACGATGCCGTCAAGAGACAACCCGATGATGGCATTGTGACTGGCGTGCACGATGGCCACCAGGAACGCCTGATCTTCCTCGGCAGACTGGCGCTGGGTGATGTCGCGGGCCACACCGTACAGCAATCTCTCCTCCGGCACCACCACCGCCGACCATTCCAGCCAGACCACGCTGCCATCTTTATGGAGGTAGCGGTTTTGAAAGGTCGTCGTGGCCTGACCTGAACTGATGTGCTGGCCCTCAACGCTGGTCATGGCAGCGTCGTCGGGATGAACGAAATCGAAGGCGGAGCGGCCAACCATCTCCTCAGGCGCATATCCCAGGATACGACTGGAAGCGGCGCTCACCCTGACGAATATGAGGTGGTCGTCTGCCCCAACGGTGACGATCATATCGAGGGATAAGTCGAGGGTGCGCTGCAACTCTATTACGGTGGCGCGGAAACGCGCCTCGCTGGCTTCAAGACGGTGCTGGGCCCGCTTCTCCTCGGTGACGTCGCGCATGAAACAGATGGTGCAGGTTTCTCCGGCCACCTCTGTCGGCACGATGGTCAGGACGCCGTGTACGGCCTCTCCCGCCTTGTTATAAAAAAGGATTTCCCGGCTCTCTATTGGCTGGGGCCGGTTCAAGGTGTCCCAGGTTTCGTCACGGTCTGCTGGATCAACCAGGGAAATGAGGTTCTGCGATTGATTGCCGATGATGTCTTCCCTTCGGTAGCCGATCTGACGCAAAAACTCCTCATTGACGTCAACAAAAGTCCCGTCCTTGCTCCGGATGATGAAGATGGAGATGGGACTGGTCTGGAAGACTTTGGCAAAGCGCTCTTCGCTGACCTGAAGCTCACGCTGCGCTTCTCGGCTCTCGGTGACGTCGCGCAGAAACATCGACATCCCGTCGTCACCCGGATAGGCCGTCAGCTCGATCCACCGTTCGAACGCTGGCAGATAACTGACTGCGCTCTGGGTGGTGCCCGTCTCCACCGCTTGCAAGACAGCCAAGCTGAGCGCAGCGTCTCTGTGTTCGGAAAAGGTGGCAAAAGGGTCAAGACCGGCAAAGTCCTCGGGTTGTCGACCCGCGATCCTCGCGGCGGCTTTATTGATGTAAATCAACTTCCAATCCTTATCAAAAGACAGGAAGCCGTCGGTCATGCGGTTCAGAGTGGCGCTCAGTTGCTCACGGGCCTGCGCTTCGCCCCGCAGCGCTTCCTCACGCGAGGTGACGTCGTTCTGAAAGCCCACGAAGTGCGTGAGGATGCCCGCCACGTCCCGGAGAGGACTGAGGGTCAGCTCGTTATAGAACAGCGTGCCGTCTTTGCGGTAGTTGCGCAGTACCGTGGTGGTGCTCTGACCTTGCGCCAGGGCGTCTCGGATCTCACGCCGAGCCCCCTGATCACGGTCCTGGCCCTGCATGAAGCGGCAGTTACGCCCGATGATCTCGGCTGCTCGGTAGCCGCTCAGCTGCTCGAAAGCCGGATTGACGTACACGATGGGCATGTCCAGCTGCTGGGCATCGGTGATAATAAAGGGATTGACGTTGGCCGTCAGGGCTTGGCTCAGGAGGTTGAGGTCGGGGATTGACGCAGAGTGTTGATCCATAGGTCCTCCGGACTGCTGGGTTGACCTACATAAACGGACCAGTGATCCAAAAGTTGCTCAACTCGCTTGAGAAAACACTCGTTTCTGCAACATCCCTACCAGTATGCTCTAGTATCCTCCATTACATTGTTCAAACCTGTTGCCACATCTTTTTCAAAGGCGACACCTTTACGCGTAGAGGTACTCCACATGCTTATCGGCTACGCCCGCGTCAGCAAGCACCTCGGTCAGGACCCCGCCGCTGGAACCGTCCGGAGCCGCCCTGATTGACACCCTGCGCTCAGGAGACGTGCTGGTGGTCTGGAAACTGGACACACTCAGCCGCAGCCTCAAGAACCTGCTGAACCGTTTGAAGACGCTGGAGGTCGGCCCGAGCAGATCGGCACCGACACCACCACCCCAGCCGGGCGGATGCTTCAGATGATCAGAGCCTTTGCCGAGTCCGCGCACGAGATGACCCGTGAGGGGCTAGCCGCCGCCCGCGTCGAGTGCCGCATCGGCGGACGCAAGTTGGTCAGATTTCGCCACCAAGAGTTGAGCGTTCTGTGAACTCAAATGAGTTCACAGATGGGCGTTTGAGGGTCTTTATACCCAAGATGAAGTTGCCGCGAGCCTACCACCTCGTCATGGTTCAGTTGCTTTGCAACGCCATTTCGCCGAACCGAACACAGGGCGGCTCTTCAGATTGATCACCCGCGCGCGAAATTCAGTCGAGATTCAGGGGCCTTGTCAGATCAAGCCCGACCGCATGTCGCAGCCAGCAGCTCAAACCCATCTGAAGAAACGGACTTCGACATGACGAATGTGAACGCTGGACAGAAAGGGTTTGGTGGCGAACCCGCTTCAGACCTCGGTTTCCTGCTGGACATGCCGGCGGTACCGGGCGTGGCTCTGCATCATGCCCGCGTGCGTGCCGGTGGCGAGCACCTGCCCGGCTTCAAGGTAAACGACCGCGTCCGCCTGCTCCAGCAGCATCAGCCTGTTCGTGGCGGCGACGATATTGCGCCCCGAGCGAATCAGCGCCTGGACAACGTGGTGTTCCGTGCGGGCATCCAGCGCGCTCGTCGGGCTGTCCAGCAAGAGGGTCAGGGGGCCGTGCAGCAGCGTTCGGGCGAGTGCCAGGCGCTGCTGCTGACCGCCGGAAAGTTGCTGGGCCGTCTGGGTGCTGTCCAGGGTCAAGCCGTCGTCCTGAAGCCCAGAGACATCCCATGCGGCTTGTATGTCCGCTTCAGGCAGGTCGAGGGTCAGCGTCAGGTTGTCACGTACCGTCCCGACCAGGAACGTCGGCTGCTGATGCAGCAAGGCCGTGTGCAGGGCAGGTTGCAGCTCGCCGGTGAAACCCGCTTCCCCGGCCAGTATCTTCAGCAGGGTGGTCTTCCCACTTCCACTTGGGCCGGTGATGACCGTGAAGCCCTGGGCCGGTACGGCGGCGCTGAAGTTCTTGAAGGGTCCGTTGGCTACGGTGACGTTGTGCAGGGTCAAGGTGGGACTGGACGCCGCCGTGTTCTGTGCGTAGGATGCTGCGTTGTTGAGTGCCACCACCGACTGGAGAGCGTTCTTCTCCGCAAGGCCCAGCGTGGCGCTCAGGCGAACGGCCGCCTGCTGGGCCTGCTGCCAGCTCGCCTGCGCGGCGGTCAGGATGTTCGGGAAATTCATCAGCCACTCGAGGTAGGCGCTGAAGATCAGGTACTGCCCGATGGTGAACTCCCCGCGCAGGATCGCCGGTGCGGTCAGCAGCAGCAGCCCAGCGCGCAGCACCGTGCCTGCACGGTAGGCGAGTTCCTCGACGGCGCTTTGCAGCAGCGCCGTTTTGACGGTGTGGTTGCTGTGTGAAGTCAGCGCTTGGCTGTAGCGCTCGAGCAGCGCGGCCTGAGCAGGCGTGAACGCCAGTTGCGGGGCGAGCTGCACAGCGGACTGGAGTTGGGAACTCAGGGTGTCGGCTGTCTGACGGCTCTGGTGCGTGACGTCCACCAGGCTGCGGCGTATCCGGCTGAGCAGCGGGGGAACCAGCGCCGCCGGGATCAGGCAGGCCAGGGTGTACGGAACGCTGACCCGCACCATCAGGGTCAGCGCCGAAGCGGCGACGGCGACGCTGATCACGACTCTGTAGGTCTCCAGAAGCAGGTGGGTGAGGCGGGTGGTGTCTTGCTGGTGGGCATTAAATACGCTGGTGTTCTCCAGGCGGTCAGGCTCAGGCTGCCAGATCACGCGGTGCAGGAAGATCAAGCGCAACCGGTCAGCCAGGGGCCGATCGAAGCTGCTCAGCTCACGAATCCACAGGAGACGACTGAAATTGGCGAGCATCTCAGCGCCAATGAACGCCAGCAGGAGTATCAGGATCTGCGGAGCGTTGGCCGTTTGCGTCAGGGCGTCGATGAGGTGCCCGAGTTGCTGGGCGGCCAAGACCGGCAAGCCGAGCATCAGGGCGTACCCGAGGGCCGACAGGACGTACCGGCGGCCCGTTTTGGGTTGGCGCTGCCGCCACAAGGCCAAAAGCACGTTCATCTTGCCGCCGTCAGCGCCGTCGGTTGCGAACGCCCCAGATCAATGATCTGGTCGACGTCGACCTGATCGCCTGGAGTGTGGGTGATGTGAATGACGGTGCTGCGGCGCTTCAACGCCCGGATGATCTGGTTGACCAGCGTCTGATCGCTGAGCGTGAGGTGGGCGCTGGGTTCATCGAGCAGCGTGATGGGTCTGGCGGCAATCAGGGCGCTGAGCAGGGTGATGATCTGACGTTGCCCGGCAGAGAAGCGCTCCGGCGTCAGAACGCTCTCCAGATCGACATTCAGCGCCGCCATCCAACCCTGGAGTTCAGCGCTCTTGATGGCTGCCTGGATGTCTGCGTCACTCACGTCCGTATCGTACAGACGCAAGTTTTCGCGCAGCGAATCGTGAATGAGGGGCTGCTGTTGACTCGCCACCCACAGCTGCTTGCGGCGCTCCCACGGGTTCAGGTGCTCCGCGCGTTGGCCGCCCAGCAGCACCGCGCCGGAATGGGGACGCAGGGTGCCGTCGATCAAGCGGCTCAGCGTGGTTTTCCCGCTTCCACTGGGTCCCACGATCAAGATGTGCTGACCGGGTGAGGCGCTCAGGTTGATGCTTTGCAGCAGCGGGCGGTCCGCGAGGTGGTACTGGAGACTTTGGATGTCGAGTTGGCCTGCATCTGCCCGTACTTCCTGCTTCCCGGTCGGCCCGGTGTCTGCGTCTGCTGTTTCCACGCCGACCGTTTTGGCAAAGTGAGCTGAGATGCGCTGGAGACTTGCCTGAAGGGCATGTAGGTCCGCACTTTCTCCCGCAATGATCGCCACTGGATCGCGCATCTGGACAATGGATCGCAGAAACATGACGATCACGCCCACCGTGACCGCTTGTTGCCGGTAAGCGGAGAGCAGCATCAGCACGATTGCGAGTGTCCCGGTGAGGAGCAGCACATCACTGAGCACGAATTTCAGGTTGTTCAGGCTGATGGCTTTCACGTGCGCGTTCGTGAGGGTCTGCCGGACGCGCCGCACCCGGCTGAGGAGTGCGCTTGCGGGCCGGGGAGTTCCGAGTATCCGCAGGGCGTCACGCAGATTCAGCACGTCGAATGTCGCCGCGCGAACTTGCGCTTCGTTGTGGCGGACGTCCTGCCAGGCCCGCGAGAGCCGTTTGGGGCTGACGGAGAACGAGGCCAGCAGCGCGGCGGTGAGTCCGGTGAACAGCAGCCCCGGCAGGGGCGCTTGCGTGATGAGCTGGGCAGCGAGAAAGACGACGGTGGCGGTCTGCATGATCAGGTTGGGGAACTGCGTACCGAAAACCTGAACGAGCTGGTTCGGGTCGGTGTCCAGCGTTTCCATCAAGTCGGCGTGATGGTGCTGCTGATGCTGGTGATGCATGAGGAAAAAGTGCCGCAGTTGATCGCGGCGCAACTGGTTGACGGCTCGCCACGCCTGGCGGGACGCGAGATGCGTGACCAGCAGCGCGAGCAGCATGCTGGTCACGCTGAGCGCCAGGAACCAAGCAATCTGGATTTTCGCCTGGGCGGCTTGGTGGGTGTTCAGAGCGTCGATGGCTTGCCCGAGAAAACGGGGTTGCAAGGCGCTGGTGAGGGCCTGCCCGATCATCAAGATGATCAGCAGCAGATATCCCCAGCGGTTTTTGAGCAGGTACGGCAAGAGAGTCTTCATCAGGCTGCAACTATTGTAGAGACTGGCTTGAATGACTCAGACCAGTCCATCCAGGATGGACGCGTCCGATAAGCAGGGTCATCTCTGCTTTATGAGATGCGGGAGTGGGCTGGAATCACAACCTATATGCCTGACATCAGGGGCGTTCAAGGCGGATCTCCGGACGAACGCTTTTACCTTCGCTCGACAGTTCCTGCTGCCTCAACCTCGCCTGCCCAGCCTGTGGTCAAGTGGGACAAGGAAATATTCGCCACCGGAAAGCGTGCTGGAACTGAGACTATCAACGGGTATGACCCACGTCGTAGCGGGGCGGTGCACCCTGAGGATCAGCGGCCTTGGCCTGACACCCGACCACCTGCTGAGCTTGATTCAGGGTGCAGAAACGCCGACAGAAGCGTGGCTACCGACTTACCTTGCCTGACTGAGTGAATCGAACGCACCCAATCGGATCAACCTCCCTACCGCTGGCACACCATCAGGGATCGGTTCTCGAATCTACTGTGGATTCCAGCACCACGCTGTGACTGGCTGGAACCGCCACCTCACTCAGCAGGTCAATCTGCGCCTATTGAGTGAACCTTCTGCGTCTGAAGATGCGGAGAAATTTCCAGCCCATTCCGGCAGCGGTAATGGCTTGGTAAGCCCGCCGCCCGACATTGCTCTCAGATGGGTCGCGCTGGACAGTCCTCTCAGCTTGAGTGGGTTCGGACGCCACCCGGAAGGAGTTCCTCATGCGCGTTCGTGAACAGATGAGTACCGCCATCATTTCGGTAGAAGCGCAGACGCCGCTTGGCCCGGCGCTGCTTCTGATGGAGTCCAGTGGCCTGCGCTGCTTGCCGGTCGTGGACGGTCAGCGGCTGCTGGGATTATTACTGGCCTCCGATCTGCGCCTGGGCACGGCACCTCCGGATGCTCAGGTCAGCGAGTACGCAGTGCCCACCACCGAGCAGATCCGGCCCGACATGCCCATTGAGCGGGCCGCTTTCCTGATGCTGCAACATGACGTGCGCGGCTTACCGGTGATCGACGCTCAGGACCGGCTGGTCGGGGTCGTGACTGTCAAGGATCTGCTCAAAACGCTGGTCGAGGCACCGCCGGTGGTGCTCTGGAAATGACGCCGATGACCGTCTGTCCTGACCCGTAACGCGGCAGTAATGGCGCGGGCACAGGCTGGCAGCACGGAGGGCCACTATGCTCGTGAAAGACGCCATGCACGCACGGCTACACCATCACCGTTTCGGAACACACCACCCTACCGGAAGTGGTGGTCATCACGGACACCCTGAGTAACTTGGGGCATTGACGGTTGAAATCACATCCCGCAGTTTCAACAGCTCCAGACGGAGCAGGAGGACGCGTATGACCCGTTTCAAGGACAAGGTTTGTGTCGTGACTGGCGGTGCAAAGGGCATCGGTGAGGCCACCGCGCGCCGGATGGCGGCCGAGGGCGGAGCCGTCATGATCTTGGACCTCAAATACGAGGAAGCGCAGGCGGCCGCCGATCAGTTCATGGGGGTGGGCGGATTTGCGCAAGCCTACGCCTGCGACGTTGCGGACGAGGCTGCCGTGCGCGACGTCTTCGCGCAGATTGAGACCCACCACGGGCGCATCGACGTACTGGTGAACAACGCGGGTACAAGTGGGCCGAGCGGCCCTATCGAAGACATCGCCCTGGCCGACTGGCGTGCGCTGCTGGCCGTGAACCTCGACGGGGTCTTCCTGTGTACGCGCGAGGCCCTGCGCCTCATGAAGGCGACCGGCGGCGGCGCGATCGTGAACATCTCCAGCATTTACGGCCTGGTCGGGTCGGCGGACGCGGCGGCCTACCACGCCAGCAAGGGGGCGGTACGGCTGCTGACCAAGGCGACTGCCCTCCAGGTAGCGAAACTGGGGATCCGGGTGAACTCGGTGCATCCGGGTTTCATCGATACGCCGCTGGTGCAAGACTATGCCGACCGGTCAGGGCAGCACGATCAGGTGCTCGCCGGACTCGTTGCCCTGCACCCGATTGGCCGCTTGGGCCGCAGCGAGGAGGTCGCCGCCGTAATCGCCTTCCTGGCCTCCGACGACGCGTCTTTCATGACAGGATCCGAGGTCGTCGTGGACGGCGGGTACACCGCGCAGTAGTCGGAACTCGGGCATCAGCAAGGGTGAGAAGAGATGTCTGAACGCATCCTTCTCACCCTTGCTGACGAACGGAGAGCACTCCCCGCGTCCGGCTGCGCTTGACGAGTTTGGTCAGTTCACGCAGCCACAGCACCGATGAGGCCACGGCTGTGCACACCAGCCAATCGTTCCAGCCTAGGGCGGTCGTCCCGAAGGCTTGTTGCAGCGGGTGAAGATACAGGACCAGCGCGTGCAGCCCCAACGAGAGCGCCACCGCGCCCCACAGCCAGCGGTTGCGGAACAGGCCATGAAAGGCGCTGCGGGTGTCCGAGCGGGCATTGAAGACGTTGAAGAGCTGGAAGAGCATCAGGGTGGTGAAGGCCATGGTGCGGGCAAAGGTAAGCGTACCTGTGCCCGTGATCAACCCGCCAGGCAGCGAGGCGTCAAGCACGCCCAAGGTGCCCACCGCAACGATGAGGCCAACAAAGACGATGCCGCGCCACATCTCGGGGGTGATCACCCCCTGGGCTTTGGGGCGTGGCGGGCGAGTCATCACGTCAGGGTCGGCGTGACCGAGGCCCAGCGCCAGAGCGGGGGCACCGTCGGTCACCAAGTTGATCCAGAGGAGCTGGGTCGCCAGCAGTGGCAGCGCGACCTCACCCGGCCCGCCCACCAGCCCGAGGAGGGAGGCGAAGACCACGCCGAAGAACATGGTCATGACCTCGCCCAGGTTCGATGACAGCAGATAGCGCAGGAATTTCTGGATGTTGTCAAAGATGCCGCGTCCCTCCTCGATCGCCGCAACGATGGTGGCGAAGTTATCGTCGGTCAGCACCATGTCGGCGGCTTCCTTGGACACGTCGGTACCGGTGATTCCCATGGCCACGCCGATATCAGCTGCCCGAAGGGCGGGCGCGTCGTTGACGCCGTCACCGGTCATGGCCACAACCTCCCCGCCGCGTTGCAGGGCCTGCACAATCCGCAGTTTGTGCTCAGGATCGACCCGCGCGTAGACGCTGATCTCCTGTACTACCCGTTCCAACTCGAGATCGGATAGCTGCGAGAGTTCCGCGCCGGTCATGGCCTGCGCGCCTGCCTGCACGATACCCAGTTCGGTAGCGATGGCCACCGCCGTGCTGGGATGGTCGCCGGTGATCATCATTGGGCGGATGCCAGCCTGGCGTGCCCGGGCCACAGCGTCTCTGGCTTCGGTGCGCGGCGGGTCGATCATGCCGATCAGGCCAAGGAACACCAGTTCGCTCTCCAGGGCTTCGGTGGCCTTGCTGTGAAGGGCGGTCCCCGGCAGCGTGCGGGTCGCCACGCCGAGCGTCCGCAGTGCCTGGGCCGCCAGTGCCTCGTTTGCGGCGCGGATGGCCGCGCGGCGCTTTTCACTCAGTGGGTGTGCTCTAGTGCCGATCAGTTCGGCTGTGCAGCGCTCCAGCAGCACGTTGGGCGCTCCTTTGCTGAACAGGGTCAGCTTGCCGGGCTGTCTGGCGTCCGTATGCACGGTGCTCATCCGTTTACGCTCGGAGGAGAAGGGCACCTCGGCCACCCGGACGAAGCGGGCCTGGAGCCTCTCCGAGGTGAAGCCCGCCTTGTGCGCCGCCACGATCAGGGCCCCCTCAGTGGGGTCACCCTGAATACTCCAGCGTCCGCCTTGCTGCTGCACCGCCGCGTTGTTGGCGAGGGCGGCCCCGACCAGTACCCGCTCCACTTCCTCGCGCTGGAAGCCCCGGCCCAGTGGCCTCCCAGTGGTGCTCAGGTCGCCTTTCGGCCCATAGCCGCTGCCGGAGAGGTCGGTCACGCCGCTGGCCGTCACGACCACCCGAACCGTCATTTCGTTGCGGGTCAGCGTGCCGGTCTTGTCCGAGGCAATCACACTGGCCGACCCGAGGGTCTCGACGGCTGGCAGGCGACGCACGATGGCGTGGTGCTTGGCCATGCGCTGGGTGCCGAGGGCCAGCACCACCGAGGTGATGGCGGGCAGGCCCTCGGGCACTGCCGCGACAGCCAGCGCCACGCTCAGGATCAGCACGTCCAAGAAGCTGGAGAAGTCGCGCACACCGTCAACCAGCCCTATGGTCACGATCATCACCACGGCGATCACCAGCACGCCCAATCCCAGCGTCCGGCCGGTACGGTCGAGCTCCTGTTGCAGTGGAGTCGCTTCGGCTGCGGTGCGTTTCAGCAATCCGGCGATTCGTCCTATTTCAGTGTCCATGCCCGTGGCAGTCACGATAGCCCGGCCTCTCCCGCTACTCACGGCGGTGCCTGAGAACACCATGTTGTGACGGTCGCCTAGCGCGCTCACGGCCTCTTCCAGTGGCTGGGTGTCCTTCTCTGTGGGCAGACTCTCACCCGTCAGCGCCGCTTCCAGCGTCCGCAGGGCCACCGCCTGCGTCAGTCGGGCGTCGGCGGGCAGCGTGTCGCCCTCCTCCAGCGACAGCACGTCGCCGGGCACCACCTCGCGGGCGGGCACCGAGCGGAGCTCACCGCTGCGCAGCACCCGCGCGTTCGCCGCCGACATGGTGCGCAGGGCCGCCACTGCCTGCTCGGCCCGCGCCTCCTGCACGTAGCCCAGCACAGCGTTGATCAGCACGATGGCGAAGATCGCCAGCGCCTCGTAGGGCAAGGCGGTGCCGCGCTCGTACAGCCATACACCGACCGAGATGGCTGTGGCGACCAGCAGCAGGATCACCAGCGCGTCCTGGAACTGCGCCAAGACGCGCCGCCACGCGGGAATGGGCGGCTCGGCCTCCAACTCGTTGGGGCCGAGCCGAGCCAGCCGAATCAGCGCCTCAGCATCACTGAGACCCTGTGCCGGGTCGACGTGCTGTGCCTGGCCCACCTGTCTGGTGGTCAGGCGGGAGGGATCAACAAGCTGCTGTTCAGGCCTGCTGGCCACCCTCGGAGTACCACGGTCAGTCATGTCTGTCCGGCCACTCAGGGAACTGCGGGGAAGCAACCCCCAGCGAAGTCGCCCTCGAAGCGGAGTTCAGTCGAATGCTACTGACGTTTGTCGGCACGCAGGGAAAGCGCTTACCAGACCCCAACTGGAGGCCACCAGAGCGGCTACTCTGGATCAGTTGAAGCGCATCTTCGGCGGGCGGGCAGAGGGTTGTGGGCGGCATAGGTTCTCCGAAAATAGGGCTGGCCCGACGTGGGCCAGGTGATTATTGAGAAGGAACATCAAAGACGACCAATGGTGGTGGACAAGCGACGCTCCCTGAGTTCAGCAGAAGTTAAGGATGGGCAGGCCGATTCCGTTCAGCAACCTCGCGCATCAAATCCATCTGGGCCATCTTCCCGCAGCACCGTGTGGACACGCTCCCAAATACCCCAGATTCGCCAGACCCGGTAATCGTAATACACCGTCGACTAACGCGGAAGGTCTTGTGGCAATCAAATATTTGGGGTCAGTTGGTTCTGAAAAGCTTTAGAAGGAACTGTCGAGAATTGCCATCCAGACTGTAAAGACCAGATTGACAGTACTGTTAACGCAGGATTTGGTTGCGTTCCTCACATCAGGCCGAAATCAGGTTTACCCAGCCCCGCTGGAACCGCCGCCCCCTGCGCCTGCGCCCGCACCACCAGTCCCGGACGAGCCACTTCCAGTGCTGCTGACCGCCACCTGCATGATCATGAACAGTGCCCAGCCAGAATTGTCCGGCGTGGAGGGCAGCAGTTTGAAGTAGGCGGGGAGCCGCGCCGCGCCGGATTGCCCAGCCTGTTTGATCCAGGGGTGGGCCAGTCCGAAGGTGGCAGCGTAGGGCAACAGCCGCTCAAATGCCGCCGGGTTACCCAGCGATGCATCCCCTCTGGTCACGGCCTTCAGGTGATCGCGGAAGGCTTGCCAACTCGCAGCGCTGTGAGCCCCGTTGTCCGATAGCGACTTCATACTCAGGCCCAGCAACGACCCCGCCAGGCCCAGCACCACCACGGCAATGGCCACCGTGAAGGGGGCGTAGCCGAGTGGCCCGCCCCAGATGGCCGTCAGCAGCATACCGAGTGCACCCAGCACCAGCAGCGCGATGCTGAGGTAGATCAGCGTGTTTCGCTCGCTCTGCCGCTCCTCGCTGATGAATCCGGCCCGGCCCAGTTCGCTTTGAAGCGGCACCGTGAACAGCTTCCAGCCACGCCCCTGTGTTTTCTGGCTGACCTGCGAGAGCTTGACCGATGGCTGTTTGAGCGCAGACTGTGCGCTACTTTCGCCCGCAAACAACATGTCTATCAGCCCCCGTTCGTGCGGTGCCAGTTCGGCTTTCTGGTCAAGGAGACGGATGGCAAACTCAGGCTTGCTGCCCTTGTCTACGTCAGATTGCTGCTCAATAACCAGCACACCACGCTCGGCCAGACGGTAGAGCGTGCCCTGGAGATGGTTCCAGTTGAGCGTTCCCCCACTCACCAGTGCCCCGGCCAGAGCGGGCGGCAAGGCGCTGGGCGGCGTGGTCACGCTTCCCGAGACGCTCACGCTCACGGCACTGTGCCGCCGCTGGTAAGTCCACATCCACGCCAGTCCCCCGATTAGCAGCAGGATGGCCGCGCCGATCCAGTAAGGCAGGCGCTCGGCGTTGCGCTCCTGGTCAATCTGCCATTGGGGCGGCCCGGCGATCAGGCTGCCTTCCCTGAACGGCAGTTCGACAATCAACAGTGCGTTCGGCTGTAAGTTCTGAGCGGTATACGTGACCTGGTTGGGGGCTTGCTGAATGGTCGCCGTGCCGCGCTGTACCACCGGTGCAGCCACGAGAGTGGCCGCTGCTGGAAAACTGAAAGTGGTTCGGCTCTCAGCGATGGGATAGGCGTATTCGTCGGGCAGTGGTTGCCAGATCAAGGCGTCACTGCCGTCTTTCCGGCGCACCACGCCGCTGGCCCGGTAAGTCAGTTTGAGGGTGCGGGTAGCGTTACTCAGTGGCTCAAGGTGCCAGGTAACGCGCCTGGGATCGCTGCCGCTGATTTCCACCTGTCCCGGCTGGTTGCCGATGGGGTACACCAGGCCGTCCACGCTGGCACTCAGCACCGAGAGACCGTCCGTTTTGCCCAGCGGCAATTCGCGGAAAACGAAGGTAAACGGGCCGCCCGCGAAATTAAAGGTGGTGGTTTCCGTGATGAGCAGCGAGCCGCCCCGTTCCACCTGAATAGCGCTGTCAAAACGCTCGGCGCTGTAGGTCTTCTTGACGTTCTGAGCCGTGCCGGTGGGAAGACCGAGGACGGCGAGCGTGAGGCCACTGATCCAAATGTGACGAAGTTTCATAGTGTACCTCCTGCCTAAAAAGCTCTGGTTCACGCTGTAAGCCGGTAAGCCCTGTCTCCGAACCTACGCTCCTCATTCGCTACGCTTGTGCAGGGAGCCGTCATAATTTGCCCGCCTACGTTGGAGTGACCAGTAAAAGCGTGTGGACGCGGATGTCGTCTGGCCAGTGCTGAATTCCACCTTACCGTCGCCCGCGAGGATTGACGGTGACGTCGCGGGCGACGGTCATAATTGACCTTCAGAGAGTGGATCAGACGCTGATGGTCGATAAAGTGCTGGGAGAGCAGCCGGAAGACGGGCCCCAGGAGAGCGGTGGACGCGCCGGGTGAGCCGCGCCACCGTTCGGAGCCGCTCTGCTGGTTCGTCTATCGCTGGCAATCGTATTGGAACCACCCACGCCATTGCAGATCATGTCCCGAGGTGAATAGGCGGTGAAATGCGCAGCCTCGCCGTTAATCTTGCTGTCCAGCGCTCTGCTGTCTTGGAAGGTGAGCGGTGTACGTATCATCCGAACCTGAGTGTTGTCCGGCCGCATTACCGATGCGTTTCCGGCATGGATGCACTGTGGTCGGTACGCTTCGGTTTCCAGCTACTCGGGAGCGGATAGCCCCTGTCAACTGCTTTTTCCGGTGCGGCGGTGAAATCCCCCCTGAACTTCATCCGCTTCTGGAACTCGGCGCTCTGCCGCTGGACGCCGTCGCGCTTTGCCGTCAGGTTCGTGCAGACCGGTGAAGCGCAGTACGCCGAGAATATCTCGCTCCTTCTGACCGCCGAACCTGAAACGAAGCCAACTGCCGCAGGTGCGGTGCCGATCGTCGGCCAGTCCGGCACGCTGGAGGCGGTGCTGGCCGTCTCGCGTCCGCCACACGTGGGAACCTGGACGGTGCATGAGCAAGCACTTCTTACGCAGGCCGCCCGAACACTGGGCTTTACCCTCAGACAAGACGCGCTGTACATCGGCGTGCCCAATTCAGGCCGCCGCGAAAGTCTTCCGGTAACGGGACGGTAAGGCGCGTAGACCAAGCTGGTGACAGAGAACCGAGGAGGTCACGCCTGTGTTGCGCCAGATGCTTGTTGCGGTGGATTTCAGTGTGTGGAGTCGCGATGCGGCCCAGCATGCCTGTGATGTGGCGCGTGCCACCGGCGGGAAGGTCACGCTGCTCCATGTGCTCGAAGCGCATGAATCGGGGCCTCTAGATTTGGAAGCGGCGCAGACCCTCCTGCGGGAGCTCAGCTTGCTAAGCCGCCGTCCGCCGAGCTGCCTGATCGTTCCCGCCAGAAGCGAACTCAACGGACATCAGCCTGGAGTAAACGGCCCGGCGGGCGATGTCAGGGGTAAAGACGGGGTCGCGCTGGCCATCCTGGAGGTGGCCAATCGACTGGGCGCAGAACTGATCGTGATCGGCCTGCACGGTCAGGGGAACCCCAGCGGAAGGAGGCTCGGGCGAGTCGTGGAGCAGGTGTTGCTGGGCGCACACACCCCCGTTCAGGTGGTGCCGTACCGCTCGAACAGGCCGGTGAGCAATCGTTGGGACAATATCTTGGCGGAGACGGAGTCCTTCCGAATACGCGCGACTCCTGAAACCAGGCTGGCAAGAAGGTCAGCGCACCGTAACGCTTCAGTCACTTGCTGAGAGTACGTTGATCAGGGGAACAGGAAGGCCAAGTTCTGGCGGTAGCCCTGAATCCTGCTCCTGATGGCAGTGGCCCTGTGGGGACACCAACCTGATCGTGGGGAGTCTGCGCGGTGCTCACCACTGGATCAGGTGGTGCATTCAGGACATGGCTGGCGGGGTGTGCGGATAGGAAGCGCAGACCAGCGATGTGCAGATTCAGAACGCAACCCAGCTCCAGCACCCGTAACGGCCCGGTAACAGCCCAGGGCCACCCTGAGGGTACGCCACAAAGGAGACGTCTATGTTCGGTCATATCCTGGTAACCACCGACGGAAGTCCACTGAGCCACCTGGCCCTGCCCGTCGCTGCCGACCTCGCCTGCAAATACCACAGCAAACTGACCCTGCTTTACGTCGTGCCGCGCTTTCTTCCTCAGGTCGAGGGGGTTGCTTACCCCTCCCATTCCTCTGAAGAACAGGACTTGCTGCTGGCTGAGGGCAAACGCATTCTCGAGGCGGCCCGGCGAACGCTGGACTACCCCGGCACCGAGGTCGTCTGGCGTGAACAGCAGGATCTCAAGACTGAAAGAGTCATCGCGCAGGAGGTCGATCGGTGCGGGGCCAAGCTGGTGGTCATGAGCACGCACGGGCGCAGCGGACTGGCCCATCTGTTCATGGGCAGCGTCGCCGAATCGGTCATGCGGCAAGTTAGCGTGCCGGTACTGCTGATCCAAGCACCTGAACGGAACGCCTGGAACGCGGTGAACGGTTCTCAGGAGACAAGGGTATGACCGGCACGCCAGGCGGTTCGGTCAGTTACGAGGCCCACACTGCCGGTGTGATCACGGCGTCAAGGGCCAGGGCGGTACCGGCCTGACGCTGAACGACTCGGCCAGTAGGAGAGACCTCACTTCCCTGTAACCGTATATCCTGTTCAGCCTTTCACACACAGCACCTATCGAAGGGCAGAGGCAGATCCTGCAAGCCTCACTGAAGACCATCAAGTGAACCCCGGAGGTCTGATATGAACCCAGTAGGTCACATCAAGTGCGGCATGATCGTGCAGGCCGGAAATGGTGACGAGGCCGTGTGCCTCGGACGGATCGCGGGTCTGAAAAAGAACTTCATCAAACTGCGCCGCCGTGACGCTCCAGATGGGAAACGCCGTTACATCCCCAGAAGCTGGGTCGACGGCGTCGCGAACCGCCAGGTGCATCTGTCCAGAACGCCGTCCACCGCTCTAACAGGCTGGCTGACCAAAGCCGAGCTGAAAGCCTGGCCAGCCGACAGACCGACACGCCCGCAAGCACGACCATGACCGGGCACGGCTTATCCGCCGCCGAGCTGAACCGTGGCGGACAGCATCAACCAACCGCGCTGAAGCCGGTCATCTCGGTGATTCCGCCCGGGGTCATCGCCCTGGACCGCTGGGTGAACGAGGGCGGCTGTGGTGACGATCCCGACACCATGGTAGGGCTCAACCAGAGACAACTCCCACCGCGTCCACAGGAAGGTTGATGTCCTTTTCAGGTGGACTGCTCTGGGTGCTGAGTACGGCCACGGAATTCCTCACCCTGAAGCGGCAGGCCCGACTAAACCGGCGCTGACCTTGTGCCCGTGCCCGTTCACGCTGCCTGCCCAAACCGAAGCATCCTCAAGGAGTAACCAATGACCACAACCCAGACGTTCACAAATGCGGCTCCCGCCTGGATCAACGACCTCAGCCCGGCGCAACTGACCCTGGCCCGCGTCATCCAGCAAAACGGCCTGAAAGGCAGGCCAGTCGCCCTCACCGGCTTCGCCTGGTACAAGGGCGGTGAACCGCTCGTGAGTATCAGCGGTTGTGTTGCCTCAACTTCAATGCCAGTAAGTTAAGGGGTTCGGGCAGACCGGTGAAAGTGTCAAGATGAAGGATGAACCCTGGTACCGCACTACTGACCACGGCTCGCGATCAGCCACTCAACCACCTCGACACCTTTGCAAAGAGCCTCGACGCCGCGTTGGTGACGCAAGCCCTCGAAGCGACGGGAACCGCTTCGGTTCGACGCCGGAAGCTCCCCGCGGAACACGCCGTGTGGCTGATGCTCGGCATGGCGCTCCTGCGCGACCGCTCGATTCAGGCGGTATGCGACCAGTTGCATCTAGTCCTCCCTGATCACACCGGGAAGACGACCACCAGTTCGGTGGGCCTGGTATAGGCCCGCGACCGACTGGGAATCGCTCCCTTCAAACACCTGTTCGATGCCGTTGTCACTCGTCATGGTCGCGAGCAGCTTGACGCCAACCGTTGGCGGGGCCTGGCGGTACTCGGCATTGATGGCACGATGATCCGGGTCCCGGACAGTGACGAGAATCGCGCGCATTTCACTCTGCCTTCGAGTGGTGCACACCGTGAGAGCGCCTATCTGCAAGCCCGGGTTGTCGGCCTGATGGCGCTCGGGTCGCATTTCCTGCTGGATCTGAAGGTCGGCGCATACACGGAGAGCGAGGAATCGCTCTCCAGCGGCTTCGATGAACAGCTGCCTGACCACTGCGTGTTGATGGTTGACCAAGGGCTCATAGACGACGGACGGTTTTACTACCATCAGCAGCGGGGCGAAGAGTGCCGCTGGCTCGTAGGAGCCAAAAGCAACCTGGTGTGGACGGTGTTGGAAATCCTGGGACCGAATGAGGTTATCGCTGAAGTTCCTTTTCGCAGACCTGCGCGCAGGTCTGACCCCACGCTGCCACGTAGCATGCAGATCCGCGTCATCTGCTACCAGTTTCCGGGCTTTAAGCCACAGTGGCTGCTGACGTCGATGTTGGACGCCGAGCGCTACCCAGCGGCTGAAATCATTGAGCTCTACCACCAGCGCTGGGAACTCGAAACTGGATTTGACGAGCTCCATACGCATACTCTGGAGCGATTGGAGGCGTTGCGCTCCCAGACACCAGACCGCATTCGGCAGGAACTGTGCGCGCTGGCTGTGGTGTACAACCTGGTGCGTCTGGAAATGGCCCGGGTGGCCGGTCAGCTGGAGGTCAGTCCTTTGCGAATTTCGTACCGGACCAGTTTGCTGCTGATCCGGACGTTGTGGCTCAGCGCATGGGTGGTGGCTGCGGGTCGTCTGCCGAAGTATCTGGAACAACTTGCTAGTGACATCGCGTTGCTGGTGCTTCCGGTGAAACGACTTCGCTCGTACCCGAGGGCTGTCAAAATCAAGATGATCTGCTATCCAAGAAAAGTGCGTGCCAGTGCCCCGCTCCCTTCTTAACTTACTGGCATTGAAGTTAAGGCAACACAACCTCTCATCGTCCTACACGACGTCAGGAACAGAGCCAACTGGGATTCCGGCAGGTCAAACGGGCGCAAGGTTTTTTCGACCTACACGCCAGAATTGCTAACCTTCACGGCCCTGCCCGCTCAACCATCCCTGCCAATGACCGATTTCCCTGAGCGCCACGCTACGAAGCTGGAAGGCCGTTGTGCAGCAGGTGGCCTGAACTTCAGGCCACCTGCTACCGTTGCTCCTCGATTACACCTGTCGGCAACAACTTGCCAGAACCGTGGCTGGTGGCCGACCAAGATTGGCCGGGCTTCACCGCCACTATTCATGAAGGCTGGACGGCATGATCAACCGCCGGATTGGCGATCAGCGTCACTTCAGCAGGGTGTGAGGGATGGGACTGGAAGCCATCACAGCCCGATCGCCGAACCCGTCACGCTCCCGATCGCCGCGCGGATTGAGGCGCTTGGGCTTGACCGACGACGTGAGCGGCTTTCCCGTTCCGGTGTACACAGCTTTTAGGCCGTTATTACGACTTCTCGCTTTTTGGGGACACGGCGTCCCAGTTCTCACGCAGGTGATCGGCCAGCGCCTTGGCTTGACGGCGCTCAATAGGAGACAGCACCTGCTCCAATGCCACCGCGACCCGAGTATGTGTTTCCAAGTGATTGCGGATCTGCTCGGTGATGGCCGGATCGAGGTGGTTGGTTTCCAGCAGCGAGTCACACAGAATCGAAATCGCCCAGCTCGCCACCCGGCGCACGCTCAGGTCGCGGATGTAGTTGTGATCGGTCAGGGTCAGCAGATGCTCACGGCTGGAAAACGACTTGATGATCTGCAGATCGCCGCGTTCCAACATGGCGTTGCTGACCTTGGATATCGCCACTTTACTGACGCTCAACATACTCGCCACCTCGCCCACCGATACTGGCTCGGCCCGCAGCAGCAGCAGGGCAATCAAGCGACCTTCCAGTTGCGGCTGGCCAAGCTGCTCATAAAGTTCGCCCATCAGCTTCAGGAACCGCTCTGGGGTCACTGGGCGACCGCCGTGCAGAGTCAGGGCTTCTCTGGCGCGTTGGAGCGAGCCGCTCAGCCGCTCCTCTTCGGCCTCGGCCCGGCGCTGAGCGCTCAAGTCCTCGGTGCTGAGGACTGCCGCGACCAGCTCTCCCTGCCGGTCATAAATGGGCACCGCGTTGGAGCGGATGGTGGCGCGGCTGCCATCCGGGCGGCCAATTTCAGTTTCTTCCCCCTCGACGCGCACGCCTGCCAGCGCCCGGTGCAGCGAAAAATCAGCTGGCGCTGTGATTTCGTCACGAGAATACCTCAGTGCCTCAATGCGCCCCAACGTCATCCCAACCGTCAGAGACACGCCGAAAATCTGCTCGGTCTGCGGGTTGACCAGCCGGATACGCCGGGTGTCTGCCGAGACCACCAGAAGTCCCAGCGGAAGCTGATCCAGAACCGTTCTCAAATCGGCCTGTTCCAACGCCAGTTGCTCCAGTATCCGTTCCCGTTCCAACTCCATAGCTGTGGGTTGCTCCAAGTTCGTGGTTTCGAGGAGTGTGCTGCCCAATTCGGGTTCACGCTGCATCTCCCTGAGGAGAAGTGCAGGCCGCTGAGCAACCGTACAGAGCCAAAGCCGTGTACTGCCCTCCAGCAGCGGCGCGTGATACCACACACAGACGCAGTCAGTGTCGCCGTTCCAGCGCGTCCTGTACTCCGCCTCAACAGGTTGTCTATTGGGCGCAGTGCGGCCCCACATCGCGCTGGCCGCTTCCCGGTCATTCGGGTGAACAGCTTCCAGCCAGCCCAGCCCAAACGACTGGGAGATGTTCAGGCCGGTGGACTGTGCCCAGTGCGCGTTGACGTGAGAGGCGCGGCCCTGTCCATCGGTCACCATGGCCGCCTGAGGAAGCGCCCGGACGAGCGCGGCGATAGATACGCTGCTCTCTTTGTTTTTGTTTTGGATGTGGCGTTTGTTCATGCATTCTTCCCGGGGCGGCGCGTTTACGTCTTTGTCCTGAAGGTCTCATCAGCGATGAGCGTTAGGAACAGATTAACTTCAAATACGGCCATCCCCGTGTCGCTAACCATTGTGTTGGCGACCTTGAAGTGTCATCAATCATACGGACTCCAATCTAAAGTTGTTGAGGACACTTGGAAATTCGGGCAGCGGGCAGGCGTCTTCAAGGGCGTCCACTCTACCCAAGACAGTGGGAGAAGGAATAAGGACAGATTGCTTCTGTGGAGTGGGAAAATCAGTTCCGTTGCGATCTGCACACGAAACGAACATAACCCGCATCAGCCTTGGAGGACGGCTCTGACGGCCTTGGCGTGGCTGACTCTTGCTGGATTTCTGGCTCACCACGGCTGGCTGGGAAGAAGGGCAGGTCATCCTTGACCAGCAAGAGTGCCCACTCGCCAAGCCCGAGGTTGGCAAGCATGAACAACCTTCATCCAGTCAAGACGATGTGGGGTCAGGAGCGGGGTTCAGGCCCGGCCAGTCGCTGGTGTTAGTACAGCTATCCGGCCCGCCCTGTAGGCCTCTTGCGAACCTACATAGGTACCGTGACCGCACAAATAAGCTAAGCAACCAACCCGCGAAAGGCACGACAACGTGACGATAAGGCCCACGTTGGTGATGACGCCTCTGTACCGCCCAGACCTACTGTGAATGAGCGCCGACTGGATGTCACAGCCCGCAGCGGCACCCCGGATCACCTGGGCCAAATTTTCTAGCGTTAGGTGGAGGTTGGTATGCGCTAGCGCCGCCTTTCAGTTTTACCGCACCACATGGCGATTCACGTATCCAAGTCGTGAGCACCAGGGAGAGACCATGACCAGAAGTAACCAGCACGTATACGATGATGTTCAGGCCCAAATCCTTGATGATCCCAGTGTGGACGAGGGTAATATCACTGTTGAAGTTCACAGTGGGAAGGTCACCCTCCTGAGCAGCGTCACGAATTTCGCCGCCAAGTTCGCGGCAATCGACGACGCCTGGAGCATCAAGGGCGTCACAGCTGTAATGGCGGAAGACCTCAGAGTGATTCCTGTCTAGAGCCGGGGCGACGCCGACATTCAAGACGCCGCGCAAACAGCGCTTGACTGGAACGATGACGTGCCGATGGGAGTTGTGGCGAGCGTCAGTGATGGCTGGCTGACGCTCTCGGGCCAGGTCGAGTGGCAGTATCAGCGCAATGCGGCGTACAACAGCGTGCGCTTTCTCAGTGGCGCGAAGAACTTCACCAACCTGATCACGTTGGTGAGCAAACCCACCAGCGACGACGTGCAGGGACGCATTCAATCTGCCCTGGTTCGCAGCGCTTACGTGGACGCCAGCAACATCACGGTGAACGTCAAGGGCGATACCGTCACGCTGACGGGCAATGTACGCTCATACATGGAAAGAGACGTGATTGAGAATGCAGCTTGGGCCGCACCCGGCGTGCTGAACGTCAACGACAACGTCACCGTTTTGGACTGAACGGCATTCTCTACATCCGGACAGCTGGGGGCAAGCCGCCGGGCCGCCCGGATCAAGAAACGTTTAGTCCTCGATACCCCGCGCAAATCTGAGTGACGAAGGCCAGCCTCATTACAGTCCATTCCTTCAGAAAGCAGGGGATGGCAGGACTCGGGTTCGCACAGGGTCAAATTCGGTGCAGATCGGCGTGACGGCTCATGGTGACGCTGAATACTCAGACGTGTTCTCGGGCCGAGCGTGAACAGGCGGCGAACGCGGCCTAGAGCAGCGTGGGCGTTACCGGGGACGGAACTACATCAAGACTGCTGCGCCCACATGGTCAGGCAACTGACTTCCGCTCTTCACCACTTCGAGGAGAGATCGCATGATCACTATCAACGACATCGTCTTGCAAGAAAACGTGCTGGCCGAGCTGCTGTTCGAGCCGAGCCTGGACGCGGCTCAGATCACCGCGACGGTCAAGAACGGAATCGTGACCCTGTCGGGGAGCGTGGCCAATTTTCCGGAGAAGTGGGCCGCTGAACGCGCGGTCAAGCGGGTACTCGGTGTGAAAGGCGTGGCCGAAGAACTGACCGTCAATTTCAATTTCAGGCCTGGCACCCGGTACAGCGATGAAGATATTGCCGGGGCCGCTCGCCGCACCCTCGAATGGAGCGCTAACGTTCCGGAGAAGAGTGTCCAGATCCGGGTCGAGGATGGCTGGGTCACGCTTGAAGGAACGGTCGACTGGCAGTTTCAGCGCCAGAACGCCTACACCGTGGTCGCCCACCTGCTCGGTGTCAAGGGCGTCAGCAACCTGATCACCTTGACGCCCCGGGTCGCCTCCGCTGATGTGCGCTCCAACATCGAGGCGGCCTTCAAGCGCAGCAGTGACCTTGAGTCGGTTCAGGTCGAGATCGAAGGCAGCAAGATTACTTTGCGCGGCACGCTTCCCAACTGGACCGAGATTGACGCCGCAGGACTGGCCGCTTGGAATGCCGCCGGCGTCACTACGGTCAACAACCAGATTCATATTGGGCTGTAATCAGGTTCTGACACGGTTTTGCGCTGATTCCAGAGAATACGCAAAGAGGCCGTAGTCCATTCTTGGGCAGAACTTTAACACTTTTGTTTCATTGGGTAGGCGTTCAGGCCCGCAGTACAGGAGAATCATGGATCAAATTGTCAGCGGAGATTTCAAAACCCACGACCTGGCAGAAACGGCAATTCGTGCGCTGGGTGAGGCAGGCGTCCCTCTCAAGGACGTGTCGATCGTGGCGCAGAATTTGCAGACCACCGAGCAGGTTCAGGGCTTTATCACGCCCGGAGACGTGGCTAAGAGCGGAGCCGGGGTCGGTGCGTGGTGGGGCGGATTATTCGGCGTTCTCGCGGGTGCAGCCTTTCTATGGATTCCCGGGGTCGGCCCACTGGTCGTCGCTGGGTCGCTCGCCGCCAGTTTTCTGGGCCTGGTCGAAGGCGTAGCGGTCGGTTCGGCCAGTGGCGTGCTGATCGGTGCGCTGCTGGGGTTCGGGCTGTCGCGTGACAGAGCCATCAAGTACGAGAGCGTCGTCCGGGCAGGCCATTTTCTGGTGCTGGTGCATGCCGACGAAGCGCATTCACATACCGTTCGTCAGGTTCTTGAGCGGCGCGGGGCGGTGAGCGTGGACGTATCCGCGAGAACCGAGCTGCTTCCCAAGACGGCCTGATTTACTCCAGACCACCTTCAGAGTCTCACGACCACAGGAGTTCACCATGACTGTTGCCACTAAAGCTCTTCCCGAAGCCGATTTTGTTCCAGCGGCCCTCAAGACCCCCACCGACCTGAACTTGGAGCAGGCGCAGGCCGTCATCAGCGCCGTCAATCCCCTGATCGCGGACGCCTTCGCGGTCTACCTGAAAACCAAGAACTTCCACTGGCATCTGTCGGGTAGCCATTTCCGTGACTACCACCTGATGTTTGACGAGCAAGCAGAGCAGCTGCTGGGCAGCACTGATCCGCTGGCAGAGCGCGTGCGTAAGCTGGGAGGCACCACTCTACGCAGCATCGGGCACATTTCACAGCTCCAGACCGTGCAGGACAACAACACTGAGTTCGTGACGCCGCTCGACATGTTGACTGAGCTGATGAACGACAACGGGGCGCTCGCCAAAAACCAGCGCGCTGCCCACGAGGTCTGTGACGCCAGCCGTGACTTCGCCACCGCCAGCCTGCTGGAAGTCATCATCGACGAAACCGAACGCCGCACCTGGTTTCTGTTCGAGGCCGCTCAGGGACTGGAGCACACCCGCTAACAGCGTACCCCGAGCGATTGGCCGGTTACGCCCCCACACCCACCACGCTTTGATCTCAGCACAAAGGAACAGCCATGACACAGCAACGCGATGACAGCCAAGACCTGCTTGAAAAACTCGGCGACACCAACCTCATGCTCAGCGATCCTGGCGAGGATATCCGTGGCCGCAAGGTGGTAGACGCCAACGGCCAGGATATCGGTCACGTCAGCGCTCTGTTCATCGACAAGAGTGAGCGCAAGATTCGCTTCTTGCAGGTGGGTGCCGGGGGCTTCCTGGGCATCGGTGAGCGGGAATTTTTCGTGCCCATCGAAGACGTGAGCAGCACGTCGCATTCCGAAGTCCACATCAGCCACAACCGTGACCAGGTCATCGCCGCGCCGCACTTTGACCCTAAGCTGACCACGAAATACGACCGCAATTTCTTTTACCCGTATTACGGCTACTACGGCATTACTCCTTACTGGGGCGGCGGCATGTACTGAAGCTGCACCCAGTCCAGTGGGGGCTGCAAGAACGCGGTGGCTCAGTACCGATGCACGATCTGAGCAAGGAGATCAATCATGACACAGTCAGAACAAAGTCTAGATGCACTCCGCAGCGAAACGCAAGAACTCCACCGCAATATCGTGGCACTCGGCGGTGACAGCAAAGCAAATTTCAAGGCCGAGCTGGAAAAGCTTCAGACCAAGGCTGTCAAACTCGGCGGGACACTCAAGCTGCGGGCCGAGAGCGAGCAGGGTGCCATCAAAGCCAAGCTGCACGAAGCTGGAACAAAACTGGAAGCCACACGTTCGAAAGTGGACGGCAGCGTCCATGACTCGGTCGAAGCTGCCGAGGTCAAGCTGTTGGACGCCATGACTTCAGCAACCCGCAGTCTCAGTGAAGCCGTCGCTTCCAAGCGCACGGACGCTCCCGTTTCCGACACTTCAACCAAGAAGGTGTAATGACCGGCATCCGGGTGGTGGCCGTTGTGCCCTGCGACGTCATTTACCGAGATCGTGGCCTTTCTAGCGAGTGACGCCGTCCAATTCAAGTCAACCGCCGTTTAGAGCATTTGTCCGAATAGATGCCTGAGCAAAAAGCACGCTCAGGCATCCATCCTCCCAAACGCTCTCTCTATTTCGCTCCCGTTGGTCGGTCAAAAAAAGCTTCTTTTTTGACAAATGCTCCAAGGGCTGGTGACTTCAGTGGTGTAACCTTCACTGGCTTTGTGACGAAACGGGGCCGGGACGGCCTGATCTTCCGAATCAGCTGTGACCAGTCGTCCAGTCTGAAACGCCTGATGCTGATTTTCCCTCGTCAAGTTTAGACCAATCACCAGAAGTGTGGTGGCAAGGATGACGCGGTTCAAATCATCTGGCGTCCCTCTCTTGCACTCGTGATCGCTCACCACGAGTGCAACTGATGAGGGAAATTTTTGGCGACTGGTTTAAGGAATACAGATGACCCATACAAACAACAGAACCTTCTCGTTTTACCCTGACCAGCAGCTCGTCGGGGTGATTGACACGCCGCAGGCGCTTGAGCAGGCGCTGCGCGTCGTGGTGGCGCTCGGCATTCCCGACCAAGACGTGACAGTGCTGGCCGGCGAAGCGGGCGAGTGCTGGCTGGACGCCGACGGTGTCCAGCATGGCCTGCTGGGGCGCTTCGTGCGCTGGACGGAAGACCTGATGGAGGAACACACCGACGCTCAGCTCTACGCGGAGTATCTGGCTGCCGGGCGCTTAGTTCTCGCGGTGCGCTTGCCCAGGCACAGTCCCGCTTACCCGCCGCTCGTCGCCGCGTTTCTCGGCGCTCAGGCCCACTTCATCCATTATTTCAATACCGGAGTGATTGAGGAAGTGACCGAAACGCCCGAAACTGAGCCACCTGAAACTGGGCCACCTGCGAAAGTTCCCGGCCCCTTGCTGGAAGGTTCAGGAACGTCGTGGATCTGGACGGCGGCCCGGCAAAACTGGGTGCTGCTATTTGCGCTGCTCGGTCTGCTGACCGGGGCCATCCTCCGGTTCGGTTTCGGCCAGCCTGACATTGCCAATTTAATCTGGCTGGGCACGCTGGTGCTGGGCGGCACGCCTGTGGTGTACCGGACGGTTCGGGGCATGCTGCACGGCAATTTCGCCACCGACGTGGTCGCCATGCTGGCCATCGTGGTGGCTGTGGTCATGGGCCAGTCTTTCGCTGGACTGATCATCGTGATTATGCAGTCCGGCGGCGAGGCGCTCGAGAAGTACAGCCTGCGCCGCGCCTCGTCGTCACTGGAAAAGCTGCTGGCCCGCGCACCCCGCCACGCCCACCGAAAAACAGCGTCAGGAATCGAGGACATCGGGGTCGAGGAGGTGCACATCGGCGACATGCTGGTGGTGCGCCCCGGCGACCTGATCCCCGTTGACGGCGTCCTGCTCGCCGCTCAGGCCGAGATCGACGAGGCCGCCTTGACCGGCGAGGCTGTCAGCGCTCCCAAAATGCAGGGGGCGGCGCTGCTCAGCGGCAGCGTCAACACCGGCGACGCCTTCGAGTTGCGGGCGACGCAACTCAGCGCCAACAGCAAGTACGCGCAGATCGTAGCGCTGGTCCAGCAGGCCCAGCAGGACAAGCCGCCGCTGCAACGTCTGGCCGACCGCTACGCCGTGTGGTTCACGCCGGTCACTCTGCTCACGGCGGGCCTCGGCTGGCTGATCACCGGGCAGGCCGACACGGTGCTCGCGGTCCTGGTGGTCGCGACCCCCTGTCCGCTGATTCTGGCGGTGCCGGTGGCGGTGATTAGCGGCATCAACCGGGCGGCCAGCTTCGGCATCATCGTCAAGGGTGGGGCGGCCATCGAGCAGATCGGGCGGGTTCAGGCGATGGTCTTCGACAAGACCGGCACCCTGACCTTCGGCTCGCCCAGCGTGGAGCAGGTGGTGCCGTTCGGCGGCCAGTCTGGCCCGGAGTTGCTGCAGCTGGCTGGCCACGCCGAGCAACTGTCGTCTCATCCTCTGGCCCAGGCGCTCACGGCTGCCGCATTCAAAGCCAGCGCTGATCAGGGGGCATTGCCACAACATGTCCGCGAGGTGGCGGGTGGAGGCGTGCAGGCCGAGATCGCGGGGCGCGAAGTAGCCATCGGATCGCCAGCGTTTATCGCCGGGATCACCGGCCAGCCCCTGCCCCCGGACGCACTTCAAACGGATCATCTGACGTGCTCCCGGAAAACCGAGCCATATGAGAATGGAGTATCTGGCACACTGAGGGACGACGTCCCCGGAGGTCAGCATGAAGGGAAAAAAGTTCACCGATGAACAGATCAGCTTCGCGCTCAAACAAGTAGAAACCGGTGTTACTATCGGTGAAGTCTGTCGGAAAATGGGCGTCGCTGAATCGACGTTCTTCAACTGGAAAAAGAAGTATAGCGGTCTGGGTCTGAGTGAGTTACGCCGTCTGAAGCAGCTCGAAGAGGAGAACCGCAAGCTCAAAGCGTTGGTCGCCGACCTGAGTCTGGACAAAGCCATGCTCCAAGATGTGATTGCAAAAAAGCTCTAAAGCCCGTCCAGCAGCGCGTTTTAGTCACTCATCTGCGGCGGGCGTATCGGATCAGCGAGCGGCGAGCGTGTCGGGTGCTCAAGGTGTGGCGTTCCGTCCAGCGGTATCAACCGCTGGTGGACACTCAGGAGCCAGTCATCCTGAAGCGGATGACCGAGATCTCCCAGACGCGGGTACGATATGGCTACCGGCGTATTCATGTCTTGATGGCCCGTGAAGGCTGGAAGATCAATCACAAACGAATTTACCGGCTCTACAAACAAGCTGGGCTCAATCTGCGGATGAAGCGACCTCGACGCCGGGTATGTGCCGCGCATCGCGCGACGCGAGAAGAACCTATCCAGGCCAACCAGGTCTGGGCGATGGATTTCGTCTCAGACGCACTATTTAATGGTAAACGCTTTCGATCCCTGACCTTGATCGACATTTTCACACGGGAGTGCCTGGCAATCCACGTCGATCAAAGTATCAAAGCCGAGCGGGTGGTCGAAGTGGTGACCGAGGCCGCCAGGGGCCGTGGGGCCCCTGGCAAGATCCGAGTCGACAATGGGAGTGAGTTCATCAGCAAAGCGCTAGACCTGTGGGCGTATCAGCGCCAAGTCACCCTTGATTTTTCCCGTCCAGGACGCCCTCAAGACAACGGATACATCGAATCATTTAATGGCAGTTTCCGGGACGAGTGCCTGAATACCCACTGGTTTCTGTCGTTGGATGACGCCGCTGAGAAGATTGAGAAGTGGAGGATCGACTATAATGACATCAGGCCGCACTCGGCACTGGGAAATCTCGCTCCAGGAGCATTCGCAGCGCAGTTTGCCTCAACTCGCCGCCCGCCGGAGACTCCATCCTGACCCGGATCGGTTTTTGGGAGCACCTCACATCTGGCGAGCTACGTGGCGCTGGACGGCCACTACGCGGGGGCCGTCACCTTCAGCGATCAACTCCGCCCCGGGGTACCCGGACTGATGAACCGCCTGAGACAGCTGGGGGTGAAGCGTACCGTGATGCTAACCGGCGACCGGGCCGAACATGCCAGCGGGGTATCGCAGCAGGCGGGCCTGGACAGCTTCGAGGCTGGGCTGCTGCCTGAAGGCAAGGTCGAGGCCATCCGGGCACTCAAGGCCCAGTTCGCGTCAGTGGTGATGGTCGGCGACGGCATCAACGATGCCCCAGCGCTGGCGACGGCCACCGTGGGGGTGGCGATGGGGGCGCACGGCACCGGCATCTCTGCTGAGGCCGCCGACATCGTGCTGCTGGTCGACGACATCACCCGGGTGGCTGATGCCGTGGAGGTGGGCCAGCGGATGCTGCGTATCGCTCGGCAGAGCATCTTCGTCGGCCTGGGCCTGAGTTTCGGCCTGATGGGTTTTGCCGCCTTCGGCCTGATTCCGCCGGTGATCGGCGCGCTGGCGCAGGAGGCCGTCGATGTGATGGTGATTCTCAATGCCCTGCGGGCGCGGTAGCTCGCAGCATAGAGCCTGAGCCACCCCAGGCTTCAGAAGCCTCATCGTTACCCACAAGTGGCGCAAACTGAAGAATGGACACCAATTGGTTGGATGCCCGGCAATGGGCGGAGGAGCAATGGAGTTCTCTCGACCTTGGGGATAGACGGCGAACAAAGCGAGCTGTCAGCTTAGGGGCGGCACTGGCACGGTTTCCAGAGGGCTCCCTGCCGCAGCAATGTGGTTGCTGGAGCGATGTCAAAGCGGCCTATCGACTGCTTGACGAAGAGCGCTTGAGTCATGAATTGCTATCAGCCGTTCACTGGCAACATACCCGACGGGCAGCGCAGTCTGCGCTGCCCGTCCTCTTCATTCAGGACACAACTGAGCTCGATTTCAGCCCACACGTCGCCACGACTGGTTTGGGTCATATCGGTGACACACGCGGGCGCGGATTTCTGATGCATTCAGCGCTTGCAGTCACACCGACATCCAGTGGAGCCAGCGTCCTCGGCCTAGCGTGGCAGCATGTCTGGACGAGGACAGAGCGACACAAAGGACATGAAACCCGTACAGAACGTGCAGGACGACATACGGAATACGATGTCTGGGCTGATACTGTACAGGCGATCGGCGGTGTGCCCCCTGGTTGTACTTGGATCAGTGTGGGGGATCGTGGCAGTGACGTGTTCAGTTACCTACGGATCGCACGGAGCCTCCAGTGGCAAGTGGTCATGCGGGTGGCCCAAAACCGCTGCGTTGAAACCAATGAAGGTTCACAGCGTCTTATGGAGTGGATGCGGGCAAAACCACCGGTCACGACCACACTGCTGAAGTATCGAGACCCCAAAACCCACGTCGTCACGCCTGTTCAGCTCGGTATCGCCTTTGACACCTGCCAACTGTGTGCGCCCAGAAATGGCCCTGAGCGGGGGTTCCCCGCTCAACGGGTATGGTGCGTTCGTGCCTTTGACCTCGCAACTTCGGGCGATGCCGTGGAGTGGCTTCTGGTCAGCACGCTTCCGTGCCTCACGGTGGAAGCTGCTCTGGAGCGCCTCTCCTGGTATTCGTTACGCTGGAACATCGAGGAATATCACAAATGCCTCAAATCAGGCTGCCGAATGGAAGCCCGGCAACTCCGTTCTGGGAAGCGTCTTCACAGGTTGCTGGGCTTCCTCGCCATCGTCGCTGTGCGTTTATTGTGGCTCCGGAATGCTTCACGTGAAGATGGGGATCAACTGGCTCGCCAGTTGATCCCTGAACCACTCTGCCGAGTAGTCGCCTATCGACTTCATCAACCTGCAACATCCCTAACCTTACGTGTCTTTTGGCGTGCTGTAGCAAATTTAGGAGGGTTTCTGGCACGTAAGAGTGACGGAGAACCAGGTTGGCAGACGTTGTGGAGAGGTTGGATGCGATTGCTTGATCTTACCTGGTGCCCCCCTGCCCCCTCACCCTAATTTGTGGGTAACGATGAGGCTTCAGAAGCCTGGGGTGGCGTTGGGCAAGTCGGGCCACCGGGCCTGGAGATGGGCGGCCAGATGCGAATAGATCTGGCCGTGGTTGGTGGCGTACCGTACCGGAGGTACCCCTGGTGCCGGTGGCAGCCACAGATGTTCACCGACCACGGCAGCATGCAACCGACCGGTTCCAAGGGAAGGAATGGGATCACCGGCCAGCGAGTAACTGCGAATCAGCTGGATGATGGCTGCTGAATCGGCCAGTCGTCCGGTTTCCTCCAGCACGTCACGGCCCAGGGCGGTAGGGCTGAAGGCCAGAACTGGCAGATTGTTCATCAGTCCAGCGTACTGAGCCAGCCCGCCTCCGAGCGAATGCCCGGTCAGGGTCAGCGGCCCTTCTGCGACAGTTCGTGGTGCAGCAGCAGGGTGAGCCGGTCTGCCCAGCGGTAGAGCCTGGGTACGCCTCCCACCACGTTCAGCAGCCCGGCACCCAGTTGTTGTGCCTCGGCGAGCAGGCTGTGCAGTTGACCGTCGCCGTCACTGGAGTTAAGGCCTCCCAGTACCAGGGTCACCTGGCCGTGCGCAGCCTGATGGGCCGCGAAGGCCAGCCCGCTGGGGACGTGCAAGTAGCCGTTCCTTCCTTGATGCCGCACGCCGCCCAGCTGACGCGCCACTCGTCCCAGGTTCAGGAAGTGCCCACCGTAAACATGCAGCGCCCACTTGGGTTCCGGCATGACCCAGTCGTGCCGTTCCCAGACTGGGTACAGGCTGAGTGCGGCGGCGCAGCGGCTCAGAAGCGTTCTGGCCTGAGATTCAATTTCCGTCCGGCAGCTAGGATCCCGTAGAACACGCCGTACTGGTTGACCTTCACCACGCGGTCGAAGTCGGCGGGTTCGTGGTCGAGTAGAGGCTTATTGATCCCGATGCCCGCATTGTTGAACATGATGTCAAGGCGGCCATACGTCTCGGCGGCCAGCGTCACCGCCGCCTGCACGTCCTCAAACACCGATACGTCAGTCCGGATGAACATCGCTTCCTGTCCCTGGGAGATGATCTCATCCACCACCAGACGCCCATGCTCTTCGTTTAGCTCGAACACGACGATGCGGGCACCTTCGCGCGCAAACTTCAGGGCCGTGGCCTTGCCGATGCCGCTACCCCCACCTGTAATAACAGCCACTTTACTTGAGAGTCTCATATCTGCTCCTGATACCAATCACCGAGAATTGAGCTTCTAAAAAGCTCAATTCTCCGAACGGAGTGTGTCGTGAAAAATACCAATCACAGAAATGGAGGAGGCGCTTTCAGCGTTTTTCTGAAAGTGCATCTGGAATTTTGGTGATTGGTATGACGGACGCAGTCCAGGCGGTACCCGAGTGGCCTAGACTGGATCGAATACCTGTTCAGTACATGCGGCCCCAGTACGGAGAAATGCCGTAGTAACCGTAATACGGGTAAAAGAAATCATGGGTGTAGTTCGTGGTCAGTTTGGGATCAAAGTGCGGCGCGGCAACCACATGGTCACGGCTGTGATTGATGCGGACTTCGGCACGCGACGTGCTGCTCAAGTCTTCGATGGGCACCAGAAATTCCCGCTCACCCATGCCCAGAAACCCTCCAGCACCGACCTGTAAGAAGCGCACTTTGCGGTTTTTTTTATCGGTAAACAGGGCGCTGACGTGGCCGAGCGCTTCACCGTTGGCGTCCACGACTTTGTGGCTGCGGATATCGTCGCTGGGGTTGCTGAGAGTGAGGTTGGTGTCGCCGAGTTTCTCGAGCAGGTTCTGGCTGTCATCGTCATGCTGGGTCATCAGAACTCCTGTGATCAGGCTGTCAGCGGCCACCCGACCGGGCGCTGGCAGAGGAAAGCGGATCAAGAAACGGCGCGGTGAAGCGTTCGGGGCGACTTACGCTTCGATGCGGATCTGGTTGTCGACGGTGATGACGCCCGCCGCATTCCACGCTGCCAGGCCCGCCGCGTTGATCTCCGTCCAGTTGGGCAGCTCACCGCGCAGCGTGACGTTTCCATCAACAACCTCGACCTGCACCCGGCCCGCGTCCAGTTCGCTGCTGCGTTTGAAGGCCGCCTCGATCCGGGTATGGATGCCTGTGGACGTGACCTGAGGCCTCAGGGTGAGCAGAGTATTGACGCCTCTGACCCCCAGCAGATTCGCCACGAGGTCATGGGCACGCTGGCGCTGAACCTGCCACTCAACCACACCCTCGAGGGTGATCCAGCCGTTCTCGACCCGCAGCTGAATATCCTGATCCGGCAGGGCCGCGCTCCACTCCAGCGCCTGGCGGGCCGCTCTGGCGATCTCCGCGTCGCTGTGCTGGGGATCATTCCTGAAGTGAACGGTCAATTTCTCGGCCACCCCCTGCACTCCCCTCACCCGCTTGACGGCAGTCTCGGCGGCCCACTTCTCGGGATAGTTCGCCACGCTTCCCGCCAGGGTCACGATGCCGCCCTTAACGCTGACCGCGATCTGGCCCGCGTCGAGGCTCGGCTCGAAGAGAAGTTCGTCCATCACGTCGCTTTGCAGTTGTCCGTCATTGATGATGGTCATGTTCCAGCTCCTTGCGGCGGTGAACAGCGAAATCACAGGGCGAACCACGCGGGGGCAGCCACTTTGGCGTGGTGATTAACTTCGGCCGCGCCCACAGCGCTCCGGGCTGCATCGACCGCTCGTTCCCGCTGCGCCCAGAAGTGGATCTGGCCGCTCGGAGTCATCCAGCTTTGCTCCACCTCGATTTCGGCGGTGTTCAGGGCCTTGATCTGGTGCCAGAGGAAGCTACCCGGCGCGGCTAGCGCGGTACGAGTGCCGCTTTGCTGGTGCAGCGGGGCTGGCCTGGTGATCCATTCGTTGGCGACACCATGCACGCCGTTGACGCGCTGGGTTGCCCAAGCGGCCCCCTGCCTCTGTGCGGAGGTGTTCACTGTACCCGCCAACGTGAGCATGTGCCGGCGGTCATGATGCCGATCTGTGCACGGTTAAGGCTCAGCATGAACCCAAGTTCGGCTCTCACTTGTTCTAGAAGCTGCTGGTCATGCATCATCTGCTCCTCCTTACCGTGAGCGTGCCCGAATGCCTTGCGGTTGACCCGCAAAGCCTGACATCGAAAAATCCCTCTCTAAGAGGGAGGCCGAAGAACTGGGGTGCGCTCCGAAGTAATCTTGGCTTATCAGTACGGTAGGTCTGGGAGGCTCCGGAGCGTTCGTCGTCAACGTCGGCGTTGGTGGAAAACGCTCCGACGACCCTGGCCCTCAGGCTTCGTCATAACTGCCCGCAGGCAGGAATAGGGACGCGGCGCGGCGCTCCAGACCTCACGCCGCGCTGCTGGGGGAATACCGGACGGGTGACGACGAGGCGGCGGCAACCATAAAGAAAGGCCGCGTTCGCCAACCGGAGCGTTATCGAGGGGAGCGCCAACGGACAGGGCCAGCGTGGCGGCGCTCAGCCTGAATGCACAGTCTGGTCGCTCAAATCATGGACAGACTGATCGTCGGTGAGCGTCAGCAGATGTTCAAAGCTGGCAAAAGACTTGATGAGCTGTAGGTCGCCGCGCTGCTGCGTCGCGGCGCTGACCTTCGGCACGGCCACCTTGCCGACCCCACCGCCCCACGCAGTCCGCTCAGGCTAAGCCAGCGCTCATTGACGTGACGTGCTGGACAGCGCCCCGGGTCAGCGCTGAGATCCGTATTCAGCGGGTGTAGCGTCTTGATTGCCGTGGTCACTGTTCACTCTTCCCCTAATGGACACCGCCTGGGTGGGCAAACTGAACCGCCAGTCATCGCCCACCCAGAGCTTGGCCACACCGCCCATCCTTCACCCCTTCCCGGCTGAACGGCTTCAAACCTGGCCAGTGCTGGTGGGCTTTATCCCGTGCCAGCCGCGCAGCGAGCGACTTCAGGCCTGTACAGCGGCGCACCATGGTCGCGGCAACGTCAGGGTTAGACATGACGCAGTCCTTCACAGTGCAGCTTACCGTACAGATGTGGCGGTGACATCTGGCCCGCCTCGGCAGACCAGGGCATCAGATGCGCCACTTTTCACCCATTTAGGGAAACTGTATGCCGCCGCATCCCCATACCTACCAGCACCATTCATCACCTCACCGCACCCGGACAGAGAGCCGGATGGGCGACGGCCCGCTTCAGGAGAGCCGAATATGCCACAGATCGTTAGCGGAAGGTACGAAAACCACAACGACGCCATGCAGAGTGTCTGGGGAGTTCACGCTGCGGGCCTGCCTCTCAACGACATCGCCCTGGTATCCCTGAATATGCAGCCGAGTGCAGTCCCCATCTCCTACACGCTGCATCCGAACACCCAACCCTTCGACGCTCAACTCTGGTGGGCGGGCTTTTTCGAAGCGCTGCTGTCGCGGCCCCTCGATTCGCAGAGCCTGCGGGCTTATTTGGGCGTGATCCGGTCTGGTGCGTACCTGATGCTGGCGCACGGCACGGCAGAGCACATCAGGAGCGCCCAGCGGGTGCTTGAAGACAGTGGAGCCTGCGACATCGTGGTGCGACCAGCAGAAGCTGACGGCTCCAGCGAAATTCCAGCATTCACGGCTGTGAAGTTCCCTCCGGCGAGCGGGCTGGAAAGGTGATGGGCATGAACCGGTTCGTTCTCAAAACTCTGCTCGTATTGCTGACGCTGAGTCCGGCCCTCGCCGTTTCAAATCTGTCAGGTGGCGCAGTCATTTACACAGCCAACTGCGCCGTGTGTCACGGAGCCAAAGGCCAGGGCGGTATCGGCCCGGCGCTCAGCGACTCGGCCACCTGGTCGTCTGCCCTGTTCAGCCGCTCCCTCCTCAAAGGGATAAACGACCACGGCAAGGCGTTCAAGGCCCCCATGCCTACCTTCGGCAAAGTGGGCTTTGCCAGCTCACCTAAAAAAGCGCCCACCACGGCGCAGATCAAAGCGCTTCAGGCCTACCTCAAAACCCTCAAGTGAACGCTGGAGGCATCAACATGAACTCACTCAGTCACAACAAGTCAGGTCACATCAAGGACGGCATGCTCGTACAGGCCGGAGACGGCAACGAGGCCATATACCTCGGGCGGGTCGCGGGTTTGAAAAAGAACTTCATCAAGCTGCGCCGCCGCGACGCCCCGGACGGGAAGCGCCGCTATATTCCCAGAAGCTGGGTCGACGGCATTGTTGGCCGCCAAGTCCACCTGTCCAGATCGCCGTCCACTGCCAAGACAGGTTGGCTGACCAAGGCAGAACTCAAAGCCTGGCCCGCCGGATGAACGTCCCCGCTCGTATGACAGCAATTGAAGACGGCCCGCCCTGCGCCGGGCCGCGTCACCAGGAAGGCTGATGTCCGTGTCCGGTGGATTGCTGGTGCTGGGTGTGGTAACAGCGCTGCTGATCTTACAGCGGCAGACTCGCCCTTCCCCGCCCGCTCCCGTACCGGTTCACGCCGTTTGCCCTGGCCGCAGCGCCCCCAAGGAGGAGTGGTACCCATGACCCAGACTTTTACGAACGCGGCTCCCGCTTGGATCAACGATCTCAGCCCGGCGCAACTGGCGCTGGCGCGCATCATTCAGCAAAACGGCCTGGAAGCGAGGCGGGTAGATCTCACCGGCTTTGCCTGGTACAAAGGTGACGAACAACTCGTGATGGTCAGCCAACAAGTCAGCTTCGGCGCGGCCTTTGATCTGGCTGTTCAGGAACTGCCCTGCGCGTATACCCAGCCCGCTGACTCAACGGCCACGCGCCATGAGGACTCAGCATGACCACGGCCGTGACTCCAGACGTGAGCACAACCAGAATCACCGCCGCGCCCCGCCCTGCGGCAGATCACGTCGCCCTCGTCAAACTCGGCGACACCGACCTCACTCTCCTCGATCCGACTCAGGATTTGCGTCACCACACAGTGATTGACTTGGCTGGCAAGAACATCGGGCACGTCAGCGCCCTGTTCATTGACCGTCAAGATCATAATGTCCGCTTTTTGCAGGTCAGTGCGGGCGGGTTCCTGGGGCTTGGCGAACGGACTTTCCTTGTTCCGGTGGAAGACATCACCAGCCTAGCGCCGCTGACCGTGCAACTCGGTCAAACGCTGGACACCGTCAAGTCGGCCCCACTCTACGACCCTGTCCTGAGCAACTGGCACGACGCGGCGTTCTGGAAGGCTTATTACCTGCATTACGGCTATCCCAGCATGAGCTGGCCCGGCTACTGAGTCTGACTTTACTAGGGTCGGCTGAGTCAGCCCTTTTCTGCAGCGGTTCAGCTTGATGGTGTATCAGCAAACGCCGTTAGAGCGGGCACTTACCCGTTCCGTTACACCTGCACCACCTTAAAGGAGACCTCATGCCCACGCCGCCCACGACCCACCACGCCCAGTTAGGCAACGCCACCCTCACGCTGCTGGAGCCAGCCCTACCGGCGCAGAACGTGCTGTCGATCGTGCTCGACGTCAATCCGGGCAGCGCCCTCAATCAGGACGGCAGTTTGCACATACGCACTCAGCATCTGCTCGACGCCGTGGCCGCGCCCGCCGCGCTCGCCGCCGCCGTGATGAACGACCTCGACGATGCCCAGCGGCGCACCCGCACTCGCTTGTCCTTTCTATGGGACGAGCACGGGCATGTTCAGCGGCAAACGGTGGACACCCAGCTCCAACTCGATGAAACCAGCCGCTACGGCACTCCAGACTTAGAGCCGCTGCACTTCGCCCTCGAATCCAGCGCCCGCGTCCTCTTGGCCGTGATTGACGACGAATGGGGCCGGCTGCTGAGCGTTCACTTGGGCGAGATCACCGAACTCTACCGGCTGGAAAATGTCCTGGGCACCACCGATACGTTTCGCATTCATGTTGTTCCAACGCCGGAGGCCCACTCGCTCCAGTCGGTTGCCGAGCAATCCCCGAGAAACGCGCCGGTTCAGCACCAGAGCGCTCAGCAGGGTGGCCGCTTTCACCACGCCCTGATGGCCCAAGTGCAGCGCCTGTATCAGGTGGGAGCCTTCGAGCAACTGCTGATCGGCGGCTCTGTCCTTGGCCGCGCCGAGTTCCGCGCGGAGCTTGGCCCGGACTTACGGGGCACCATTGCCGGCGAGTTTGCCACTCCCGGCGACGCCACCGCCGCCGAGCTGTTCACCGCCGCGCAGACGGCCCTGCTGGTCATGGAGGATCATCTGGAAACGGCTGTGCTTGACGAGGCGCTGGAAAGTGGTGTACACGGCGGCGCTTCCACCCTTGAGGCGGTGCAGGAAGGCCGGGTGGCACAATTGCTGGTCTCTGGCGACGGCTCGGCGCAACGCGTCTGGCAGGACACCTCTGGGCAGGTCTATGCGCAGGCTCCGGCCTCGGGCGTTTCACCGCTGACCGGCGGCGGCGTGAGCGAACGGAACCTGCGGGAGGTGCTGCCCCTGCTGCGCGAGCGCTACGGCGTGCATGTCCGCTTCCTGACGGCTGCCCGCGCCCAGCGGCTGGACACCCAGATGGGCGGCCTGGCCGGTGTACTGCGGTACTGAGTCGTCCTTCATGAGCCACCTCACGATCCGTACCCTCGGCCAAGCGACCATCCTCGTGGACGGCCTAGAACCCATCTGGTAAGCCGACTCGGCACGGACGCTGCTGTTCTACTTACTGTGTCATCCGAACGGCCAGCCGTACGCCACGATCTTGCAGGCCCTTTGGAATCCGGAACATGGCCACGACTCTATGAACTGCCTGCGCGTGGCGGTGTGCCGGCTGCGCGTCTCTTTGGGGCATCCGGGCAGCGTGGTGACCGACCAGCGCCGCTACCGGCTGGCGCAGGCGGTACTCGAATGCGCTGACACGTTCCAGTTCACTGAGAGCTTGGCGTGTGCCCAGCGCAGCGCGACGGCTCAGCAGCGGCTCAGCGGGTACGAACGTGCCCTCTCCCACTACAGCGGTGATTATCTGCCGCTGTAGCGCGGCGAATGGGCACAGCAATTCCGAATAGAGTTGTGCGCAGAGGCGGCGCGGGCCGGCATCAAGCTGTCCAGACTGCTCGATGAAAGTGGCCACCCTGAGGCCGCCACAGACGCCCTCGCCACGGCGCTGAAGCGCGATCCGCTGATCAGCGAACAGTATCATCAGCAACTCATGATCCGCTTGGCCCTCAGGGCTGACCGGTACGCCGCCATCGAGCACTACCGGCGGTATGTGCGCTACCTGCGTGCGGAGGTCGGGGACACGCCTATGCACGAGACCACGGCGCTCGCCCAGCACATCAAGGACGGCCTGCCGCTAGGTTCCCTTGCGGCGCTCGGCAGTTTTGGTTTGAGCGGTCATCTGACCACCTCATTGATGTAAATGTCGTTGTAGAGTCACTGACTTTTCTTAAAAGCCTCTTTGCGGATAACGTCCCAAGTGCTGGGCACGTCTTCGTCCGTGGCGACTGCAAGCACCTTGTGGCTGAAAGCGTCTGTGCCGAGTTGATTCAGCATGCACGCTGCAAGATCCACACGTGAGGTGAAGTTTCCGGCGATCCACTGCTCTGCTGTTTGGTAGAGGGACATCTTGTCGGTATCGAAGAGCGCAGCCGGGCGCATGATCGTCCAGTTCAGTCCGCTGACACTCACCGCCAGTTCCATACGGCCCATATCGTCATAAAGGGTTTTACCCAAGTAATTTCGCAGGAACGGCGCGACGACATGATTATTGAAAAACCCCATTTCGGGATGTGTCTGATAATGAGTCAGTTCCGAGGACACACAGATCAGGCGCTCTAGACCTTGCTCATGCATGCTATTGATGATGTGCTGAGTACCCGCAGAGTACACCGTGATTCGCTGCTTGGAATACGGCACACCCAAAGTAGAGATGACGGCTGTCCCTCCAGCGACGCTTTGCTCTACTTCGGCGGGATCAAAGACATCGCAATATCTAACCTCTAGATTGACATTTTTCAGAGGAAAGGTTTGAACATTGCGGGTGAGTGCACGTACCTGAAAGCCACGGTCGAGAGCCTGTCGGGTGAGCAAGCGCCCGGTGGGGCCATTCGCTCCAAAAATGACGAGTTTCATAGTAAATTCCTCAGTGGCTCATCACGGCGGTAAGATTCAAAGGGAAGTTCATACCGCCAGTTACTGAGACATTTTCTCCGTAACCATTCTTCGTGGGTGAAGCGAAATGACCAGCGGGCATAGCTTTGATAGGAATGTCACGCGCAACCTGACGGGGTTAGCTCTGCTTTAGGCTCAGATGCGGATCTCCTTGCTGCCGACACTCCGGTATGCCAACTGCGACACTCCGCTTAAGTGAGCCAAAATATCAACTCTGACGTAGGGCCGAGGGATCGGGACGCGTCAGCTTTAAACAGGGTTATTGAACGCGGTCACCGCTGGCGGAGTGCCCTTGTAGCGTTCAAGTTGCACCAGCGCAGTATTGGCACTCCCCCCCTGAGCCAGATCGGAGGTGCCTATATCCAGAGTCAGCGTGTTGACATCCCCGTGTTTGCACAGCGGATTGTCGGAGTGATCGGCAGGGTCGTACCAGCCCCCCTCGTGAAACACCACCGCTCCCCGGCGCACCTCGTCACTCACTACCGCGCCCGCAAGAGCCTGACCACGGTCATTAAAGACCCGCACAACGTCTCCGCTCTTGATCCCTCTGGCCGAAGCGTCCGCTGGATGAAGGGTGATGGGTTCCCGGCCCGCAACTTCGTAAGTCTGCCGGAAAGCCGTGTTGTCCAGTTGCGAGTGCAGGCGGTGAGCTGGATGGGGGGACAGCAATTGCAGCGGATACTGCTCGGCTTTGGCGGCCCCCAGCCATTCGGCAGGTTCCATCCAGGTAGGATGGGGCGGGCAACTGGCGTAATGGAAGCCCTCGATGGTCTGCGAATAGATTTCGATCTTTCCTGAAGGCGTCCCCAATGGATTGGCTTCCGGATCCTTCCGAAAGTCCGCAAAACGCACGAAGTTCTTTGCGTCCGCCTCCGGCGCAAACTCCACATACCCTTTCTTGCTGAACTCATCAAAGGGCGGCATGGGAATCTTCTGAGCGTCCGCCTGCTTCTTCGCGTCGTTGTAAAGAAATTCAACCCACTGCGCTTCACTCCGCCCCTCAGTGAACTCTTTTCCGAAGCCCAGGCGTTTGGAGATTTCGCTGAAGATCCAGTAGTCCGATTTCGATTCGTAGAGCGGGTCGATGACTTTTTGCATGACAAGGATCATCTTCTGCGAATAACTTCCCACCTGAGTGATGTCCTCGCGCTCAAACGTGGTGGAGGCGGGGAGAACGATGTCGGCCATTTTGGCGGTCGCCGTCCAGAACGGGTCTTGAATGATGATCGTCTCTGGTTTGCTGCGCCAGGCTTTGACGACACGGTTGCGATCATAATGGTGGTGCATAGGGTTGCCGCCCGCCCAGTAGACCAGGTGGATATCTGGGTACGTGTAGGCTTTGCCGTTGTAGTTGAATGTTGCGCCAGGATTGAGCAGCATCTCTGCGGCGCGTGCCACTGGAATATTTTTGGTGTCCTGAGCGGGCCACGCCGCTCCAACCAGTTCGCCCGACGAGATGCCAGACAGGGCTGGCGCTTTGGCAGTCAGACTGCCTCCGTTGTCGTAGTGGTAGCTCAGGCCGAACCCGCCGCCTGGCAACCCGATCTGCCCGATCATCGAGGCGAGCGTCACGAGCATCCAGTGAACCTGCTCGCCGTGCTGGGCACGCTGAACCGCCCACCCACTCATCAACATGGTGCGCTTGTCTGCCATTTTCAGCGCGAGTTCCGTAATCTTTTTCGCTGGGATGTCCGTGATTTTGGCGGCCCACTCGGCATTTTTGGGGACGCCATCCGTCTTGCCCGTGAGATACCCGAGAAACTGGTCAAAGCCGACCGTGTAGTTCTCGATAAAGTCTTTGCTGTATTTCCCTTGCTGGTAAAGGGTGTGGGCCATCCCCAGCATGAGCGCAACGTCGGTTTGAGGCCGTACGGCCACCCACTCTGCTTTCAGCGTCTTGGCCGTTTCTGTCCTCAGCGGGTTGATGCAGATCACTTCGATCCCTGATTTGCGGAGACGGCTGACCCCCTCGTAAGCGTAGTGGTCGGCAGGAGCCCAGCCGATCTGGTTGGTCTTCAGCAGATCCGCGCCCCACAAGACGACCAGCTTGGTATTCGCCAGAATACTGTCCCAGGATGTTTGCTGCTCGTAGACTTCCAGCGTCCCCAGCACGTGCGGCATGATGACTTGTGAGGCCGCTGTGCTGTAATCACCCAGACCGCCCACAGACCCGCCGTATTTCTTCATCATGCGGGTGAGGAGCGTGCGGGGATTGTTGATGGCTCCGGTGTCATGCCAGCCGTAACTGCCCGTAAAGATGCTCTTGTTGCCGGTCCCTGCTTTGACCCGCTTGATTTCACTGGCAACCAGGTCGAGCGCCTGGTCCCAGCTCACCCGTACGAACTTTTCTTTACCCCGCAAACTGCGGTCCGCCTTGTGTCCGTTTTTCAGGAAGCTCGCGCGCACCATGGGGTAACGCACACGGGTTTCCGAGTAAGCTCGTCCCGGCATGGCCTGAAGCATCGCAGAGGGCTGAACGTCACGGGCAAAAGGCACTGCCCGGACAAACTTGCCATTCTTGACCTCTGCGGTGAAGACTCCCCAGTGGTTGGCCGTAAGCCGGGTGTAATTCTGCCTGGCGAAGGGAGCAATCCGCTGAAGGCTACTGGTGCTGAGCGCCGCCCCGCCGCCCGTCACCGCCGAGAGTTTGACGAAATCGCGCCGACTGAGTTTGGAATCCGACATAGGAACCCCTTTTGAGCTGGATTAAAAAGTGTTGACTTCAGATCGTTCATTTCTTGGTGTGGGTTTACTTCTTGGCGCTGGTTTGCAGGTATTTCAAGATCAGCGCCACCTGATCTTTGGTCAGGCTGGTGCGCGGAGTCATCCCCTTCAGTACACCGATCCACTCATTTGCGGTGTGATCGGTCGGCTGGTGTGCCGCATGGCAGGCACTACAACTCTTGGAGTACAACGCGCTGGCATGAGACCAGATGGTCTTCTGATCGTTCATCAGACTGGTGCTGGTCACCCAGCCGGTGACCGTCACGTTTTCCCAGACCGCCTTGTAGTCATCTGTGGTCGTTTTTCCGACGGTTCGGGACGCAGTTTTCGCGTCGCTCAGGCTCACCATATTGATCCGCTGACCCACAGCGCTGTAAACCTGCGACGGTCCCTTCTGGGTGGACCAGCCCTGCACCGTGACCTGCGAGAACTTGCCGGACGTCCCCATGACATTGACCGGTGTTCCCGGCGAAATGTCGCCGACGCTTTTTCCCCCAGCCGTTGCCAGCAAAGGCGTCACGTCACCGGTATACAGCGTGGCGGCCTGACCACCTGGAGCGGCGGACGCCACCTTGGTCGCGGGGTTAGCTGGGGCTGCCGTGAGGGGCTTGGTCTGGGCCACGGCGACATTGGCTCCAATCAGGAGGAGCATCAACAAAGATAAACGCATACATCACCTCGTCGAGCGTGTGGGGATTGTTCTTCGCTTTGGGCAGATAGGACCATCTTCAGGCTGACCCGAGAAACCTGACGGTGTGCTGCGAAAGATGACCCACAAGTGGGCCGCGCTTCACTGGGCATCGTTCCTCTCCCGTATTACCAGAGCGTTACGACGTTTTTCTCGTCTTACACCCCTAGAATCAGGCGAGGCAAGCCAGTCTTGCTCGGCGGTGAGACGGGGCTGGAATCGTGCCGACTTGACATTTTTCTGGATCAGGGGCGAGCCACGGATGAGGAGCATCGTGTATGACTGAGCGGTTGCAACAGCTTTTGGCCCAGAGTGTGGCGCTCCATCGGCACCTGTGTCCCCGGCAGGTGCTGGGTGTTCGTAGCAGTCTATTGGCCGAGAAAATCCTGGGCTTGGAGTTTCCCCAGATAGACAAACGGGTGCTGGCATTCGTCGAAACCGATGGCTGTTTCGCAGATGGCGTCGCCGTCGCCAGTGGATGCTGGCTAGGGCACCGAACCCTGCGCCTGATGGATTACGGCAAGGTCGCCGTCACGTTCGTCGATTCCAGAACTGGGCGTGGGGTGCGGGTCGCGCCGCAGACCGGACTTCGCGCACGGGTACAGGCTGACCGTCCAGCTGGACAAAAGCGCTATCCGGCGTACCTGGCGGCGTATCAGACGTTGCCGGATGAACACCTCTTGATGGCTTTCCCGGTTCGGTTGACCGTGGACCTTCAGGCGTTGATCAGTGCTCCTGGCCGACGTGTAGCTTGTCAGCGGTGTACTGAGGAAATCATCAATGACCGTCAGGTGACCTGCGGAGACGAAACGTTGTGTCTGGCCTGTGCACAGGGGGCTTATTACTCAAAACTCGTTCCCGAATGTGTTGGTGAGGATGGCTCTGAAGCGGTTGAGCTGAGCTGAAACCCGTTTTACACAGATGTTCCCAAGCTATAGCGCGTCGTGGCACTGCACCGTGGGTGCCTCGGGCGGCGAAGGATGGGACCGGGAAGGATTCGCCACTCAGACTGGGATCGTTGACGGCTGAACTGTACAACGGCAGCCCCAACCTATTGTTTGGTATCAATTCGCCTTCATAGAGCAGAGCAACTCCGGTGGCGCTTCAGAAGCGGGCATTGACTTACGACGGCAAGAATTTCTTTTGTAATTTTAGAGTAACCCTTACGTGTAGGTAGAAGGTTTGGAGGGGGAGGCATTCTGATGTGGCGATTCACCCGTGCTACGGCGATTCTGATGGGGATGGTGACGCTGGCGGTTTTGGTCTTCGTGATGGTCGCGTTTCCAGTGCCGCGCTTCCCCCAGCCGACCGGCCCCTATCAGATCGGAACGCACACGTACCACTGGGTGGACATTTCGCGTCCCGAACCTTTCACCGCCAATCTGCACGATCGGCGCGAATTGATGGTTCAAGTCTGGTATCCCGCAGAAGTCGCTCGAGATGCCCAGACCGTACCTTACCTTGTTCATCCCGAGGCCGCCGAGGTCTGGGCCGCCCGCTTTCACGTTCCGGCTTTCCTGGTGACCACGATGGCCCATGCCCGCACCCACGCGGTGGCCGACGCGCTGCCCGTACGTGGGCGCTTCCCCATCCTGCTCAATCCCACCGGCTTTGGCGGTTTTCGGGATGCCAGCCTATTCTGGATCGAGAATCTCGTTTCGCACGGCTACGTGGTGGTGGGCCTCGATCAGCCGGGGACGGCGGCGGCCACTGTCTTCCCGGATGGACGGGTCATTCCCATGTTGGCCGATCAGCCCACCTTCGAGCGGTACATGCCCCTGGCCCTCTCCCACGCGGCGGGGCAGTCACCCGTCATGAACGGTGTTGCGCTGCCCGGCGGCATCATTCCGTTTCTCGTCAAGGACCTGCAATTTTCCTTGAGTCAGCTTGAATTGCTTGACCAGCACGACACCCGGCTGGCCGGACACCTTGACACTGCCCGTCTGGGCGTATTTGGCATGTCGTTGGGAGGCTATATCAGCTCCGAAGCGTGCCGCGTGGACGCCCGCTTCCACGCTTGCCTGACGGTGGATGCTGGAACGACTGCTGGTGTTGCTCAAAGCGGGCTGTACCAGCCCATCATGATCATCTCGCGCGATGCCAGCACGATGCGTGAGGAGCGGTCACGTGCAGGGGGCTGGCCAGAAAACGAAATTGCCCACACCGTCGGCAGTCAGCGAGGTTCTGGCAAGTTGTTGCTGGCAGGGCGTAATCGAGGAGCAATGGTAGCAGGTAGCCTGAAGTTCAGGCCACCTGTTGTACGACGGCCCTCCAGCTTCGCAGCGCAGTTCTCAGGAAAAATCGTCGGTCGTTAGCGGGGATAGTCGAGCGGGTAGAGCCGTGAAGGTTGGTAATTCTGGCGTGCAGGTCGAGAAATCCTTGGGTTCGCCTGACCTGCCGGAAACCCAGTTGGGCCCGTTCTTGACGTCGTGTGCGCCGATGAGATTGTTCAATAAGGTTATTGCAGCGAGCGGACGAGATCACCTGCTGGTGATCGACGTCATCCAGCGTCGGAAGCTCGCGGATGGCCGCCCCATAACTTGCCAGCTTGTCAGTGCAGACTGTTTCTGGGACGTGATATTCACCCAGCAAACGTTGGAAGAATGACGTCGTCGCCGAGGTGTCGCGGTGCCGCTGTAGGAACACGTCGAGCACAACTCCGTGTTCGTTGACCGCTCTCCACAGCCAGTGGGCGACACCGCATATAACCACGTGCATTTCGTCCAGATGCCACCGGGAACCCCGCCGGGGTTCCCGGTGGCGCAAGTTTTGTGCGAACTCATCGCTGAAATTGATGCACCAGGTGCGGATGGATTCGCAGGACACTTCAATGCCTCGCTCGAACAGCAACTCATCGACGTCCCGGTAACTCAAGGCATAACGGTGGTAAAGCCAGACGGCATGACCCATAACCGAAAGCGGGAATCGGTACCCTGGAAGCTTCTGATCGGTCAGCATGGCTTCACCCTACGCCAACAACTTGCCAGAACCCCTGGCGGTACTCGGCATTGATGGCACGATGATCCGGGTCCCGGACAGTGACGAGAATCGCGCGCATTTCACTCTGCCTTCGAGTGGTGCACACCGTGAGAGCGCCTATCTGCAAGCCCGGGTTGTCGGCCTGATGGCGCTCGGGTCGCATTTCCTGCTGGATCTGAAGGTCGGCGCATACACGGAGAGCGAGGAATCGCTCTCCAGCGGCTTCGATGAACAGCTGCCTGACCACTGCGTGTTGATGGTTGACCAAGGGCTCATAGACGACGGACGGTTTTACCACCATCAGCAGCGGGGCGAAGAGTGCCGCTGGCTCGTAGGAGCCAAAAGCAACCTGGTGTGGACGGTGTTGGAAATCCTGGGACCGAATGAGGTTATCGCTGAAGTTCCTTTTCGCAGACCTGCGCGCAGGTCTGACCCCACGCTGCCACGTAGCATGCGGATCCGCGTCATCTGCTACCAGTTTCCGGGCTTCAAGCCACAGTGGCTGCTGACGTCGATGTTGGACGCCGAGCGCTACCCAGCGGCTGAAATCATTGAGCTCTACCACCAGCGCTGGGAACTCGAAACTGGATTTGACGAGCTCCATACGCATACTCTGGAGCGATTGGAGGCGTTGCGCTCCCAGACACCAGACCGCATTCGGCAGGAACTGTGCGCGCTGGCTGTGGTGTACAACCTGGTGCGTCTGGAAATGGCCCGGGTGGCCGATCACCTGGAGGTGAGCCCCTTAAGAATTTCGTACCGGACCAGCCTGCTGCTGATTCGGACGTTGTGGCTCAGCGCGTGGGTGGTGAGCGTAGGTCGTTTACCACAGTATCTGGAACAACTGACCAGTGACTTCGCGTTGCTCGTGCTTCCTGCAAGACGATCTCTCTCGTACCCACGCGCTGTCAAAATCAAGATGACCCGCTATCCAAGAAAAGTGCGTGCCAGTGCCCCGATCGCTTCTTAACTTACTGGCATTGAAGTTAAGGCAACACAACCGAACCATCAATTCGGCGGTTTTGCGTTGCCTTTGATGTTGGCCTGAATGTTGGGCAAGTGCAACTGCACCGTTAAGCCTTGACGTGAATTGGACGCCAGTCGCACCGTACCGCCGTGAACCTCCGCGACGCGCTGCACGATGGCCAGGCCCAGACCACTCCCGCCCTCACGGGTGCCGGGCACACGGTAAAACGCCTCCATCAAGCGGGGCAGCGCGTCCGGTGGCACACCGGGGCCCGCGTCGCTGACCGACAAAACGATCTGCTGATCGGCAGCGGCTAAGCCTACGGTGGCTGCCGCTCCGGGCGCGTATTTATTGACGTTGATCAATAGATTGATCAGAACCTGACTGATCAACGCCTGACTTCCGGAAAATGGCAGGTGGGCCGGGCCGCAGTACGCTGCGCCGTGTTGCTGGGCCAGTGCGCCGCTGATCTCGCCCAGGTCGAAGATTTCATGCTCGGCACTGTTCTCGCGGGAGAGCAGCAGCAGCGCTCCCGTCAGGGCGGTGAGCCGCTCGACTTGCTGGTCGACCGTGGCGATTAGTTCGGCGTCACTGATCCAGCCTTGGGCGTTGGCGTCCACCTGCGCCCGCAGCGCCGCAAGTGGCGTGCGGAACTCGTGGGAGGCGTGGCGCACGAATTCTGTTTCACGCTGCCGAAAGGCTGAAAGCCGCTGGAGCATGGTGTTGAAGCTGCGGGCCAGTCGGGCGATTTCGACTTGACCTTGTGGCGCGTCCACCCGTTCATCCAGTTGCCCGGATTGCGCCACCCGTTCGGCGGCCCGCGAGAGATCACTGATGGGCCGCACCATGCTCCGGCTCACCAGCAGCGCCGCCGCCACACCCAGCAGCGACATCACCACCACCGACAGCGTGACGGTGGCCAGATAAGCGGCCAAGCCCTGATGGTAAGACCGCAGCGGAATACTGGCCTGTAAGAGCGTCCCTGCTCCCAGATCTGGCACCGCGAGTTGCTGGGTCAACCACTCGTCGCTGTGCTTGTCGTCGTCGCCGTGCTGGGTGGCGGTCTGGGGAAAGGGACCGCCGTATTCCTGAATCACCTTTTCACGCCGGATCAAGCGGGCGCGGATACCGTTCTCGTTGGGCAGGTAGGTCGGGGTGTCCCCTTCCTTGCGATCATGGGCCAGCGCGGCAAGGTAGGTACTCAGGTCGTTGCGCAGGGCCGCATTGGCAGTCTGGCGGAAGGTCAGGAAACCGAAAAAGCCCTGAGCCAACAGCGCTCCCGTGACAATCAGGGCGATCAGCAGCGCCAGTCGGACGCCCAGCTTCATGGTCGGCGCTCCAGATTCGCCAGGCCCAGTTGATAGCCGCGCTGAACCGTCTGGATCACCTCGGGACTGAGTTTGGCCCGCAGATGATGAACACAGACTTTGACCACGCCGGGGTCGCTGGCCCGCTCACCCCAGACCACATCCATCAGTTCCTCTGCCGAGAAGACGCGTCCGGGTGCGCGGGCCAGACGTTCCAGCACGTCGTATTCCCGCAAGCTGAGCATCACGGTGCGGCCCTCCCATTCGACTCGGTGCGTCACCAAATCGAGCGACAACGGGCCGTAGCTCAGCAGATCGGTCTTGGCCTCGCTGACCCGCCGCAGCAGCGCCCGAACCCGCGAAAGCAGTTCGGAGAGATGAAACGGCTTGGTCAGGTAATCGTCGCCACCGAGATCCAGCCCCTCCAGGCGATCATCCAGGCTGTCGCGGGCCGTCAGAAACAGCAGACTGCCCCGGTAGCCCGCTGCCCGCATCTCACGGGCCAGCACAAACCCGCCGGCCTCGTCTTCGGGGAGCTGCACATCCAGCACCGCCAGATCGGGTTCCAGGGTCAGCACAGCGGCCCGCGCGTGGGTCAGATCAGCGGCGTAGTTTACCGTGTAACCTTGCGCGGCCAGTGCTCGCCGCAGCGGCAAGGCAATCGCCTCCTCATCTTCTACCAGCAAGATCAGCACCCTGATCTCCGGCAACACCTGGCATGTCTGTTCACCTGTTCAGCATGCGCGTTTGGGGTTACGACCGGGTTAAATGTAAAGGGTTAAACGCAATGCCGGTACGTTAAGGAGACGAAGGCGTGCTGGCATGTCCTTTCCTTGGGGAGTGAGTCATCTTGATTTTGACGGCTCGGGGTAAGAGCGCGGTCGTCGTCTAAAGAGCACAAGCGAGGCAATGTCATCGGCAAGGTGCTCCAGATCGTATGGCAAGCGACCAGTCAGGCTCGAGGCAAAGGTGTCGAAGTGGTCAAGCATCTGGTCGCGGGCCGTTGTGAACAGTGCGGTGCCAAGGTTCATCCTTGAGCTTGACAGCGTCAACACCCCGCTTTGACCCCTTAACTTACCGGCATTGAACCGTTCAGGTTTCCATCTTCTGCCAGACTTTGCCGCTCCTGATCCAGAACTGCCCTGCCCGGTCGTAGGCGTACACTTGAGCGTTCCCCTGAAGCTCGTCAAGCATCTCGGTGTCAAGGAACGCCAGTTTGGTGAGCACCTCCGCGTCGGTCGGGCAGTTCCCGATCACCGTGACCTGAATCAGATCCGATTCGAGCGGGCGTGCCGTGCGTGGGTCGATAAGGTGATGGCCGCCCTCCCACGCCCGTTTGAGTGTGCTGGAAGTGGCCACGCCCCATGTTCCCGCTGGACAGTCCAGATACAGCGGCGTGCCACCAAGCGGGTGCGCGATATCCACGGCAAAAGCCGCAGATTGCCGGGTGATCAGGTCGCCGCCCGCATTGATGAAGCCGTCTCCAGATATCCGGGTAAACGCGCGTTCGGCGATCCAGGACTTCGCCGTTCCGCCCAGATCGAGCCGCAGACCGGCGGGTAGGCGGATCATCTCTGAGGTGCAAACCACTTCCGAGGTATCCAGCACGGTGGCCGCCGTGCCGCGGCGCTCACCGAGTGTCTGCGCGTACCCGGCCACCTCCAGCGCTGTCAGCACCGCTGGAGTCACCAGTCCGGCGGTCTGCCGGGCCACCGAAAGAGCGTGGCCGATTGCCTCAACCAAAATGCTGGGTGGGGCCCGGAGGACGCCCCGGGCATTCAGTTCGGTGAGTGGCGAAGCCTGGAAGCGGGTGAGCAGCGCTTCAGCCTGTTCGATCTGGCACGCCGCCGCCTCGGCCCCTTCGCCCTGAATTACGATCTGACTGCCGAGCGCGTGCAGCGAAAGTGTCCGGCTCACCTCCTGCCAGGCACCGGGGAGCCGCCGCGCCTGCTTGCCTCCTCGGTCAGGCGCAGCCCGAAAGTGAAGAGAGCGCAGGTGAGTGCCGTGCCGTACAGTAGACCCAGGTGATCGCTGCCAGTCAGTACGCCGTGAAGCGTCAGCATGCCGAAAGCTGGATACGCTGCCAGGTGAAGGGCCCGCCAGACTTTGAGGCTCAGCCGCTTTCGCCATCTGGTCGAGAGGTACACCAGGGCCAGCCCATACAGGCCGAGGGTGCCCAGTCCGACAGCGAGCGGCGCGAAACTTGACGCTCCGGGCAGCAGCACGCCGCGCAGAGGCTGAGCGTACTTGCCGTCCACCATCAAAAACAGCCCGTGCGCTCCTCCCATGATCAGTGCGAAACCGCTGAGCAGTCCGTGCCAGCCGTACTGCTGGGCGCGGGCCAGCCAGGCCGGAGCGGAGCGGCTGCCGAGCAGGGCTCCGAAGGTCACTGTGACCGCTAGCGCCAAGTAGGCGACGATCCCAGTGGCCCTCAGCAGCGACCAGGCGAGCGGGCCGGGGGTCAGGTGCAGGGCACTGAGAACGAAACCGCCCAGTAGAAGCGTCCCCAGGGCTAGTGCCAGCAGCGAGTTCCAGCGGTTTGCGCTGACGGCATTGGAAAGGGTGGCGGCAGGAAGAGGGGAGCGGGTCTGGGCTGACGGAGCGCCCAGAGAGAACTCCCGCGCACTTTGAACGTTGGGCTTGGTCATGGGTACCTCCGGAACGATTGATACTGAACGGAGCAACACTTTGGAAGGAGTGCCGGGCGATCGGCACCAGGGGCGGTCCGACACCTGCCGGCTGGATTCTCAGGCAGAGATCAGCTGAGGACGCATTCGCAACTGTGTGACGGACAGTGCCACGAAGGCGGCCTCCGCCACAAGCGAGATGATTCCAGCCGGCTCGCCCCAGTTGCCGATGTCGCCGGTGGCGTTCGGTAGACCGGTGGTCCGGGTCAGCACGAAGCCGATAATCGCTCCCAGCGAGATCAGGGTGCCCAGTGCGTACCCCTGCCGCCAGTGGGTACTCAGCAGCCAAGCTCCAGCGGCGGCACATCCCGCAACGAGCAGGATGTACATCCAACCCAGGTACGGCGTTTCCCCGAGCTTGCCGGGAATATCCCGGTAATGCATAAACGCGACGACCGTGAGCACAACGAGTGAAGTGAGGCGGCTTGGATTCATGGAATCTCCCTGGAAACGGTGGCGAGCAAAACGGAAACTGAACTGGCGGGCGGCAGGTAATTCAGCTGGCAGAGGTGGTCGCGATCACCGGGGCGGCCGGTCTGCGGACGATCCTGGGGATAGCCTGGCGGACGAGGGGCGCTGCCGGTTGAGCACTCAAAGCGGGCGCTGCCTGTGGGGTGAGACGCGGCGTTGTCGCCGACTGGTGCGCCGCGATCGCTGATGGCTCCGGAACGCGTTGGACGGCCCGTACCAGACGGACAGCAGAGGTGTCTTCGGTCCGCCCTTCCTCGTCGGATCCCTCCGATTCATCCTCATGTGTTGACCGGAGACGTTCGGGTTTTTCTGAGGCCGGGTCCTGGCTGACCGACTGGCGCGGCGAGGCCACGACACTGACAGGGGCGTCCTGTGTAGCGGCCTCCCAGATCTGCGGAGCTGGCACCAATTCAGGCAGCCGGGCCGATATAGGGTCAGCTTGGGCCTGGGCAGTCTGCTGCTCCCCTGCCTTGGTGGGCCTGATGTGGGCCAGGGGTGAGTAGATAGCGGTGCCGAGGCCCACCGTCAGACTGAGGGCCATCAGGAGGGAAAGGCGGGTGGCGCGGACAGCATTAAATTTCTTCGGCTGCTTGGGCATGGCTTCTCCTGGGAAGAGATGGGGTGATGGGGTTTTCGCTTGAACCGCTGAAAGTAAACTGCTGAATGCAAGGTACCGGGCACTGGTTATCTCCAGGTTATGTGGCCCGTAATCGCCCGGTAATCGCGTCCGGGTAGCTTCACACCATGTCCCCAGCTCCCGTTGTCACTCCGCTCGGTGCTTGTCTGTCCCTGAAGGCGCGACCGAACCGCGTGCGCCTGAACACATGAGGATTCTGCTGGTCGAAGACGAGGCGGCCATTGCGCTGCCGGTGCGCCGCGCCCTGGCCGCCCAGGGGTATGAGGTGCAGGAAGCCGCCGATCTTACCCAGGCCCGTATGGTTCTCCAGAACTTCGAGCCAGACCTGGCGATCCTTGATGTCCGCCTGCCCGAGGACGAGTCCGGGGGCTTCACCCTGGCCCGCGAGATGAGAAGCGCCGGTTCGCAATCGGCTGTGCTTTTTTTGACGGCCCGCGACACCTTAGTAGACCGGCTCGAAGGCCTGGACCTCGGCGGCGACGACTACCTGACCAAGCCCTTTCACCTCTCCGAGCTGCTGTCGCGGGTGCGGGCCTTGCTGCGCCGGGTCAGCGAAACCAAGACCGACGCTCTGAGCTACGGCCCTTTGCAACTCGACCTCGTGACCCGGCAGGTGCAGTGGCGAGGCCAGCGTGTCGTGCTGGGATCACGGGAATATGACCTGCTCGAGCGGCTGGCCCGCACACCCGGCCGCGTCTATTCTCCGGAGGAACTGCTCGATTTGGTGTGGGCAGGCCGCGCCAGTGACCTCGGCGTGGTCAAGGTCTGCGTTCATCACCTGCGCGGCAAGCTCGGCCTGGAAGTCGTCCGGACCGAGGCGCGTGGCTACACGCTGGGCCTGAGCGCCACACGGTGAAGCTGCAAACCCGGCCAGTCAAGGCAACATAACCGGCGCGTTTCCGGTGGACTAGTAATGCTCGCGTAACAGGTCTGATCTAGGGTCAGGACGTTGAGCCAGACAAGTTCCGGTCGCGATTGGGACAGATTTCCCTGCATAAAAGAGTGCCACTCCTCTGCTCATTCGTTACCGCGCCCTGACGAGAAACATTTCTCAACATGAGGAGAATGCTATGAAATTTGCTCACTTTATGGCCACGCCAACTGGCCGTCTGCTCCGTGCGGCGGTCGGGTTGGCCCTGATCGGCCGGGGCTACTCGCTCGGCAATGCCGTGGTGATGGCGGTGGGTGCCGTGCCGCTTCTGGCCGGGAGCTTCAACGTCTGCCTGATCGCTCCCTTGCTGCACGCCCCGTTTCTTGGCCGGGACGCCGTCTGACCTAAGCTGCCGACCCGCTACTTGCGACGCTGGTGCGTGCCCAAAGTGGTGCGGCTGATCCTGGCCCAGACCCTCAACTTTCGGGGTCTCGCCGCTTGCCCAGAAATCCCTCAATTCGTCAAACCCTCTTCTTGGTCGCTGATTGTCACCAGACAAGCTGCTTTTCAACCGACATTCCATGACGTTGACTAGCGCCCCCAATTTTAAGGAGACATTATGAAACTGGTAAATTCCACATGGCTTTCCGCGCACCTGAACGATGAAAATCTCCGTGTCTTGGATGTACGGAGTGACGTGATGCAGTATCTTCCGGGTCACGTGCCGAACGCTGTGCATCTCTCGGATTTCAGCTTGCGTGCGCCCAAAAATGGCGTGCCCGCACAATACCTGAACCCTGAATCTCTGTGTCATCTTTTTGCACTTGCGGGCGTCACCGATGATCACCACGTCGTCGTCTACAGCCAGGGTGAGGGCGTGATTGGGGCCACCATGATCATGTACGCCCTCAATCTGATCGGGCACACCGATGTAAGTCTGCTTGATGGTGGCTGGACCGCGTACCGCAACACTCAGCGTGTATCGCAGCAGTACCCCATATATGGTGCTGCTCAGCTCACCGTGCGGCCCGAACCGGATGCGATGAGCATTTCTCTTGAGGAGTTGAAGGATCAGCTCGCCACGAAGAGGGCGACCTTCGTTGACGCCCGGCCCGAAGGTGCTTACCTGGGCGTGGAGAGTACCTGGATGCGGAACGGACATCTCCCCGGTGCCCTGAACGTGGACTGGCATTCTTTGGTTGAAGGCGCGAACTTGCATCAGCTGCGGCCATTGGAAGAGATCAAAGCTTTACTTGCCCTGAAAGGAGTGAGGAAAGATCAGAACATCGTCGTGTATTGCGGCACCAGTCGCGAGGCGTCGATTCTGTATTTGATCCTCAAGCACCTGCTGGACTACCCCCGTGTACGCCTGTATGAGGGCTCCTGGACAGAATACAGTTCGTTTCCTGAGCTGAAGATGGAAACCGGCCGACCAGTTCCAACCGTGTAACCAGCTTAAGGAGACTCCAGAAGCCGTCTGTCAGCGGAAGTTGGCGACATCGCCCTTCCTTGAAATCTGTTCAATCCCCGTTTCCACCCTGAACCCTTTTTTCTCCCCGAGCGTCACGAGAAAAGCGTATGAGTGCAGCTGAACGTCCCTCTCCCCAGACCACCAACCCGCCCGTGACCCCCAAACCCCAACCCAAAGTCAGCCGCTGGGCCTACGTCCTGATCGTCATCGGCGCACTGTCTCTCTTTGACCTGATTGGCCTCGACAACTGGGGCACGCCGCTGGTCATGATCGTGATCGGCGTGGCCCTCATTACGCGCCCGTACTCCTGGGGCCGCCCACTGACCCTCGGGCTGGTGACCGCGACGCTACTGGCAGCCGGAGGGTGGTACGTCCTGCGGCCTGCCGTCACCGGCACCTCGACCACCGAAACCCTCAGTCAGCCCCTCACGGCGGCCCGCGCCGAGATTGAGCTGTCTCCTTCCGTTGGGCAGCTGGACGTCGGGCCGGGCAGCGGCAGCACGCTGATCGAGGGCAGCCTGGGTCTGACCCGCAACGAGCGGCTGGAGCGCCGCACAGTGGAGCGCGGCGACACCCAGGTGGTGCAGTTGACTGCGCGGCAGATCAGGCCGAACAACTCGCTCTTCGGCAATCTCGGCCAGGACGACGCGCACTGGCTCGTGACGCTCTCGCCAGACGTGCCGCTGGTGCTGAAGGTCAATATGGGAGCCGGAGCATCGACACTCGATCTGGCCAACTTGAAGGTCACTGAACTGAGATTCTAGGGAGGAGTCGGACGCGCCAATCTACGGCTGCCCGCCACCGGACTCGTCTCCGCCGTGATCAAGAGTGGCGTCGGCCAGCTGAATGTCACCGTCCCAAGGGGCATGAAGGCGCGTGTGCGCGTCAGCAGCGGTCTGGGGACGGCAAAGGTGAAGGGCGATTCTTGCGTGACGGCGACACCTCCATTTCGCTGGGTTATGCACAGAGCGCGAACCGGGTCGATCTGTACATCGAAGTGGGTCTCGGCGCAGTCAACGTCGAGCAACTGAACCGTTGATGCCCCCTCTTCCTCACCCCAGCCGTAACGCTCTGGAAACAGAATACGGTCAGCATTCAACAGAGGACACGCTGCCCATTGACACCTCAGCGCGTCTCAGAACGACCGGGAGGTTCATCATGAAGACCGACAATCACCTTTTCAGAAACGCCAGCACCCTACTCATCGCCCTGACCCTCGGCGGCATGGCTTCGGCCATCGACTGGCGAACCGGCGACAGCGTGACCGTGGCCAAGTCTGAAATCATTCAGGACGATCTGTATGTTGCTGGCAATGATGTACAGATCGACGGCACCGTCAACGGTGATTTGTTCGTGGGGGGGCGCACGGTGACCATCAACGGCGACGTGCGCGGCAACCTCTGGGCATCGGGCGAGACGCTGATTCTGAGCGGCAAGGTCTCCCAGACGGCCCGCGTCGCCGGTTCTGTGATCCGCGTGCAGAATGGGGCCAACATTGGGCGCGATCTGCTGGCCGCCGGTTCAGAAGTTGTGGTGGCCCCTGGCGTCGTTATCGGACGCGACGTGGCCGTGGGCAGCTCTCAGGCTCAATTAGACGGCCGGGTGACCCGCAATGCCTACGTGGGGGCCAACGGCATCGAGATTGGCGGCGTGATCGGCGGAAACGCCAAAATGGCGGTTGGAGACACTGCTGTCCCGACCGGGAACAACTGGACAACGTTCAGCGACCCTGGCCTGCGGTTTACTCAGGGCGGGCGGATCGCGGGCGACCTGACCCTTCAGCGTTCCGACTCCGGCCAGGCGGCCCTGTCCGCCGGAGTGGTGGGTGGACAGGTGACGTATGCCTCCATCAATGGCGTAAACATTCAGCCCCGTCCCAATCCTTTCGCCAGCTTCCTGAGCGCCTTTGTCGGCATCGCGCTGGTTGGTCTGCTGCTCCTCTGGCTGGCCCGCCCCCGGCTGCTGGGCGTCTGGGAGAAATTGCGAGCTGCGCCCGCTGCCAGTCTCGGGTACGGCGCTGTGGCCTTTGTGGGTCTGCCTATCGCCGCATTGCTGGGTGTGCTGGCGCTCGGTCTGCTGGCTGGCGCGTTGATGCTGCTGCGCCTCGGCGGTCTCGGCCTGCCGCTGGCCTTCGTCGGAATGCCTGTGCTGCTGGGCGGCGCGACCCTGGTCGCGTGGCTGGCGCTGCTGGGCGCACAGGGCTTCGCGGC